>JBEKLB010000107.1:0-16521 GCA_050010415.1 Bryobacteraceae bacterium | reverse complement strand
AGACTGGCGCTATTTCGCCGGCACAGGCATGGTTTTCATCTTCTGCTGAAACTCCGGATACATGGTGTCAGCGCCGCCCAGCGTGGCGGCCAGCGGAAGGTGGTATTTTGCCGCGAATTCGGCGACAAATGGATTCTCGCCGGGAAGAAAATTCGGCACAGCGCCGCGCGGCTGATTCGCAATTTCAACCACGGATTCACAGGGATAAAGCCAGTTCTGCCCCTCTTGGGGCGTGCGGTGAAAAATCTGTGTCCGCACAAACGGCTCGGTCAAAGTCACCGGGTCAGTCACTTCACTCACGTGCACCAGGTAATCTCCATGCCGCATGAAGTGCTCGATCAGTGTGGCCTGATCGCTTTCCGGAAGACCGTTGCGTCTTAAATATCCTTCCTTCATGTGAGTGGTGTAGACCGTCAGTGTGTTGCCATCCCAGTCACCGGTGGAGAACCCCATCCAGGTGTGCGCCGCAGCGGCGGGGGGATGCGGGCGGCCGTCCATCCAGATGGTACGATTCTGTTCGTACGTGCTGATGTACATGCGGATGGATTGCAGCTTTTGCGCCTGATTGTCGCGCTCTTCCCAGATTCGGAGATTGAGCGGACCTCCCATGATGTAGGGAGCCACGTGCACCTGGCATTGATGCTCGGGGACAGTCACGCGGGACGGGCTCCAGGCCAGCCCTACTGCACGCGCTGATTCGGTGATCGGAACGCCCAGGAAATCCGCAATGGCCGGGTTACCGACGCTTTCCTCGTGCGGCTCCGGCGCCCAGGCGCCGCTCAGATCGATGCCAGGCTGCGCGTTGAACGAACCGGAATATTGCGCCAGGGCTCCCGACGTTTGGACCAAGCCCGCAAAGATCAGGATCAATAAATATTTGTTCCTCATGATCTCATCTGCTCGCGGAAGCCATCAGGCTTCGGTAAATAGAACTCACAAAATTGGCGGCCGTACCAGGCCCATCCTGGGCGCTCCAACGGGCGTCGTAATCTTTCGTGAAACCGGCGGTCTTGATCTGATCCCACGTCATCCCCTTCTTGATGCCGTGCTGGACGCGGTCTCGCACGATGGTGACCATATCGCGGTATTCAACCACGTCGAACTCGTCGGAGATACGGCCGTGGCCGGGGATGATGTACGTCCCGCCCTCCTCTTCATGCTTGGGAACCGCGATATCGATGATGTTGTTGAGAGCATCGATCTCGCCCTGAACGCCGCCGCCGCGTTCCACGTCGATGAAAGGATAGCTATCCGTATTGAAAATATCGCCAGCGGCCACCACGTCGGAGCGGCGAAAGATCACCAGGCTATCGCCATCGGTATGCGCCGAGGGTTGCCAGCGGGCAATCACAGGCTCTTCGTTGAAGAACACTTCCTTCTGACCGGAAACGTAGGTGTCGGTCGGCCAGGCATCGCCCGGCGCCGCCGCCTTCTGGCCGGTGGGAGCGCTCATCCGGTTCAAGACATTTTCGTGCGCAATGATCTGGGCGCCTTGCCCGGCATCGGCGATGTCGCCGGTGACATTGGCGCCGGTGATGGTCACGCCGATTTTGCGCAGGGCTTCATTCCCACCGCTCTGGTCGGGATGCGCGCAGGTGTTGATGATGTATTGCAGAGGCTTATCGGAGAGCTTGCGGACCGCGGCGATGAGCCTGGCGGAATGCTGCTCCAATCCGGTATTTACCAGCAGAACACCGGTCTCGCCGATCTGCACGGCGACATTCCCTCCCAGTCCGTGGATCATATACACGTTGCCTTGCACGTGAATGGTTGTCAGGTCGCCTTCGACTCGATAATCGTCCCACGGGAATTGGTTCTTTTGCGCGAATACCAGCCCGTCCATTGCGACGACGGCAAGCGCGAAGACCGCGAGCGCGCCGGCTGTATTCGAAAACCGCCGAGTTTTCATCAATGTGTTCCTTCGGCTCGTTTCCCCTCAGGACCACCCAAGCTTCGCAGCAGAGCCACCGTGCTGTCGTGCGGAACCGGCAAGGCGCCAAAGCTGTCTTTTCCCATGGCAATATCGAGAGGCGTAAAACCGGCTTTGGACCTGGCGTCAAGCGGCACACCATGTTCGACCAGGAATTTGACCAACAGATCGGACCCTCGGTTCGCAGCTCCGTGCAGCGCGTTCTCGCCCTTAGCGTTGGTCTGATTCAGATCCAGACCTTGAGCGATGCAGATCTCGAGCGCTTCCAGCGCCTCGGCTTCGGTTCCACGAGTGTTCTTGTCGCGATAACCAATTCCCGCGGAGATCAACAGCGCGTTGTTGCCGTCCTTGGTAGTAAGCTTGGCATCGGCGCCGGCCGCGAGCAAGAGTCGCATGGTGGCCGCATCGCCCGATCGGGCAGCGCGCATGAACGGCGTCGTACCCTCGTCGAGCCCGGCATCGCCGTAGTCCATTCCACTGCGGCCGGGAAGATTATGCGTCAACTTCGCATTCACATTCGGATTACGCGCCAGAATTGCCTGGATCAATTCGAGGCTCGGAAGCGGGTCCATCTCTTTGCGCATGGGCAGCGCGGACCAGTCTTCATCCCGGGCGTCGATGGCGGCATATAGCGCCGCGCGTCCCTTCACATCCGACACGTTCGGATCCGCGCCGCGATCCAGCAGGAACTTCGCGAACGTGTACTGCTTGTTCATGATCCCTACCACCAGGCCGCTGGTGCCGTCCACGTCGGTCTGATTGATGTCCACTCCGGCATCCAGCATCACCTTGGCGGTTTCCATATCGCCCTCGCGCGCGGCAAATAGAAAGGCCGTCAAACCGCCTCGGGAGATGGGAGAAATGGACGACGCAGTGCTGAGTTTGGGAATCTTTGTTTCACGGAACGAAGATTGAATCTTCCAATCGGCGCCGTGGTCCAGCAGCGCCTTCGCCACCTGGGGATGGTGTTCGGACGCGGCCCACATCAGTGCGGTCTGGTTCCTATAAGCTTCCTTGGCGTTGACATCCGCGCCGTGGCTCAGCAGTATGTTCACTGCATCCAGATTGCCGGCGCGGGCGGACGTCATCAAAACCGTTTCGCCATCGGCCGTGGTGCGCGTGTTCGGATCGGCGCCCGCTTTGAGCAACTGTTCGACGATGGCGGGGTTGCCGAGGGCCGCGGCCTCGGAGAGCGGAGTGGCGCCATAACGATTCACTGCTTTCGCGTCAGCCCCCGCCTTGAGCAGCAGCCCGACGGCTTCGGCATCATTCCAGTGTGCCGCCCAGTGCAGGGCAGTGGTCCCGTCCCTCTGACTGGCAGTGACCGCCGCGTGTTGCTTCAGCAAGCTCCGCAACGTAGCAGTATCGCGATTTTGAACTGCATCGGCGACTTCGGTACCCGCGGCGAAGCTCGCTTGGCCGGCTAACGTCAAAAGCAGTATGCCGTAAAGTGTTTTCATGGGTGATCCTCCGATCACAGCTCAGTCAACAGCCCGGTGCTATCGCCAACGCGCTCCTCGGGAACGCCGGCCTTGTCGAGGATGGTCAGCAGCAGATTCGCCATCGGCGTGCCTTCCGGGTATTTCAGGTGGCGTCCGCCCTTCATTCTTCCGGCCGCTCCACCGGCCACCATCACCGGCAAAGGCGCGTGATTATGCACGTTGCTGTTGCTCATGCCGCTCCCATAGAGAATGAGCGAATGATCCAACAAGTTGCCGTCGCCATCCGGAGTGGCTTTGAGCTTGCCGAGGAAATAGGCCATCAGGCTCACGTGATAGGTGTTGATCTTCGTCAAGTTTTCCAGGCGCTCCGGATTGTTCTGATGATGTGACGCAGGGTGGAAACCTTCCGAAATCCCGAGCATCGGGAATGTCCGATAGCTGACCTCGCGAGCCATCATGAAGGTGGAAACTCGCGTGATGTTGGCCTGGAAGGCGAGCGCCATCAGATCGAACATCAACTTGGAATGTTCCTGATGATCGTCGGGGATGCCCATGGGCGAGGTTGGAACAGCCAGCGTGGAATTCGCATTCTGTTTTTCGGCCAGTTGGATACGCCGCTCGATTTCGCGAACAGTGTCCAGATACTCAGCCACGCGATTGCGGTCGCTAGGCCCGAGATTGCCTTCCAGATGACGAACCTGGCCCATCACCGCGTCCAGGATACTGTGCTGTTCTTCGATACGCTCGAGGCGCTCCGCGGAGTTGGCGCCGTCACCGAACAGTCGCGTGAAAACTACCCGCGGGTTAATCTCCATCGGAAGCGGAGTGGTGGGAGTGCGCCACGAAATCGTATTCATGTAGGCGCAACTGAATCCCACGTCGCAGGAGCCCACCAGACCGCTGAAGTCTTCGGTGGCCAGTTCGAGCGATGGCAGCGGCGTCCGCTGGCCGATCCTCTGCGCCGCGATTTGATCGATGGTTACGCCCGCCTGGATATCGGCGCCGTCGGTGCGTTTGGGGTGAACCCCATTGAGGAAGACAGCAGGAGATCGGGTATGATCGCCTCCGTTATCGCCGGGACCTCCCGGCGCGGCCATCTTGTGCGCCAGATTGGTGACCACCACCACCTGGTCCTTGAAGGGTTCAATGGGAGCCAGCGTCCGCGAGATCTTGAAATCGGCGCCCTCACCCTCCGGTGTCCAGTTGGCCATCACCGCGCCATGCGGAATGAAGCACAGCCCCAACTTCATTTCCGGATTCGCCGCAGTCTTGGCCAGCGGCGTTTGAGCGGGAACCATCGAATCCAGCAATGGAAGCGATAGCGCCGTACCCAAGCCTCGCAACACTGTCCGGCGGGAAATATGTTTCTTGGTGATCAGTCGCATGTTTGCGGTTCCTTATCTCGACGCGTCGCTGTTTGATGCACTGCCCAGCGCGCCCGAGGTCCTGGTTTTCATTTCGAACGGGACGCTCTCCACAGTTCCAAGCACCAGCGATGAAAAACGAAAATCGTGAGCGCCTGCGTCCTGCACGATCTTGCGGACTGCCGGCATGTCGTAATACTGGACGCCTCGGCCGAGCGCATAGGTCAAAAGCTTCTCGGTCATCACGCCGACGAAGACGTCCGGGTGGTCCGCCAGCATCTTGCGCAGCGCCACCGGGCCATCTACCTGGGTGCCGTTGTATAGCGTGCCGGAAGGGTCGATCCGAGTGCCATCGTCCATGCTGCGCCACTGACCTACGGCATCGAAATTCTCCAGCGCGAATCCGATCGGATCCATCACTTTGTGGCATCCGGCGCAGACCGCATCGGCGCGGTGCTGCTCCATGCGCTCGCGCAGCGACAGCGGCTTTCCATCGCCATTTTCCTTGAGCGCTGGAACGTTGGGCGGCGGCGGAGTGGGCGGAATTCCGAGCAGGTTTGTGAGAATCCACTTGCCGCGCTGCACCGGCGAGGTGCGATTCGGATATGAGGTCACGGTAAGAATGCTGCCCTGGCCAAGCAGCCCGCGCCGGGCGTCCGACGTTAACGTCACGCGCCGGAACTGGCTGCCGTAGACGTTCGGAATTCCATAGTGACGCGCCAGACGTTCATTGACGAACGTATAGTCGGCATCCAGTAAATCCATCGCGCTGCGATCCTCCCGCACCACGCTCTGGAAGAACAGCTTGGTTTCCTCGCGCATGGCCTGGCGCAGGTTGTCGTCAAAATCGGGAAAGATCTGCGGATCGGGCGACGCGTTCTTGAGGTTCCGCAAGAAAAGCCACTGCTCCGCGAAATTGTCCACCAGCGCGTCGGCACGGCCGTCCGCCAGCATTCGCTTCACTTGTTGCTCCAGCACGGCGTGCTCGTGTAACTTGCCCTGTTCCGCGACTCTTAGCAGTTCGTCGTCGGGCGGGCTGCTCCATAAAAAGAATGCCAGGCGCGAAGCCAGAGCTACGTCGCTCAACTGATAAACCGCGCCCACCGCGACATCCTGGGGATCCGGCTCAAAACGAAACAGGAACTCGGGACTGGTCAGGATGAACTGCAGCGCCGATTCGATTCCGGCGTCAAAGCTGCCATTGCCATTGCGACGCCGCTGATAAAAGCTGAGCGGCGTTTCCAGGTCGCTTTCTCGAAGCGGCCTGCGATAAGCATGCCGCAGCAGCGTGCTGAGGATCTTGCGCGCACAGGGCAGCTCGTCCTTTTGATTTTGCGGAGTGCAAACCAAAATCTTCGCGCGCGATGGCGCATTGCCGGGGCCGGTTGGATTGAGCGGTCCTTCCACGGTCAGGCGGTCCACCGATGGATCGCCCATGATGTCCAAGCCGTCAATCGTGGTTCGCAGGAAGGGCTTGATCAGGTCGTCTTTCTCGGCGTGGCTCCTGAGGATGGTGGACGCGGTGATCACATGCGGGCCCGCCTTCAGCGGAATGCGAACGGTTAGCTGCTTGTCGAGTTCGGCTCCGAATACCCCAGGATTTGCGGTCATCCTGAGAAATTCGTCGTGCCCGCCTGCCGTTACCAGCCGCGCCTGATTCCCGTCCACACTGATCTCGATCTGATGGGCGTCCTCCATGCCCCGCATGAGGTCGAACGTATTCCGCCACAGCCGGAGCTTGATCACGTATTCAGCGTCCAGCGGAGCATAATGGTTCACCAGGATACCGCCGCGCGTTCCGAGCGGCAGCCCCTCGATGTGCTGATCCTGTGAAAGATCGGGCCGGACGCGGTAAGTGGTGGTTGCCGGAGCGATACTCATGTCGCCGACTGCTTCGCGGCTGATGTTCCATGAGGCGGAGAGATAGCGCTCCATGAGCGAAGGCGACATGCGGAGAACGTCGGCGATGTTGTCGAAGCCGCTGCTTTCGTCATCGGGAGGGAGCAACGCGCCGGCATCCACATCCAGCGCCACCAGGTCGCGCATTGCGTTGGCGTACTCGGCGCGATTCAGCCGGTGCATCGCCGAATGGCCGGGGTTGGGCTTCGCGGCGGCCGCGCGATCCAGCGAAGCTTCGAGAAAAGTCGCCAGATTGTTGGCGGTGGCTGTGTCCGGATGCGGCACTCCCTGCGGCGGCATGGACCCGGTGCGCAGTTTGCGAACCACTTTTTCCCAGGTCTCGGCAGCGGCCGGAACGTTATTCAGGTCGGCATCCTGCAGAGAAAGGCCGCCTGTACGCAGCTTCGCGCTGTGACAGGTGATGCAATATTTGTTCAGGACGGCTTGCGCGGCGGGAGTGTCCTGCTGCGCGAAAGCGACAGCTGCGCTCGCGCCTACCGTCACCGCCCATAGCAGTAGATCGCGAGATTTTCTCACGTTTGCCTCAGTAGCCCATTGTATCGCTCGGCTGCATGCAAGAGAATGGCTAATTTTGATCCTTATTATCAGTTACGCTGATTGGGCTTGCAATTCCTTATTTCGGATACGGAATCTTCACCAGCCGGTCGCCCTGGAATGCGCCCAGGTAAATAGAATCGCCGACCCTCAAAGCCGAAGATACGCCGCCGATCAACGGCTCGTGGGCGGCGGAATCGAAGATGGGCCGGGCGGACATTTTCGCCGGGTCGATCTCCGCAACGCCGAATCCTTGGATACAAGGTCGGCCGCTGCCTTCCGGACAATCGCCTCGCGCGCCTTTCACCCCAGCCGCGAGTAAAAGGCTGTTTTTCGTCCAGGTGAGATTGTCGGGCAGGAAGTCGACCATCACCATGCCGATCACTTTGCCGGCCTCGAGATCGTACTTGAAGACCTGGCGTCCGGCGAATTCATTGATGTAGATGTAGCGGCCGCTGGCGTCGGCCACCACGCCGTTGGGATAGCGGATGCGCGTCTCCGCCAGTTCGGATTCGCCCTTGCCCGGGGTCCAGCGCGCCACATAGCCCGTTACCGTACCGCCGAAAGGACCTCCGGTTCCTCCCGACGACAGTCCCGTCGGATAGGTGCCGACAAAGCCGCCATCCGGAAGAATGGCGACGTCGTTATAGTCATGCGCCGCAACCTCGCAGCCATGCCACACCAGAGCCCAACCCGCTTGAGACGCCCGCTTCAGTTCGTACATCTCGATGGATTGCCGTCCGCCGTGGTTGACAACATAAAGCGCCCACGCGCCGTTCTTCCGTTTCGCGAGCGATTCGCCATGCGAGACCAACGCGTCGCCAATGGGGCCGGGGCAAGCAGCATCGCCCCAGGTTTTATCCGGTTCGTTCGTCACCGCCATTTTGCTGAAGGTCTTCTTCGCGATATCGTAGAGCGCCATGCCCGCGCCGGTGGTTCCGCTGCGGCCCTGGTTCACAAATTGAGTGGCGATCAGGTATTTGCCATCGGGCGTGACTTCCAGGTCTTCGGGATTATGCGTCCCGCACAGCACCTCGATATCGCCGTGGACGCCACAGGAAGCGAGCGGTGGTCCAGTGGGTTGGGGTGGCTGCTGTGCCTGGGAGGTACCGGCTAGCGCGAGCGCAACGAAAAGAACGAGTGGTGTGTTGGTATTGAATCGCATAGCTTCCTTGCAGGGCTGATTCTATCGCAAGTGACGCAGTGAACTGCGTGCGGGCCGGGGTGGCTGGCTCAAGTTCTCTACCACCGAGCGGAGTGCATCCATGAGGGCGGCGCGCGCACCCGGGCTCACCCCAGCCATGGCTTCTTCGACTACCCCCAGCATGGCGGCCTGCACGCGTGCCAGCCGTGACCTGGCCTTCGCTGTGAGCGATATCAGTTGCGCGCGTCCGTCAGAAGAATTGGCGGTGCGCCGGACTATGCCGTCGCGCTCCATGCGAGCCAATAGGGCCGTCATGGTTGGCTGCTCGATTTCCACTCGCCGCAGGAGATCTTTCTGCAGCAAAGGTCCGCTCTCTTCCAGGGCGAAGACCACAGGCAGGTAAGCCATGCCAAACCCATGCGGACGCAGGCGCTCTTCGAAGCGCCGCATGATCAACCGGGAGGCGTGGTTAATCCAAAAGGTCGGTGCCGATTGCGGCGTCCAGCGAGGGTTGCCTTCTTTTTTCATAGCATGCTATATTGATTTCACCATGACGCTGACCAAGAAGCAAGCCGGGAGCGGTCCCCCCAAAACCAGCGAGGACTTTGACTCGGCATATCGCCTTCCGCTCACCCCGTGGGGAGACTTCCGCATCCCCGGAGAGATTGTCGCATTGGTTTCCGGCGAAGCTCCCCGTCGCGTTTTGGAACTGGGTTGCGGCTTGGGGAGATTCTCTCGTTATGTTGCCCGGCAGGGGATCATCACCACGGGAATCGATTTTTCGCCGGTGGCAATTGCCAAAGCGAGAACGAACGCTGCGCGGGACAGGCATAGGCCCGAATTCATAGTCGGGGATGTCACCCAGCTTGACGATGTGCATGGCCCGTTCGACGCATCCTTCGACGTTGGATGTTTTCACTGCCTCGATTCCGCGGGACATCGAAGGTACGCTTCGGAAGTGCTTCGTTTGTTGGCGCCCGGAGGCACACATCTGATCTGGGCGCTGGATGATTCCCCGGGCGGGCCGCGGCTGACTCCCTCCGCGATCGAAGAGGTCTTCACGCCCGGGTTTCAACTTCGCCGCGCGCTCCAAAGCAGACGACGGATGGGTCGGTCTCATTGGTACTGGCTGCAGACCCACTAACGGACACTACGATACAATCGCGTTCGACATGCTGATGCATCGGAAACTGGCCGCTCTGGGGCTGCTCGGCTGGGCCGCGCCGCTGTTCGCGCAGGTGCAGAACTTCAAGCCTGTAACGCAGCAAATGCTCGATAGCCCCAGTCCGGGCGATTGGCTGATGTACAGCCGGACTTATGACGCACAGCGCTTCAGTCCGCTGAAACAGGTGACTCGCGACAACGTCGGCCAGCTTCGGATGGCCTGGAGCCGGGGTTTGCCCTCGGGACAAACCGAGACCATTCCACTGGTCCACGACGGCGTGATGTATGTCGTCGTGCCGGGTGCAATCGTGCAGGCGTTAGATGCAGCCACCGGCGACTTGCTCTGGGAATACAAGCGCAAAGTTCCAGCGGGCGTAGCGGCCGTCGCCCGCACCAAGAATCTGGCTATCTTCCAGGATGTCGTGCTCTACACGGCGCCGGATAGCTACGTGGTTGGATTGGACGCGAAAACCGGCGAGCTGCGCTGGGAATCGAAGACCGACGGGCGCGGGCACACTTCCGGCCCAATTGTCGTGGAAGGAAAAGTGATTTCGGGCGGGGCCTGCGCGGGAAACAGAAGCAACTGCTACATCGCCGCTCACGACGCGTTGACGGGAAAAGAAGCCTGGCGATTTTATACCACGCCGGCGCCAGGCGAACCGGGTGATGAGAGCTGGGGCGGCGCTGCGATCGACAAACGCCAGGCATCCACCTGGGGCTTGCCGGGCACCTATGATCCGGTCCGCAAACTCACCTATTGGGGCGTTGCGAATCCAATGCCCGACCAGCGCATGTCGCGGCACGACGGGAATCCGGATGCTGTTTCGCGAACCGCCCCTTCGGACCTCTACAGCAATTCGACGGTGGCGCTGGATCCGTCGACGGGCAAGCTCGCCTGGTACTACCAGCATCTGCCGGGCGACGATTGGGATTCCGATTACACGCACGAGCGAACGCTGTTGCGGACAGCATTCAATCCCGACCCAAAATTCGTGAAATGGATCAATCCGAACATCCAGCGCGGCGAAGAGCGCGACGTCGCGGTTACGGTTGGCGAGGCAGGCGGCGTTTTCGAACTGGATCGCGCCACCGGCCAGTTTCTTTGGGCCACGCCATTTCCATTTGACGATCCCAAGTTCGTGATCTCCGACATCGATGTGAAGACGGGAAAGAGCACCATCAACTGGAACCAGGTTTTCCAGAAGCCGGGCGAGCGTCACGTGGTCTGCTACTGGAATACGCGCAGCTATTGGCCAACGGCCTACGATCCGGAGACCAACTCGCTCTACGTTTCCTATATCGACAATTGCCGCGATCTGACGCTGGATGGTCCAGCGGGGCGAGGAAGCTGGAGCGTGATTCCGCGCCCCGGCTCCGATCCAAACGCGCTAACGGGTTTGGCCAAAATCAATCTCTCCACGGGTGAGATGTTGCGCTTCGATTTAGGCCGTGCTCCTGGTAACGGTGCGATGCTGGCCACCGCGGGCGGCTTGATTTTCCACGGCGACATGAGCCGCCGGTTTCGGGCGTTCGACGCGCGCAATGGAAAACAGCTTTGGGAGACCATCGTCGGCGGGAATGTTTCGGTGAGCACCATCACCTACTCGGCCAAAGGCAAGCAGTATATCTGTGTGATGACCGGCGACAACCTGAAGGTGCCCGAGTTGTCGAAAGAAGTGCCGGAGTTGAGAGTGCCAACCGGAAACAATGCCATCTATACTTTTGCGCTGCCATAATGCGCGAGGCAAAAGGAGGAAAATTTGAATCGCCGCGGTTTTCTTAGCGCCAGTTTGGGCGTGGCCGGCAGACTCGCTCTGGGCGAAACTCAAGATCTGGCCGCCATGACGCTAGCTCAAGCGTCCAGCTCCATTCGCGCCAAAGCAGTAAACTCCGTGGACCTCACCCAGGCGTGCCTCACGCGCACCGAAAAATTGCAGCCGCTGTTGAACGCTTACATTACCGTAACCGGCGATGAGGCTCTCGCTGCGGCGCGTATGCTGGACGCCGAACTTCAGCGGGGCAAGTGGCGCGGCCCATTGCACGGCATCCCTATGGCGCTCAAGGACAATATCGATACCGCGGGTGTTCGCACCACCGGCGCCAGCCACTTGTTCAAAGATCGAGTCCCTGACCAGGACGCAGAGGTGGTCCGCCGGCTCAAGAACGCGGGCGCCATCCTGTTGGGCAAGCTGAACCTGCATGAATTTGCCTATGGCGGCACATCGGCGGTTTCTTATTTCGGCCCCGTTCACAATCCTTGGGACCCGCTGCTCACTCCCGGCGGATCGTCCGGAGGGCCGGGCGCGGCGGTGGCCGCCGGCATGTGTTTCGCAAGCATCGGAACCGATACAGCGGGCTCTGTCCGCATCCCCGCCTCTTATTGCGGCATCGTCGGACTCAAGCCCACTTACGGCCGCATCAGCATCCGGGGTATCATTCCGCTCTCCTGGTCGCTCGATCACGCGGGCCCCATGTGCAAGACCGTCGAAGACGCCGCGATCATGCTGAACCTGATTGCGGGTTACGATCCACAAGATGCCACCACGGTTGACGCCCCCGTCCCGGATTATATGCACGCTCTCACCAGGCCCACCTCGAAGCTCCGCCTGGGACTCCCGCGAAAACCTTTCTTTGACGACCTGAATCCCGAGGTTGGCAAGGCGATCGAGAACGCCCTGGCCGTTCTCGCCAAGCTGACGGCCGGCATGGCCGACGTCACTCTTCCGCCGACAGCCGATGGCCCAGCCATTTTCAGCGTCGAGGCTTACCGATATCATCGGCAATGGATCACCAAAACGCCCGAGCTCTATAGCCCGTCCATCCGCGCTGGGATCGAAGCCGGGGCGCATGTCAATGCCGAGGTTTACGCCCGCGCGCTGCGCGACCTGGCCCAGGCCGCGATATCAGGAAAGTTTTCAGCAACGTCGATCTGCTGGTGCTGCCCACTATGGCCGACCCACCCTTCCAGATCGATATTGGACTAACGCGCAACGTCAGCGCCCGCAACACATTGCCCTTCGACATTTATGGCATCCCGACGATTTCGATCCCTTGCGGGTTTACCAGCGCGGGACTTCCCATCGGACTCCAAATCGCCGGAGCGCCCTGGGCCGAGCCGGCGGTTCTGGCCCTCGCGCACGCCTATGAGCAGGCCACTCGGTGGCACGAACGACATCCGAAGCTCGGCTAGCGGGCCCGCGCGGTATACTGGCTCAGACAAAATGCCCGAACCCCTCGATCCGTCGCCTCTGCTCGCACCCTTTAGGATCAAGGACCTCACGCTGCCGAACCGCTTCGTGATGCCCGGCATGCAGCGCCAGTGGTGCGATAACGGAAGACCGCAGCCGCGCCTGGCGCAATACTATCGGCGGCGGGTGGAAGGCGGGGTTGGCCTGATCATCACCGAGTCTTGCGCCGTCGATCATCCCTCCTCAACGCAGGTTCCCTTGTTTACGCGCATCACGGATGCCACTCAGGACGCGTGGGCGGAATGCTTCGCTGCGGTAAAAGGCGCCGGAGGGCGCATGTTCATGCAGTTGTGGCACGAGGGCGCCATCCGCAAGGAGGGTGGCGACGGCCCTTATGCGCAATACCCGACGCTGAGCCCTTCCGGATTGGTTCGGCCCGGCAAATCCAACGGCCGCGCCGCAACCGCCGAGGACCTGGAATCCATTAAGGATGCCTTTGTACGCGGCGCACTGGCGGCCCAGCAAATTGGAGCGGACGGCATTGAAGTTCATGCTTGCCACGGTTACCTGCTCGATCAGTTTCTCTGGGCCGGGACCAATCGGCGCACGGATGGGTATGGCGGGGACGATATTCGCGCGCGCGTGCGTTTTCCGGCCGAGATCGTGCGCGCCATCCGCGCAGCCGTGGGCCCGGAGTTCATCATTTCTTTCCGCTTCTCGCAGTGGAAGGAAGTGGAATACGAAGCCAGGATCGCCCCCACCTGGCAGGATCTCCAGGTCATGTTGTCGGAGCTGCGCGCCGCCGGCGTCGACATCTTCCATGCTTCGGCGCGGCGGTTTTGGATCCCCGAGTGGCCGAATTCCGACCTTGGAATCGCCGGCTGGACCAAATCGCTGACCGACGCGCCCGTGATCGCCGTCGGGAGCGTAGGATTGGACACTGACGTCATGGAAAACTTCTTTGGCAAGGAAGCCCGGCCGACGGGCGAACCGGGACTACGGGAGTTGCTGCGGCGTTTCAACAATCAGGAATTCGATATGGTGGCCATCGGCCGCGGCCACATTGGCGATCCCGATTGGGTGAAAAAGATCGCTCAGGGCCAATGTGACGATATCCGCCCGTTCACCAAACAGGATCTGCTGGGAGATTTGGAATTCGAAGGTAGTTTCGTCGAAGAGGCACATCGAAGTAGTTGAGGCACATCGAAGTAGTTGAGGCACATCGAAGTACGTAATGAATCCGGGAGGAAAAGTCGTGTTTAAGAAATTTGCGTTGTTCGCAATCTGCGTCGCGCTGGTAGCTGGGTGCGCCCCAGCGCAGGATGCAAAAACTGTAATCGCCAATGCGGAAAAAGCATTGGGCGATGTGAAGTCCATCACTTATTCCGGATCGGCGAAAGATGTCGCATTCCAGCAGTGCGGCGCCAACTCCACCGACATGACCTGCCGGGGAACGCATGATCCGATGCGTCCGATCAACAATTACGTCCGCGTGATCGATCTCACGGCCCCGGCGTCGCGCCATACCGGAGCAACCAACAATATCGGACCCGGCGGATCGACGACTCTAACTCCTGGGACGTTTTTCCAGCAGGTGACGCCGCAGCAGGCGGATGTCTCGCAACCCTGGGGCGGCTCGCTTGAGTTCTACCTCACACCCTGGGGTTTTCTGAAGGGCGCCGCGGAGAACAACGCCACAGTTAGCAAGAGCAAGGGCTATACGGTGCTGACCTGGAGCCCAACGGTGAAAGCCCCTTCCGGCAAGAGCTATGTCATCAACGGATATTTGAACAAGCAGAACCTGGTGGAGCGTGTGGAAACTTGGCTCGGTGAAAACATTATGGGCGACATGCACATCGTCTCCACGTACTCGGGTTGGAAGGATTTCGGCGGAGTAATGGCTCCTGCCACCATCGTCCAGACGCGCGGCGGATGGCCTTTCTTTGAAGTAAGCGTGACGGCGGCGAAAGCGAATCCTCCCGACCTCGCGACATTGGCGCCGGCTCCCGCAGCACGGCCGGGCGGACCAGGAGGCCCTCCGGGTGGTGTTCCCGCTCTCAATGTCACCTCCGAAAAGCTCGGCGATGGCCTCTACCGGCTCACCACCGGCCCCGGCAGCTACGATTCAGTGGTTGTCGAATTCAAAGATTACGTCATGATGCTGGAGGCCGGACAGTCTGAGGCGCGCGCTCTAGCCTACGTCGCGGAAATCAAGAAGCTCTTTCCGAACAAGCCGATCCGTTACGTGATGGATACGCATCCGCACGCCGATCATACCGGAGGGCTGCCGGTTCTGGTGGCGGAAGGCGCAATAATCATCACGCAGAAGAATAACGAAGCGTTTCTGAGCAAGGCGCTCAACACTCCCCGCACGCTGATGAATGACACTCTCGCCAAGAATCCCAAAAAGGCGAAGTTCGAAACCGTGGAGGAGAAGAGGGTATATAGCGACGGCACGCGAGTGGTGGAGATGTACCACATCTTCCCAGCTCCGCACTCCAACGGATTGATCATCGCGTACATGCCCAAGGAGAAGGTCATTCTGCAGGGCGATTTCTCGGTGAATCCGGGCGAACCCGCGAACGACCACGTGGCTGCCATCGTTCCGGTTTTGGAGAGGCTCCATCTGGACTATGTCCGCTACATCAACGTACACGCTTCGGCTGCTCCGCAGACCAAGGCGGATGTGATGAAAGCCATGGAAATGAGGAAGGCCAGCCACAGCTAAATGCGAGGCAGCGGCAATAAGATCCTGACCACACACGTCGGCAGCTTACCGGCGCCGGAGGGGCTTACCGGCGAAGCCGCCGTCCAACACTTGATCGGTCGTCAACGTGAGATCGGCCTGGATATCGTCAACGAAGGCGAGTACACCAAGGGCGGCGACTGGCTGTCTTTCGCCGACGACCGGTTCGGAGGATTCACCACGGGTGAGCGCAAGGGACCGCCCGTGGTCGCGACCGGCAAAGACCGCGAGGAGTTCGCCGATTTCTACAAGTGGGCCGCCGAACGGGGATCGCTGTTTTTCGCGCCCGGCAATCAGATTCAAAATGTGCGTAAGCATTCCATCTGCACCGGCCCAATCACCTATACCGGACAAGCTGCCTTAGCGCGCGGGATCGAACTGCTGAAATCCGCCGCTCGATCAGACGATGAATTGTTTTTGACCAGCACCGCTCCGGCCAGCCTGGAAGTCTACCGATCGAACGAACATTACACGAGCGAAGAAGATTTTCTGGTTGCGCTGGCGGAGGCTCTGCGCGAGGAGTACCAGGCCATCGTCGACGCGGGTATCCTTCTGCAAATCGATGACGCGTGGCTGCCCGCGCTGTGGGACCGCATTGGAATCGGGATGGGACTAGCGGCTTTCCTCCGCCGTTGCTCGCTGCGCGTGGAGGCTTTGAACCACGCGTTGCGCGGCATTCCAGAGGACCGCATCCGCTATCACCTTTGCTGGGGAAGCTGGCACGGTCCGCATGCGTACGACCTGGAGCTGAAACATTTGGTCGATATTCTGCTTTCCGTGAAGGCGCAGGCTTACTTGATCGAAGGAGCGAACGCGCGGCACGAACACGAATATGCGGTCTGGGAAACGGCCAAACTGCCCGCTGGCAAAATCCTGATCCCCGGAGTGATTACCCATTCCACCGACGTGGTGGAGCATCCCGAGCTGGTGTGCCAGCGCATCCTGAGGTTTGCGAAGTTGCTGGGCAAAGAGAACGTGATCGCGGGCGCGGACTGCGGATTTGGCGGAAGAACTCATCCGCAGATTGCCTGGGCCAAGCTGCGGTCGCTGGTGGATGGGGCGAAGTTGGCTTCGGCGAGCACAAATCTT
>JBEKLB010000106.1:0-16552 GCA_050010415.1 Bryobacteraceae bacterium | reverse complement strand
GGATTCGCTCCGGCTGGATTGCCTTCCACTCCAATGGGCCCATTGTTCTTGGTGGACGGTGTTGCCAGGCTGAACGAGTTGTCCATGAACGGAACGATCGCCGGAGTGTCGAAAAATATCCCGAATCCCGCGCGGATCACCAGGTCGTCTTTGCCCGGCTGATAAGCCAGGCCCACGCGCGGGCTCACCGCTTTCCAATACTGAGGATAGAGATTGGCAACTTGCTGGCCTGCCACCG
This sequence comes from Bryobacteraceae bacterium, assembly GCA_050010415.1. Lineage (GTDB taxonomy): Bacteria > Acidobacteriota > Terriglobia > Bryobacterales > Bryobacteraceae > Palsa-89. Next base: position 16,314 of record JBEKLB010000106.1, on the reverse strand, counting down.
CCAGACCACCGAGAGCCGGGTTGAAGACCGAGAGATCGTCCTTCCCGTCGTGCAGCGGACCTTCGTATTCATAGCGCAGCCCAAGATTCACGTTCAGTTTACGCGTGGCCTGCCAGGAATCCTGCGCGAACAGATTGAAGCTGTTCATCTTGACCAGGCGCTCCTGGTCGCCTTGCATAATGATGGATTGGTAAACATAGCCGGCCATGAAGTCGGCCAGCGCCGCAATATTGGAATCGAAATTCGGATTGCTCAACAGCCCGCTCCAGGGACCCTGCGCGCCGGTGAAGAAGAAACCGCCGCGCCCGCCGGTGGTGTACATCGAATCGATTTGCGCCTTGCGGAATTCGCCTCCAAAGCGCAACTGATGCGCTCCTTTGGTCATGGACAAGGCATCTGAAATGTGCCCGGTGATATCTTGACGCCCTGAATCCGGAGTGAGTCCTGTCAAAGCGAAATTACCGATCGAAATGAACGGAGCTCCCACCAGATCCGGCGCCGTCACTCCGGTATTGAGACCGAGCGCGGTGGGATTGATCGCGGTATTTGCGTCGGAGAACACCTGTTTAAAATAGCTGACGCCAAATAGCAGTTGATTCGAAATGGTGGGCGTTAGGACGGTGTTATAGATCACCGAAAAATTCTGGACGTGCATGGGGCCCACTTGGTAGTAGTAAGGAACGTACGAACCCACCGGAGCCACTTGGAGGCCTTGCCCGACAAACCAGCGGAACGAAAGGCGATTGTTGCTGTTGAAGCTATGATCCAGTTTGACCAAACCGTTGTGGCTGAAGCCGTACTCTGGAATCGGACTAAAGTAATTGTTCGGTGTTGCTGCGCCCGTGAGCGCACTTTGGGGATACAGGGCGTTGAGTAAGGGCGCCGCAATCGGATTCACGGGCACGTTGTACTGATTCAGTAGCTGTAATGCCTCCTGCTGATAAGCCGCGGTGGGCGTGGTGGTCAGCGCCTGGCTTCCGATCACGAATCTCTGATCTTCGTAGGTGACGAAATAGAATGTCTTGTCTTTTATAATCGGACCGCCCACCGAAAACCCGAAGTGCTGGTTGCGCAGCTCATTTTTCGGCGTGTCGGGAGGCGCGAAAGGCGACTGCGCGGCGAGCGCCTCATCGCGATTGTAATAGTAAGCGCTGCCATGCAACTGGTTCGTTCCCGATTTAATGATCAGGTTGATGGTGCCGCCCGGATTGCGTCCGGATTCCGGGCCGCCTTGCGTCTGGAGCGAAAATTCCTCGACGGAGTCCAGGGGCAGCAGCACACCTGGGATACTTTGAATGCCGCCTTGGTTCACGGCCATGATGTTCCACCACTGATCGTTGTTGTCGGTTCCTTCGATCTGCCAGTTCACCTGATTGGCCCGCGCACCATCCACAGATCCGTTGGCTCCGGCGGCGTATCCGGAGAAACCGGACGATAACGCGATCATTTGGGTGTAGTCCCGGCCATTGATCGGAAGATCCTGCACGGTCTGAGTGGCAATCGTCGTATTCAGAGTAGTCTCGGTGGATTCCACGGCCAGCGCCGCCGCCGACACTTCCACCGTGGACGCCACCTGCGCCACTTCCAGCTTCACCGGCAGGTTGTAAGTAGACCCGGCCGATACATTGACTCCGCTGATGGTAAGAACCGAAAACCCGGGCCGGGTAACCACCACCGTGTACGAGCCGAGCGGCAAATCGGTGAAAGCGAATTCTCCAACGGTAGAGGCCGTCGTCGAATACGCCAGGCCCGTCGCTGGATTGGTAGCCTTGAGCGCAGCCTCGGGCACGATGGCGCCGCTTTGGTCCGTAACAAGTCCGCTAACGCTTCCGCGGAAGTTTTGCGCGGAGCAGATTATGGCAAGGGCGAAGGATAAAAAGAGAACCCGCGGAGCGTATCGCATGTTTCCTCCTGAATCGACGAAATTCGGATCGACGGGGGTAATGCGACAAGGCAACAGCGCTCGCGACAGGGAGAGAACGGAACCCGGTAAACTTGCAACTCTCAATTACGCGGTCGCGAGAAGTGCCTCTACTGTTAACATGCGAGTTTCCGGATGTCAAACCATCTGGCAACTATGTCAGCCGTGCGATGCGCGTCGATCCCGCGGTGGCCCTTCGGAATGAGTGAGACCGCTAATCCAGCAAGTGTCCCATCTTCTGCTTCTTTGTTCTTAGGTATCCCTCTGTCGATTCGTGCGGCGCGACGATGCACGGTATCCGCTCGGCCACTCGAATCCCAGCGTTCTCAAGCGCTGCGATTTTGTCGGGATTATTCGACAGCAACCGGACGCTTTTCACCTTGAAATACTGCAGAATATCGGCAGGCATGCGATAGTCGCGCAAGTCCGCCTCGAAGCCCAACCGCTCATTAGCTTCCACTGTGTCGGCGCCGCCATCTTGCAGTTCATAGGCCCGCAGCTTGTTCAACAGCCCGATGCCACGGCCTTCCTGGTGCTCATAAATCAGCAACCCGCGGCCCTCTTCGGCGATCAGGTTCAGCGACAGTTCCAACTGCGACCGGCAGTCGCACCGCAGGCTGTGAAACACGTCGCCCGTCAGGCATTGCGAGTGGATGCGAACCAATGGCGGGTCGCTGGAAGTGATGTCTCCCAACCGCAACACCACGCATTCTTCCACATCCTGGCCATACGAGCCTTCGAAGCCATAAATGCGGAAATGGCCGAATCGGCTGGGGAAATTGGCTTCGGCGACTTTACTGAGCATGGGTTCGGAATGAGGAGGACTGAGTACATTCATTATAATGACCCCAGGCGCCCCCATGGAATCCCAACAACTTTGGTTGACCCTGCTGTTGCGGGTGGCGGTGGCGGCGTCGCTGGCCAGCATCCTTTCGCGTTTCGGAGCGTTTCAGAGGATGTTGATGCGCGAGGATCGCACTTTGGTGCAGCGCGTCAAGCTGGCACTCATGTTTTGGGCGGTTTATGGCGTGAGCGTCCTGTTTCGCGTGCTGAGCCAAAGCAAATATGATGCCGTGGATCTGGGCCTGGAAGGCAGCCTGCTTACCGGTCTGGTTGGTGGCTATGTCACAGGACTGCTTTCGGGCATCTTGATCTCGATTCCCGCAGTGCTGGTGCGGCACGAGCTGACCGCCATGCTGTTGTTCGCCGGAATCGGTGTGTTAGGCGGATTGCTGCGCGACCTGGCGCCTGAGAAGGAAGACGTTTGGCGCTTTTCCCCCATGTGGATTTTCACCCTGAGCCCGCGCCGCTGGCGGCAACGGCCCTACCAGCTTCGCCTGATGTTCCAGATAGGCTGCCTGCTCAGCATCATCTTTAGCGGACTTCTGCGCGATCAGATTCATTCGCTCCCCATTGGGAATCCGGTATATGTCGCGCCGATCTGGCATGCCACGGGATGGCAAGGGCTTGGCGCATATGCCAGCCTGGTCTTCGCCGTCATGATTCCGATCAAGATCTGGAACAATACTCGCAACGAAAAGAAGCTGGAAGTGCAGCAATTGCGCTTGAACGAAGCGCGTCTCGCCGCGCTCACCAGCCAGATCAATCCGCACTTCCTGTTCAATACCCTGAATTCAGTCTCGTCGCTCATCCGCACCAATCCCGAGCAGGCGCGCAGCGTGGTTTATCGTCTTTCGAGTATTCTGCGCCGCCTGCTGCGTAAGACCGACAATCTGACGCCTCTGCGCGAGGAACTGGCGTTCATCGACAATTACATGACCATCGAGATGGTGCGCTTCGGCGAGAAGCTGCGCTTCATCAAGGAAATCGATCCTCAGACGCTGGACCGGCTGGTTCCCAGCATGCTGCTTCAGCCGCTGATCGAAAACAGCATTCGCCATGGGTTGGCCACCAAAGTGGATGGCGGAATGGTTCGCGTGCGCAGCTACCTGGCCGACGGCCGCCTGCACCTGGTGGTGGAGGACGATGGCGTCGGGATCCCGGAAACAAGATTAGCCACTCTTTTTGAGCAAGGCATCGGCGTGAGTAACGTAAATGAGCGTATGAAAGTTTTATACGGGCCCGATTACCGCATGTGGATCGACAGCAAACCGGGCGAGGGAACCCGCACCGGCATTGAGATTCCGGATGTACAGGTGGGCGCCGAGATAGGACAGGAGATTCCGGCTGCAGGCTGAAAACCGTTACAGAAACCTCTAGATGTTTGCGAAACCATGCCTTCCTCACGGGCGTCCCGTAAGCATAGTGCTAGCCTCCACCCGCACCCGCGTCATCGCCGTCACGAATAAAGACACGTCGTACCAGGAGCATGTCAACCCGCAATGGGTTCGTTTGCTCGACGTTCTTCAAATGAACGCGCGCTATACGCGCTCTGAGGGAACGGAGCTATTCACCGAGGACGGCCGGCGAATTCTCGATTTTCTTTCCGGAGATTGCGTTCACAATCTTGGACACAATCACCCCGCGGTCATCGACGCAATTAGAGACGAATTGGACCGGCGCGGCCCCGCGATGCTCCAGGGCCACGTTCCCCAGCTAGCCGGCGAGTTGGCGGACAAGCTCTGCTGGCGCGCGGGCGGACGCGTGAAGAAGGCGTTTTTCTGCAGTTCCGGAAGCGAGGGCATCGAAGCCGCTATCAAGTTCTCTCGCGCCCATACGCGCCGCAATGCTCTGCTCTATGCCGAAGGCGCGTTCCACGGCCTCACTTGCGGCGCTCTTTCGCTGATGGGCGATCCGTTCTGGCGCGAGCATTTCGGCCCGATGCTGGCCGGCGCCGAAGCGGTGCCTTTCGGTGATCTCGCTGCGCTGGAGCTTAAACTCGCCACCAGGCGATTCGCGGCGTTCATCGTTGAGCCGATCCAGGGCGAGGGCGGCGTGCACGTTCCACCGCCCGCATATCTTGAATGCGTCCAGGCTGTTTGCCGGCGTCACGGCACTCTATTGGTGGTCGACGAAGTGCGGACTGGTTTCTACCGGACTGGCCGGTTCCTGGCCTCGCATCACTTTAATATCGAGCCCGACATGATCGTGCTGGCGGGCGCCATCAGCGGAGGGCTCATTCCGAGCGCCGCGCTGCTGATGTCGGATCGGGTCTACGATTCGGTATATGGATCCATCGCGCGAGCGATCGTCCATACCTCCACATTCGGTGAAAATTCGCTGGCCCTGCGCGCGGGGCTCGCCACGCTCGAAACACTGGAGCGCGAGCATCTGGGAGAGCGCGCCCTGGCCGCGGGCGATTATCTGCGTACCCGCTTGCGCGAGGCGCTCTCGGGGTATGAAATGGTGAGGGAAGTCCGGGGGCTCGGGCTATTGAATGGAATCGAATTCCAACCCCCGCGGAAACTTGCGTTACGCGCCCCCTTTGAAGCTTTCGGTAAAATTCATCCTGGGATGTTCGGCCAGGTGATAATGATGCAGTTGTTCCGGCATGGTTTCCTGACGCAAATGTGCGGCAATAATTTTCAAGTGCTGAAAGTGGCGCCTCCGCTGGTGGTCAAGGAACGTGAAGCCGACGAGTTTGTTCACGCGGTCCGCGACGTGGTCGAAATCATGCATTCCTCGACGGCATTCTGGAGCGAAGCGCTGGGCCTCGCGAAACGAGCCGTGCTGAAATGACCATTCGCTTCGCCGCCCTTGCCATTCTCGCCGTTTCTGCAGGCATTGCGGCTCCTATCGCTACCGAGCCCGCCGTTAACCCCGTTATCGATCGCGGTTTCCGGCAGATGTACAATCTCGACTTCGACGATGCTCACAAAACTTTCGCGCAATGGGAGCGCGATCACCCCGAAGACCCGCTCGGCCCGGTTTCAAACGCGGCGGCGTTTCTGTTCGCTGAATTCGATCGGTTGAACATTCTCCACTCCGAGTTTTTTGTCGACAACGGCATGTTTCACCGCAGACCCAAGGTGACGCCCGACGTCGAGGTGCGCATGGCCTTCGATCAGGAACTGGAAAAATCCGGAAAGCTCTCGGATGCCATCCTGTCGGGTAAGCCCGAAGATGCCGACGCGCTCTTTGCAAGAATTCTTACGCTCGGCCTGCGCGCCGACTATGAAGCTCTGATTGAACGGCGCGATTTCGACGCCCTGCGGGTGATCAAAGACAGCCGCGCCACCGCGGAAAAGCTGCTCGCCATCCAGCCCAATTACTACGACGCATATTTGGCCGTCGGAGTGGAGAATTATCTGTTCAGTCTGAAGCCTGCGCCGGTGCGTTGGATATTGCAGGCCAGTGGCGGAGAAACCGATCGCGATAAGGGAGTCCAGGATTTGCGTTTGACCGCTGAGAAAGGCCAGTATCTGTCTCCCTACGCCCGGCTTCTGCTGGCCGTAGCGGCCCTGCGCAATAAGGATCTTCCCAAAGCGCGCGACCTGCTTGGCGCGCTGGCTCGCGAGTTCCCGCACAACCGGCTGTATGCGCAGGAGCTGGCTCAACTGCACTGAATTCCGTCTTCTGAATTCTGACTTCTGAATTCTTCTTGTAGAATAACCCTCAAGGAGTCTGAGCACCCTCATGACCATTGCCGGTGTTGCCAGCGCGTTGCCTCAGCACAAATACGATCAGCGCGTTCTGCTTCAGGCCTTGCAAAAACATTGGGGCCCCAAGGTGGATAACCCGGTGTTCCTGGAGCGCCTGCAGGCTCGCGTGGGTGTTGAGACGCGGCACCTGGCGCTGCCGCTCGAAGAATATTACGGGCTCACGCGTTGGGGCGCCGCGAACAACCACTGGATCGAGGTGGCCCAGGACCTGGGCCAGAAGGCGCTCTGCTGCGCGCTCGCGCGATCGGGATTTTCCACCGAGGATCTGGGCGCGCTCTTTTTTGTTTCTGTCACCGGCATTTCCAGTCCGTCCATCGATGCGCGGCTGGTGAATCGCATGGAACTTCCGGTGAACATCAAGCGCGTACCCATCTTCGGCCTGGGATGCGTGGCCGGAGCCGCCGGCATTTCGCGCGCGGCGGATTATGTGCTGGCCTATCCCAAACAAGTGGCGGCCGTGCTGTCGGTAGAGCTTTGCTCGCTCACGTTGCAGCAGGAAGACATCTCCGTCGCGAACATCATTTCATCGGGCCTCTTCGGCGATGGCGCGGCTGCCGTGCTGGTGGCGGGCGCTGAGCGCAAGGCTGACGGCCCCGAGATTCTGGCGACGAAGTCCATCTTTTATCCTGATTCCGAGCACGTCATGGGCTGGGACATTTCTGAAAAAGGCTTTCGCATCGTGCTGTCGCGCGAAGTGCCGATGGTGGTGCAGGAGCATCTCGCGGTAGATGTGGACGCCTTCCTCGAAGAGCAAGGCTTGTCTCGCGCTGACATTGGAGCCTGGGTGCTGCACACCGGCGGCCCGAGCGTCCTGGAGGCTACAGCTACGGCGCTGGAGTTGCCGGAAGGCGCCCTGCAGGCATCCTGGGATTGCCTGCGCCGAACCGGCAATCTGTCGTCGGCATCCGTGCTGCTGGTGCTCGAAGAAGTGATGATGAAGCGCCGTCCAGCGCCGGGGACATACAGCATCCTGGCCGCCATGGGTCCCGGCTTCTGTTCCGAGCTGGTTTTGTTGAGGTGGTAATTTGACCGACGTCTTCATCGTGGGAGGTGGACCGGCCGGATTGGCCGCGGCGATCGCGGCGCGCCTCAAGGGATTCGATGTCACCGTCGCCGACTCCGCACACCCGCCCATTGACAAGGCTTGCGGCGAAGGCCTGATGCCGGACTCGCACGCTGCCTTGCGCCGGTTGGGGATTGCATTCGATCCCGAGCAATCCTTCGCGTTCCGCGGCATCCGTTTTATTGGCGACGGTGGCAGTGTCGCGGCCGACTTTCCCGCCGATCCCGGCATCGCGGTGCGGCGCATTCGGCTGCATCAGCTCTTAATCGATCGTGCGGAAGAAGCAGGCGTGAAGCTCCTGTGGCGAACTCACATAGCGGATATGGACGACATCCGCGCGCGCTGGATCATCGGCGCCGATGGAGCGAACTCCCGCGTCCGGCGCTGGGCCGGTCTGGATGCAGTTCGCAATGAATCGATGCGTTACGGCTTCCGCCGGCATTATCGCGTCCGCCCCTGGACGGATTTTATGGAAGTTTACTGGGGCCCAGGCTGTCAAATGTACGTGACGCCCGTGAGCGGCGATGAAGTATTAACGGCGCTCCTTACACGCCACCCGCGTCAACGCGTGGACCTTTCGCTCGGTCACTTTCCTGAGTTGGCGAAACGGCTGCGGGGAGCGGAAACCATCAGCCAGGAGCGCGGCGCCGTCACCGTCACGCGCCGGCTGAGGCGCATCTATCGCGGGCGCACGGTGTTAATTGGCGACGCCTCCGGCTCCGTGGATGCGATCACCGGCGAAGGGTTGAGCCTGGCCTTTCGACAAGCCATCGTGCTGGCCGATGCGCTGGCCGCGGATAATCTGGAGCCGTATCAAGCGGCTCATCGCAGCATGGCGCGCCGTCCGGCGTTCATGGCTCAACTCCTGCTGACGCTCGACCGGTTCCCCCGCCTGCGCCCCATGGTTTTGGGGACGTTCGCGGCCAAGCCCGTGATCTTCGAGCGCTTGTTGGCCGTTCACGCCGGCGCATGAGCCAGCACGAACTGTTCATGCGCGAGGCTCTCACACTGGCGCGCGAAGCTGAGGCGCACGGCGAAGTCCCCGTCGGCGCTGTCGTGGTCCAGGACGGCGAGATTATCGGGCGCGGTTTCAATTCGCCCATCGCCAGGTCTGATCCCACCGCGCACGCGGAACTCATTGCGCTGCGCGAAGCCGGCGCCCGCTTGGGTAATTATCGTTTGGAAGCGGCCACGCTCTACGCTACGCTGGAACCTTGCGTGATGTGCGCCGGAGCGTTGGTTGGCGCGCGGATCGAGCGGCTGGTTTTTGGCGCGCGCGACTTGCGCTTCGGAGGTGTGCGCAGCAAATTCCATCTGGCGGATTCCGAGCTGTTGAATCATCGCGTGGAGATTGTGGAAGGCGTGCTGGCAGCCGAGTGCGTGCAGCTGATGAAAAACTTTTTCGAGAAGCGGAGATAGACTCGTGGAGATATCGGGCAAAGTTGCGGTAGTGACCGGCGGCGCTTCGGGATTGGGCGCGGCCACGGCGAAGATGATCGTGGAAGAAGGCGGCCACGTCGTCATCGTGGATTTGAATGAGCCAGCCGGGCAGGCGCTCGCTGAGGATCTGGGGCCGAAGGCGCGCTTCGTTCGTGCCGACGTGGCCGACGCGGCCGAAGCCCAAGCCGCGGTCGAGACCGCGATGGATGCCTTCGGCGCGCTGCACATCTCCGTGCAATGCGCGGGCATCGCCGACGCGCAGCGCGTGATTGGCAAGACCGGCCCCGCCGATCTCGCGCGCTTCTCCAAAACCATCCGCGTAAATCTGATCGGCGCGTTTAATGTCTCCCGTCTCGCGGCTTGGTTGATGGCGCCCAACGCGCCCAATGACGAAGGCGAGCGCGGCGTCATCATCAACACGGCTTCCGTCGCGGCCTTCGACGGACAGGTCGGGCAGGCTGCTTACTCCGCTTCGAAAGGAGGCATCGCCGCAATGACGCTGCCCCTGGCACGCGATCTTTCGAGCGTCGGCATCCGTGTGATGGCTATCGCACCGGGAATCTTCGACACTCCCATGCTGGCGGGGATGCCCGACGATGTTCGGGCCTCGCTCGGCGCCATGGTCCCTTTTCCCAAACGCCTGGGCCGTCCGTCTGAGTACGCGCAGCTGGCACGCGACATCATCGAAAATCCCATGCTGAACGGCGAAGTAATCCGGCTGGACGGCGCGATTCGGATGGCGCCGAAGTAAACACTCGACACCTAGCGCAACGGTTCAGTCTTCTTTCGAGTCTCCAACGTTGAGAGCTTGGAACCGCACCATGGGCAGTAGCTAATTTCGACGAGCGAAGATCCACCGTCATGGACGAAGAGCCCGTATCCGCCGTTCACCTCGGAGATCAAGGCGTCTGGGCATTCGGAACGGGTCTCGTGGACTTCGCATTTCCGACTCAGATCGTACTCCATCCGGTCGCAGCAGTAACTCACACACCGCCCCTTGATTCGGTGGCACCTCGCGCCGCGTGGCCTGAGGTAGCGTGATCGGCCGGGACGAGCATTGCTGTCTCTACTTAATCCAGACCGTCTTGATATTGCAAAACTCGCGAATTCCGAATTCGCTCAGCTCTCGCCCGTACCCGGAATTCTTCACGCCGCCGAAGGGCAGCCGCGGATCGGACGCCACCATGCCGTTGACAAACACAGAGCCGGATTCAATGTCCGCGATGAAACGCGCTCTCTCCGCTTCGTCGTTGGTCCACACACTCGCCCCGAGGCCAAAATCGGAATCGTTGGCGATCTCGATGGCTTGGTCGATGTCCTTGGCGCGGAACAGCATGGCCACCGGGCCAAAAATCTCCTCGTAATACATTGCGCAACTCTTCGGGACATCCGCCAGCACAGTGGCTTCAAAGAAATTGCCTGGGCCAGGGATCCGCTTGCCCCCGGTGAGCAGGCGCGCGCCGCCGGCCACCGCCCGCTGCACTTGATCTTCTAATTCGCTCGCGCCCTGTGCGGTTGCAATTGGACCCACGTCCGTCGTCAAGTCCATCGGATCGCCCACTTTCAACCCCTTCATCGTTTCCACATATCGCCGTTCAAATTCCGCATAAATGGAATCGTGCACGATGAATCGCTTCGCCGCGATGCAGCTCTGCCCGTTATTGATGCAACGCGCCTTCACCGCCGTCTGTACGGCTTCCTCGAAATTGGCGCTCGGCATCACGATGAACGGGTCGCTCCCGCCCAGTTCCAGCACCGTCTTTTTGATCTGCCTTCCACACTGGCTGGCCACTTCACGGCCAGCCGGCTCGCTGCCGGTAAGGGTCGCCGCCACCACTCGCTTGTCATCCAGCACCCGCGCCACTTGCGACGATCCGATGAGCAGCGTCAAAAACTCGCCGTTCGAAAAACCGGCCCGGCACAGGATCTCTTCGATGGCGAGCGCGGATTGCGGAACGTTGGATGCGTGTTTCAGCAATCCCGTATTGCCCGCCATCAGAGCGGGCGCGGCAAATCGAAAGACCTGCCAGAACGGGAAATTCCACGGCATCACCGCCAGCACCACTCCCAGCGGCTGGTATGCGATGAAACTTTTTCCCGCGTTGGTCGCCACTTCTTCATTGGCCAGGAATTTCTCGGCGTTGTCGGCGTAATAGCGGCAGCCCAGCGCGCATTTCAAAGCTTCGTCCCCGGCCGACTTCAGCGTTTTGCCCATCTCCAGGGTCATAATGCGGGCCCAACGGTCCTTCTCCGATTCCAGAATGTCCGCGGCTTTGCGCATCTTGGCGGCACGTTCGGCGAACGAAGTGCGGCGAAGCGCACGGAACGCGTCGTGCGCGGTTCGAATCTTGGCGTCGACTTCGGCGCTGGAAAGCGGCTCGAACGTGCGAACCGTTTCGCCGTTGGCTGGGTTGATAGTCGCGATTGGCATACACATTGGTTTTGACACCATTGGAGGAAAAAATCAACACTGGGGTCATGAGGAAATTCGGATTAGTACTGCTGGTGACCACCTTGGCACTCGCGCAGTCTGACATTTCAGGCGAGCGCATGCGCGCGCACGTAAAGTTCCTGGCGAGTGATTTGTTGGAAGGGCGCGGCGTGGGAACGCGCGGCGGCGAACTGGCCACCGAATACATCGCGGCGCAATTCGCTCTGGCTGGCGCCAAACCTGCCGGTGAAAACGGCACCTATTTCCAGCGCGTGCCGATGGTGGGCGCCACTACGTCGGAAGGCGCAACGCTAACCGCGGTGGGAGCGAATCAAACGGTCACCTTCAAATGGCTGGACGATTTCGTGGGCGTCAGCGAGTTGCAGCAACCCACCGATTCGTTCGACGCCGAGGCGGTCTTCGTCGGCCACGGCATCGTCGCACCAGAATTTCATTGGGACGACTTCAAAGGCGTCGACGTCAAGGGCAAGGTGCTAGTGCTCTTCACCAATGAACCGCCTTCGGAAGATCCGAAATTCTTCGGCGGCCGTGCACTCACTTACTACGGCCGCTGGACCTACAAATATGAAGAAGCCGCGCGCATGGGCGCGAAAGCTGTCCTGATCATCCACACTACGCCGACAGCCGGCTATGGCTACGAGGTGGTGAAAAGCAGCTGGGGCAAGGAAGATCCGCAATTGAAGCTTCCCGCCGGACAGCCCGCGCTGGCTTTCGCCGGCTGGGTGACCGAGGGCGCAGGCGCGAAACTGTTGGCTTTGTCCGGCAAGACTGTCGACCAACTCCTCACCGCCGCCAACTCGCGCGATTTCAAGCCCATCCCGCTCGGCATCCATGTCCGCGGGAACATCCCCACCGAGATCCGGCAGATTCAATCCAACAACGTCATCGCGAAGGTAGAGGGCAGCGATCCGCAGCAAAAATCGGAAGCCGTCATCTTCACCGCGCATTGGGATCATTTGGGGATTGGGCCGGCCGTGAACGGCGATACCATTTACAACGGCGCGGTGGACAACGCCACCGGCTGCGCGATGATCATCGAAATGGCGCGCGCCTGGGCCGCGCTGGAGCACAAGCCAAAACGCTCCGCGATTTTCATGGCCGTTACCGCCGAGGAAGCAGGGCTGCGCGGAACCGAGTTTTACGCCGCGCATCCCGTGATCCCGCTCGCAAAGACCGCGCTCGATCTCAACTTCGACGCATTCTATCCCTTCGGCCGCACCAAGGATGTCTCGGTCACCGGCGCCGAGCGAACCACGGTGTGGCCGGTGGTGGAAGAAGCCGCGCATCGCATGGAACTCGCCATCAAGGCCGACGCTCAACCCGAGCAGGGGCACTTCTACCGCTCCGACCATTTCTCACTCGCGCACGCCGGCGTCCCGGCCTTTTCCATCGACCTGGGCACTGAATATTACGGCAAGCCCGCAGGCTACGGCGACAAGATTTTCGAAGAGTACAACGACAAGCACTACCATCAGCCGTCCGACGAATATCATGACGACTGGGATTTCTCAGGGATGGAAGAAGCCGCGCACTTCGGCTTCCTCATCGGCATGACGGTGGCGAATCAGTCGCAAATGCCGACCTGGCACGCGGGGGATGAGTTTCTCCCCGCGCGCCAAGCGGAGCCGAAGTGATTACTTGGTGGAATACGAGGGAGACGAGGAAGACTAGGAATGCGCGAGTTTCACTTCGCGTCGCGCCAGTTTTCGCCGATCCCTACATCCACGATCAACGGCACGTCCAGCTTGTGAACGCTCTCCATTTCGCGCTTCACCATCTTCGAGACATGATCGGCTTCCGACGGCGGTGATTCAAACAGCAATTCGTCGTGCACCTGCAGCAACATCCTGGTTTCGAGCTTCTCTCGCGTCAGGATCTCGTCGATCCGAATCATTGCCAGCTTGATCAGATCCGCCGCCGTGCCCTGCAAAGGCGTGTTCACGGCCGTGCGCTCCGCAAACGAGCGCGCGTTCGGATTCCGGCTGTGCATGTCCGGGATCGGACGCTTGCGGCCGAACAGCGTGGGCGCAAATCCGCTCTCGCGCACTTCGGCGATGGTCTTCGCGATGAATTTCTTCACGCCCGCGTGCAGCTCGAAATAGGTCTGAATGTACAGCTCCGCTTCCTTGCGATCGATGCCGAGCGAAGTGGCCAATCCAAACGGCGTCTGCCCGTACACGATGCCGAAATTCACCGCCTTCGCGTTGCGCCGCATATCGGAAGTCACCATCAGCGGAGGCACGCGAAAAACTTCGGCCGCGGTACGGGTGTGAATATCCTCGCCGCGCCGAAATGCGTCCAGCAAAACCGGATCGTGCGACATGTGCGCCAGCAGCCGCAGCTCGATCTGCGAGTAGTCCGCCACCACCAGCTTCCAGCCTTCGCGCGGCACGAACGCGGCGCGAATCTCGCGTCCGAGCTCGGTGCGAATCGGGATGTTTTGCAGATTCGGATTGGATGACGAAAGCCGCCCGGTGGCCGCTCCGGTCTGATTGAACGTGGTGTGCAGCCGGCCGGTTCGAGGATCGATTAATTCGGGCAGAGCGTCAATGTAAGTGCCCTTGAGCTTCGAGAGCTGGCGATACTCCAACACTTTTCGAGCGATCTCGTGCTCCGCGGCCAGCCCCTCCAGCACGTCGGCCGCTGTCGAGATCGTTTTGCCTTTCCCGTACTTCACCGGCGCGGGCAGATTCAGGTCTTCGAACAAAATCTTGCCGAGCTGCGCCGGCGAATTAATATTGAACGGCTTTCCCGCCAGCTCGTAGATCTCGGCCGATAGCCGCTGGATGTCGGTGTCCAGGCGGCTCGAAAGCAAGCCAAGCTGCGCCGGGTCCACGCGGATGCCAATCTGTTCCATGCGCGCCAGCACGCCCGCCAACGGCAGATCGATGCTTTCATAGATTTCGCGAAAGCCCTGTTGATCGATCTCCGGCGCCAGACGTTCCGCCAGTGTCACGGCCAAATCCGCGTGCTGCTCCGCCGCCGCGCCCAGCTTGCGATCCAGATAGCGCTCCGCCAGCACGGACGGCGAGCAAGCGGACGGATCGGCGCACAGAAGGAAAGCGTACAGCATCACGTCGTGCCGAAATCCGCGCGCTTCCACGTTCTGTTTCGCGAGCGTCAGCGTGAGCGCCTTCACGTCGTGCGCAATCTTGGGGCGCGCTGCGTCTTCCAGGATCGGTTTCAGCGCGTCAATAAAATCGATCGAGAGCGCCCGCGCCACTCCCGGCTGGTGCGAAACGCCGATCATTGTCAGCGGCAGACCGCCGTCCATTGTAGACTCAATCGCAAACGCAACAGGCTGCGAGGGATCCAGCTGCGCCAGCTTTGCGCCGTACTCCTCGGCTTCTTCTCGCGTCAGAATGCTTGCGTAATCGCGCGTGTGCGAGTCCTCAGTCGGCCCCACCTCTTTCAGCAGGCTGTAAAACTCCAGCTCCTTATAGACCTTCTTGAGTTCGCCAATATCGGGCTCCTGCGTCACCAGGTTCGCCATCTCAAATTCCACCGGCACCGTCGTATCGATGGTCGCCAACCGCTTGCTCAGCAGAATCTGCTCGCGATTGTTCTGCAAGCTTTCGCGATACATTTTGCGTTCCACTTCCGCGGCGTGCTCAAGTGCGCCTTCTACCGAGCCGAAACGCACGATCAAATCGCGCGCGCCTTTGTCGCCGATGCCCGGAGCGCCGGGGATATTGTCAATCGAGTCGCCTTTCAACGCCAGCAGATCGGCCACCTGCGAAGGCTTCACGCCCATGAACTCTTCGGTGGTGGCCGCGTCGTACCAAACATCTTCCTTCACCGGGTTGTACATGTGCACGCGATCGTCCACCAGCTGCAGCATGTCCTTGTCGCTCGACACGATCACGACATCAAACTCCTGGCTGGCCCGCAGCGCCATGGCGCCAATCACGTCGTCGGCCTCGAATCCCGCATATTGCAGCACCGGAATCCGCATCGCTTCGAGCAAGCGCCGGATGTATGGAATCTGCTCGCCCAAGTCAGGCGGCATCTCCGTGCGATTCGCTTTGTAATCCGCGTAAGCCTCTTCGCGGAACGTTTTTCCCGATTCGAAAATAGCGGCGATGTACTCGGGCTTATAAGCCTCGCGCAGCTTCCGCACCATGTTGTGGAAGATAAAAACGGCTTCCGTCGAGATCCCGGTGGTAGTACGCATGGGCGGCGCGCCGCTGCGTGCTCGCGCATGGTAAGCCCGGAAAATAAACCCGTAGCTGTCGATCAGAAAGAGGCGGGGACGGTGCTTCGCGCTTTTCCTGGCTTCCTTGGTCTCGGCGGCAGGTGGCATCCAGAGATCAGGATAACGCCAAACTCCGCGGCGGCTTCGTTCCGCTGCTGTTGCTTACTCGTATCGCAGCGCGATATTCGGATCCACGCGCAGCGCATGACGCACCGGAACCAGGCACGCGATCACCGCGATGGCCACCAGCAGCAGAGTGAAGCCCGCGAAGGTCCCGGGGTCATCCGCCTTCACTTCCCAAATCTCAGACGTTAGAAATCGGCTCAGCGCCATCGCTCCCGCCAATCCCACTACGGTCCCGCTCCCAATCACCAACGCCGCCTCGCTCACGATCAATCTGAGCACTTCCCGCGCCCCGGCGCCGAGCGCCATGCGGATTCCGATTTCCCGTGTCCGCTGCTCTACCACGTACGACATCACTCCGTAAATCCCCACCGCGGCCAGCCCGGTTGCCACCACCGCAAACAGGCCCAGGAGCATCGAGTAATACTGCGGATACTGGGCCTGCTCGGCGAGGTACGACTCTTCGGTTCGTGGATCGATCAGCGGCTGATTACGATCGATTTCCTCTACCGCCCGCCGCACCACGGGCAGCGCGCTCATCGGATCGCCCACCGTCCG
>JBEKLB010000105.1:0-22764 GCA_050010415.1 Bryobacteraceae bacterium | reverse complement strand
TCTCGGCCGAAGGGTTGAGCTCATCAAACGGCGGAAGATCGTTGATGAAGCGATGGTCCAAGTAACCCACCGCGCCGGTGATCAGGCGATTCACTTCCAGAAAATCCACCAACAAGCCGGTAGAGTCGAGCTCGGCGCCCTCCACCGTCACGCGCACGCGATAGTTGTGCCCATGCACATCCTCGGACTTGCCATGATAATTGCGCAAGGCGTGACCGGCGGCAAAGGTCTGTTCCACGGTAACTTCAAACATTGTTCAGTCTAATCCTCAAAGAATTTCTCCACGGCGCTTAGCTCGGTGCTGAAGGCATAGGGCGGCAAGCTGTCGAAGAACACCTGGCCGTAGCGCTGCTTCGTAATACGATTATCCAGCAAGACGAGCACGCCGCGGTCGGTCTTGCTGCGGATCAGACGGCCGAAGCCCTGCTTGAGCGCGAGCGCGGCTTGCGGGATCTGGTAATCGTAGAATGGATTGCCGCCTTCCTCGCGAATGCGCTCGATGCGTGCTTCCACCACCGGATCGCTCGGGACCGCGAACGGCAGCTTGTCGATGATGACGCAACTCAGCTGATCGCCCTGCACGTCCACGCCTTGCCAGAACGATGACGTGGCGAAAAGCACGCAGTGCGGCGTGGCGCGGAACTCATCGAGCAACGCATTGCGCGGTCCGGTGCCTTGCATCAGCGTCGGATAGTCGATTTCGAGCGACACGCGGTCATACACCATGCGCATCTGCTGATAGCTGGTGAAGAGCACGAACGCCCGGCCCTTGCTGTGGCGCAGGATGCGTGTGATCTCGGCAGCCGCGGCACCTGGAAACGCCGGAGAGCGCGGATCGGGCAAGTGCTGTGGCACGTAGAGCAGGGCTTGCTTGGCGTATTCGAAATGGCTGGGTACGACCAGAGAGCGGGTGTGGCGGATGCCCAGGCGGCGCTCGGTGAACTCGAACGTTTCACCTACCGCGAGCGTAGCGGAGGTTAGGATCACGGTGTCCAGCGAGTCGAACAGCTTTTCTTCCAGGATGGACGATACGTCGATGGGAGTGGCTTGCAGGAAGCAGCCGCGGCCGCGGCGCTCTACCCAGTAAACATAGGAGCGGTCGGCGCCCTTGCGCCAAAATTCCAGGCGTTGCTGCAGCTCCTGGACGCGGCGGAAAAGGGGAATCACTTCCTCAGGCGCGTTCTTGACCAGTTGCAAGTGCGAGCCGGTCAGTTCCAGCGCGCGCACCAGGTCTTCGAGCGCCTCGCCATGCTGGTCGAAGAACGCGGTGTGGTTCTTGAACGCCACGCGTCCCTCGGATTCGCCGAAGAGCAGGAAGAACTGCTGAGCGCGATCGTCCAGCGTGTCGAGGGTGCGGTCCAGTTCGCCGGAGCCGAATTGCTTGGCCCGCGAGACCGCTGCAATGTCGCGCCCCAGTTCCTGGAACTGATAGTTGCTGATCCCCACCCCGAAGTACCTGCCTGCCACATCCTCGATCTCGTGGGCTTCGTCGAAAACAACTGCCGCGTACTCGGGAATGATACCCGCGAAGTCGTCGTCCTTCACTGCCAAGTCCGCGAAAAATAGATGATGGTTGACGATGATGATATCGCTCTCGTGCGCGCGGCGGTGCATCTCTGTCAGGAAGCAGCGCTCGAACTGCTGGCACTTCTGGCCGGTACACAGATCGCGGCGCGCGTCCATCTTTTGCCACGCGGAGCTATGCTCGGGCAGGGTCTTGATCTCGGAACGGTCGCCGGTGGTGGTAGTCTTCTCCCAGTCGCGGATAATTTGAAAATCGGCGATTTCCTCCAGGCCGCTGAGAATCGGCTCGCGATCGGCGTCGTAAATCTTCTGGCGGCAGGCGAAGTTGTTGCGGCCCTTCATGTAGCAGACTTGCAAGGGCCGGTCGAAATGTTTCTGTAGAAACGGGACGTCTTTGTAAAAAAGCTGCTCTTGCAGGTTCTTGGTGCCGGTGGAGACCACTACGCGCTTGCCGGAGAGCAGCGCCGGAACCAGGTACGCGAGTGTTTTCCCGGTGCCCGTGCCCGCGTCCACCAGCAGGTGTTTTTTCTCAGCCAGAGCGGCTTCCACGGCTTCGGCCATTTCGAGCTGGCCGGCTCGAAACTCGTAGCGCGGGTGCCATTTCGAGAGCACCCCGCTCTTGGAAAAGAACTGGCGCGCGGTGAGCGCTTTTGCGGCCGAAGACATCCCCTCTGATTCTTGCACGTGCAAAGATAGGAGATACAAAACGATGCCTGACTACAAAACATTAGAGAAGCGGTTCCAGGAAATTCTCGATCTGAAGCAGCGGCCCGTGGCAGTGGCCTTTCGCGCGGAGGCTCCCCAAGCAGCCGAGAAGTTCTCCGGATCGGAACCAGCGGGTTGCAGCTTTTGGCGCCTGGCTGCTGCCGGGCGAACGTTCTCCACGGTGCCGGCCGATCACTATAATTGTCCGATCGGATCCTACACGCATAATATTCCGCTGCCCGAGGATCGCGCCAACGACCTGCCGGTTGTTCTGGAAGCCATGGTCAACCTGGGCTACCTGAAGATGGAGGAAGTCCCCGGCATCCCGGTTCTTCCCGAAACCCCCAAGAACATTGTGTTCGCGCCGCTCGGCGACTCGCCGGTGGATCCCGATGTGGTGCTCTTCGTGGCGGCAGCCAGTAAACTGATGCTGCTCGAAGAAGCGGCCATCCGCGCCGGAGTGGCGTCCAAACTGCCGGTCTTGGCGCGCCCCACCTGCATGGCTATCCCTGCGGCGATGGCGCACGGCATGGTGACAAGCGCCGGCTGCGTCGGCAATCGTGTCTATACAACCATCGGCGACGACGCCATGTACGCGGCGGTCCCCGGGCGCGCGCTGCAGCAGATCGCGCAAGAGCTGGAGACCGTTGCGTCTGCCAATCTGGCGCTGGCGCAGTATCATCTCGAACGCCAGGGGCGTCTTTCTACCGTGTGAGCCGTGTACCGGCGCCACGGTAGAATCGAAGTATCGATGAGAATCAAGATCGGCGGTGCGATGCTCCTGGCGGTTAGCCTGTCCGCACGCCAGCCGGAGCATGCGCAACACGCGATGGTGGTAACGCAGGAGCCGTTGGCTGCCGACGTTGGCCTGCGCGTGCTGCGGGCTGGTGGGAACGCCATCGACGCCGCGGTTGCCATCGGCTTTGCGCTCGCCGTAACCTATCCGTTCGCGGGAAACATCGGCGGTGGGGGATTCATGCTGGCGCGTTTCGTCGATGGCCGGAGCACGTTCATCGACTTTCGCGAAAAAGCGCCGCTGGCAGCGACGCGAAATATGTATCTGGATTCGAAAGGCAGCGTGACCGAAGAGAGCCTGGTGGGATGGCGCGCGGCCGGAGTGCCGGGAACCGTCCGGGGCCTGGAAACGGCGCACCGGAAATATGGGCGTAAGCCGTGGGCCGATCTGCTGAATCCGGCCATTGAACTGGCGGGTGAAGGTTTCGCGGTTTCCTATCCCTTCGACGCGTCACTGCACACCGACGAGCATACTGCGCTCCTGTCGCGCTTCCCCGAATCGAAGAGGAGTTTTCTCAACGCGCGCTATGGCGAGAAGTTTGTTCAGCCGGACCTGGCTGCCACTTTGACGCGGATACGAGATCGCGGCGCCAGTGACTTCTATGAGGGTGAAACTGCGAGGAAGTTGGCTGCCGAAATGGCGGCTCATGGCGGC
Source organism: Bryobacteraceae bacterium (assembly GCA_050010415.1). Taxonomy (GTDB): domain Bacteria; phylum Acidobacteriota; class Terriglobia; order Bryobacterales; family Bryobacteraceae; genus Palsa-89. The sequence continues at coordinate 19,085 of JBEKLB010000105.1, read as the reverse complement.
TTGATCACGCTGGTGGATCTCAAAGCCTACCAGGCTGAGGAAAGCGAGCCCCTGCACGGTCATTATCACGGTGACGAAATCATCACCTCGCCTCCGCCCAGCGCGGGCGGCGTCGGATTGCTCCAGATGCTCGGAATGCTGGAGGGCTCGGGATACGAAAAGACGGGCGCGGGGTCGGCCGCTTCCATCCATTACGTCGCTGAGGTGATGCGCCGCTTTAACGCCGACCGCAGCGAATATTTTGGCGATCCCGATTTCTACCAGGTGCCCATCAGCAAGCTGCTGGACCCCAAGTACATTGCGACTCGCCGCGCAAGTATCGATCCTCTGCATGCCACGCCCAGCGCCCAGATTCGGCCGGGTAGCATCAGCGTTCGGGAAGGTACGGAGACTACCCACTTCAACATCGTGGACAGCGATGGGAACGCTGTCGCGGTCACCTATACCCTGAACAACGGATATGGCAGCGGCGTCACCGTTCCCGGACTTGGGTTTTTGTTGAACGACGAGATGGACGACTTCGCTGCCAAGCCGGGTACTGAGAATCTGTTCCATCTCATTCAGGGCGAAACAAACGCGATCCAGCCCGGCAAGCGGCCGGTGTCGTCGATGACTCCGACTATCGTTGTGCGCAACGGCAAGCTTTTCCTGATGCTGGGTGCACCCGGCGGATCGCGCATCATCAATGGCGTGCTTCAGGTGCTTCTGAATGTCGTCGATTTCCACATGAACGTGCAGGACGCCGTGGACTGGCCGCGCTTTCATCACCAGTGGATGCCGGACGTCCTGTATGTGGAGAAAGGCATTTCTCCGGATACGGTGAGAATCTTGCGCGATATGGGACACCAAGTTTCGCCGCTCGAATCCACGTCGGGGGTGGTGGCGCGCGTGGAGGCGATTCTGAACGATGGCGGTTGGTTGCAGGGCGCTTCAGATGGAAGAGGCAACGCCAAGGCCGAAGGGTATTAATCAAGAATGGACCACGTTCTCTCGACGCATCTGCTGGTGAATCATCGTTTGAACACCGTCTGGCTGGATAGAGTTTGGCAGGCGGGCGTGCCGGCGGTGGAGATTTTCTGCGCACGGCAGCATCTGGATTATCGCGACAAGGCGCAGATCAATGAGCTGGGCCACTGGTTTCGCGATTCCAAGTTGAAACTGCATTCGCTGCACTCGCCGATGTACAGCGACGATATGTGGGGGCGGTCCGGTCCCAATTCGCATATCAACATTACCGAGCCGGTGAAATCGAAGCGCCTGGATATGATCGATGAGATCAAGCGCGCTCTGGATATATCGGAAGTGATTCCGTTCCGTTATCTGATCCAGCACATCGGCGTCTTCGACGAGGAATACGACGAACGGAAAGTGGACGCAGCGTTTACGTCGCTCGAAGAGATCCATCTCTTCGCCCAGGCGCGCGGCGTGGAAGTGCTGCTGGAGAATACGCCCAATGGACTGTCGAGCGCTGAACGCCTGATTCATTTCCTGGGGCAAACGCATCTGAAACTGAACTTCTGCCTGGACGTGGGGCACGCGAACATGAAGGAAGGCGTGGCCGCCGCATTCGCCACACTGAAGGACCGCATCCGGTCAACGCACTTGCATGACAATAACGGCCGTGAAGACAGCCACCTTTGGCCGTTCCAATCGCAAGGCGGGACTATCGACTGGAGCGAGACCATGCAGCTGCTTCGCTCGTTGCCGCAGCAGTATCCGCTGTTGCTCGAGTTGCGCGATTACCCCGAGTTTCCGCTCCCGCAATCGCTGGATCTGGTGAAGCAGATATTTGAGAAACTCGAGACGGTTGCATAGCAGAAGAGCCGATGGAATATTCCCGCATACGAATTGAAGACGCCGGGCGTCACGTGGGTGAACCGGTGGAGATCGCAGGCTGGCTCTATAACCTGCGAAAATCCGGCAAGATTGTTTTTCCGCTGCTGCGCGATGGCACGGGAACGATCCAGGCCGTGGCCGTGAAGGCAAATCTGGACGAGCCCACGTTTGAGTCGCTGAAAGGCCTGACGCAGGAATCGTCGCTGATCCTGCGCGGCAAGGTGCGGCCGGAGCAACGCGCGCCGGGCGGTTACGAGATGGACGTGGAAGGCGCCCAGATCGTGCAGCGCATTCCGGAATCCGATCCCTATCCCATCACACCCAAAGAGCACGGCGTCGATTTTCTGATGGATCATCGCCATCTGTGGCTGCGCAGCAAACGGCAGCACGCTGCTATCCGGGTGCGGCACGAAGTGATCAAGGCGGTGCGCGATTACTTTGACACGCACGGATTCACGCTGGTGGATACGCCGATCTTCACGCCAGCGGCTTGCGAGGGCACATCGACGTTGTTTGAGGTGAACTACTTCGAGGACGAGAAAGCATACCTTACGCAATCCGGCCAGCTTTACAATGAAGCGGACGCCATGGCGTTCGGCAAGGTTTACTGCTTCGGGCCCACCTTTCGCGCCGAAAAGTCGAAGACCCGCCGCCATCTGACCGAGTTCTGGATGGTGGAACCGGAGATGGCGTACGCGACACTCGACGATGTAAAGCGCGTCGGCGAGGAGCTGGTAATTTCGGTGGTCGGGCGCGTGCTGGAGAATCGGCGCGCGGAGCTGGCCGATCTGGAGCGCGACACCAGCAAGCTCGAAAGCGTGCTGTCGCCGTTTCCACGCATGAGCTACGATGACGCCGTGGTTGCGCTGCAGAAGAAGGGCAGCGAGATCCAATGGGGCGGCGATTTCGGAAACACGGACGAGACGCTCATCACCGAAGGTTTAGACCGGCCGCTGATCGTAGACCGGTTTCCCACCGAGATCAAGGCGTTTTACTTCGAGCCCGATCCCGAGCGTCCGGAATTGGCCCTGGGCGTGGATTTTATCGCGCCGGAAGGGTACGGCGAGATCATCGGCGGAGGCCAGCGCATCCACAGTCTCGATTTACTGTTGAAGCGGCTGGAGGAACACAAGCTTCCGCGCGAGGCGTTTGACTGGTACGTGGATCTGCGCAAGTTCGGCAGCGTTCCGCACGCCGGATTCGGGATGGGCATCGAACGTTTTGTGGCGTGGATGTGCGGGTTGGAGCACATTCGCGAGACCATCGCTTTCCCGCGAATGCTGTATCGCACGAGACCATGAAGGCACAGTATCTCATGTGGCGCACGCACTCGTGCGTGCCGCGTCGGCACTCGTGCCGACGCCCGGTGTCGAGAAGAGTCTCGACGCGCCACGCACGAGTGCGTGCGCCACGTTGGCTCTAGCTATGGGTTCCAAGCACATCGCGATCATCGGCGCGCCGCTCGACTTGGGCGCTGGACGGCGTGGCGTCGACATGGGACCATCGGCGGTTCGCGTCGCCAATTTGAATGGACGCCTCGCCGAGCTGGGTTATCAAGTGGAGGATCTTGGCAACGTCCCCGTGATCCAGCGTGAGAGCCAGGCTGAGGTGCATTCGCGAGCGAAATATTTACCACAGATTGCGTCAACTTGCACACAGGTGGCGGAGATGGTGGCTGAAGCGCTGGCGACGGGCAAGTTTCCGCTGGTGCTGGGTGGCGACCATTCCATCGCGGTTGGCACGGTATCGGGCGCCTCGCAGTTCTTTCATCGCCGCAATGAAAAACTGGGTTTGATTTGGATCGACGCGCACACGGACATGAATACGCCGGACAGCAGCCCGAGTGGCAACGTTCACGGCATGCCGCTGGCTTGTTGTATCGGTCAGGGACCGGGGGAGCTGACGAATATTTTTGGGTACTCGCCCAAAGTGGATCCAGCCAATGTCGCGCTGGTGGGGATCCGCTCGGTGGACGGCCAGGAGCGAGACATTGTGCAGCACTCCGGGGTTCATGCCTTTACGATGCGCGACATCGACGAGCGCGGTATGCGGAGCGTGTTTGAGGAAGCCATTCGCGTAGCGGGCGCGGGAACGGCCGGGTTTCACGTTTCGCTCGACATGGACGTGGTAGACCCGCAAGAAGCGCCAGGCGTCGGCACTCCGGTGCAGGGCGGCATCACCTATCGCGAGGCTCACCTGGCGATGGAAATGCTAGGAGACACGGGGCGGATGACGTCCATGGAAATCGTAGAGGTGAATCCAGTGATCGACGACGCGAACCGGACCGCGATTTTGGCGGTGGAATTGGTGATGTCGGCCATGGGCAAAAGGATTTTATAAGGGATGAAAACAAATGTGGCCGTGATTTATGGCGGACGCACCGGCGAGCACGAGGTGTCGCATCGCTCGGCGAAATCGGTCATCGATGCGATAGATACCGAGAAGTATAAGGTGCTGCACTATGTGATTTCGAAGGAAGGCAAGTGGAGTCCGCGGCCGATCCTGCCGGAACCTGGGGGCAATCCCGGAATCGACGTTGTTTTTCCCGTATTGCACGGCACGTTTGGCGAAGATGGAACCATGCAGGGATTGTTGGAACTCGCCGATCTGCCGTATGTCGGTGCGGGCGTGCTGGCGTCTTCGATTTCCATGGACAAGGAGATGATGAAGCGCGTCGCGAAAGAGCGCGGGCTTCCGGTCGTGGAATATGCTGTCGTGCCCTGCTCCGGAGGGTGGATCAATCTGGATTTCGATTACCCAGTCTTTGTGAAACCCGCGAACCTGGGTTCGTCGGTGGGCATTTCGAAGGCGCGCAACTCCGAGGAACTGAAGGCGGCGATGGAGCTGGCGTCGGCTTATGACCGCAAGGTTATCGTGGAGCGAGGCATCACGGGCCGCGAACTGGAATGCGCGGTGCTCGGCAACGAAAATCCCATCGCATCGACTCCTTGCGAGATTCTGCCATCGCGCGAGTTCTACGATTACGACGACAAATATCTTTTGGATCAGGCGAAGACCGTGATCCCGGCGGATCTTTCGTCCGAACAGACGGCCGAGATGCAGAGGCTGGCCGTGGAATGCTATCGGGCTGTCGAGTGCGAGGGCATGGCGCGCGTCGACTTTTTGCTCGAAAGCGCCACCGGCAAGCTGTTTATCAACGAGATCAACACCATCCCCGGATTCACGTCAATAAGCATGTACCCTAAGATGTGGGAGTATTCGGGATTGCCCATGCCGAAGCTGATCGACCGGTTGATTGAGCTGGCGATCCAAAGGCACAGCACGAAACAACGTCTCCGATATTCGAAGTAAATGTTCTTACCCGCTCTATTTCTGTTCGCCACGCCGCCTTCCACCGAAGACCTGGAAAACACGCTGAAGCGATTCACGGAGCTGATTTCTATCGTAGAGACCCAAGCGGCCGACCCCGTGAATACGCAACAGGCGGTTTATCAGGGAGCGATTCCCGGGATGTTGCGCACGCTGGACCCGCATTCCATCTTCTTCGATCCCGATCAGAACGAGCAGCTCAAGCAGATGGAGAATTCCGAACGCAAGGGTTTCGGAACCGTGGTCTCGGTGCTGCCGGGGCGCGTGATCGTCTTGCAGGCGCTGCCTGGAACACCGTCTTCCAAAGCCGGGCTGCAACCGGGCGATGAAATTGTCGCGGTGAACGGCGTGGAGCTGGCTCGGCTACAGTTCGAGCAAGTTGTGGGTTTCCTGGGCGAGAGTCACCAGCATCGCGCGCAGCTGATTGTGCGGCGGCCGGGGAATGCGCGCCCGCTCGCGTTCGTGCTGGATCCGGAACTGCTGGATTCTCCGAGCGTGGATCGCGCGTTTCTATTGCAGCCAGGCATCGGATATGTCCGGGTGAACGGATTCGATCCGCAGACCGCGAAACAATTGAAGGACGCCATCGAGAAGCTGGGCGGAGAGAAGTTGAAGGGGCTGGTGCTGGATCTGCGCGACAATCCTGGCGGCGTGGTGCAGGCCGCGCTCGAAGCGGCGTCGTATTTCCTGAAGCCTGGACAGAAAATTCTCAGCGTGAAAGGGCGAAGCATCGAGGAACAAACGGTGGACGTTCCCAAGACCGCCAGTCCGTACCTGTTTCCGCTGGCGGTGTTGGTGAACGCCAAGTCGGCGAGCGCGTCGGAGATCCTGACTGGCGCCCTGCAGGATCACGATCGCGCGGTGGTGATCGGAGAGCCGAGTTTCGGCAAGGGGCTGGTACAAAATGTATTTCCTTTGGCAGGCAACACGGCTCTGGCCCTGACCACCGCGTTCTATTACACGCCTAGCGGCCGGTCCATCCAGAAGCCGCTGGCCAGCGGTCACCTGGAGATCGAGAAGCAAGCGGAACAATTTCGAACGGATTCGGGCCGCAGCGTTACCGGCGGTGGCGGAATTCAGCCCGATGTTGCGATTGGGCCGGAACCTCCCACGCGATTGCGAGTGGTTCTGGACGCGAGCGGCATGCTCACCTCCTTCGCCACGGAGTTCATCCAGAAGCACGAAACGAAGCCCGACTTCGAAGTTACGCCCGCGATACTGGAGGAGTTCGAGGTGTATGCCGGCCAGCGCAACATCCAGCCATCGGTCGGCGAATGGTCTCAGGAACGCGGCTGGCTGCAGAGCCGTTTGAAGCAGGAGATTTTCAATCAGGCTCTGGGCGTCGCGCAGGGCGACGAGGTAGAAGCGCAACGCGATCCGGCGGTACGCGCGGCCATCGAACGCTTAGTCGCCCGGCTGTAGAGCGGGCTTGCGATTCCGCATGCTCTGCACTGCGTGCATGATCACCGGCAGCAGAGACACGAAAATAACCAGCAGCACGAACTTCTCGAAATTGCGCTGGACCACGGGAATCCTGCCTAGCAGAGAGCCGAGCACGGTCATGGATATCACCCAACCCGTGGCGCCGAAAACATCGAAGACGATGAAGTCGCGGTAGCGCATGTTGGCCACGCCCGCCACGAAAGGCGCAAACGTTCGAATCACCGGCACGAACTTCGCGTAAATGATGGTTTTGCCGCCATGCTTGGCATAGAATGCGTGGGTGCGTTGCAGGTGCTCCTGCTTGAAGAATCGCGAATCGGGCCGGTTGAAGATCGCGGGACCCGCGCGCCGGCCGAGCAGATAGCCGCACCAATCGCCAGCCAGGCAGGCGGCGATCAACAGCACGATCATAATGGTCAGGTTCAACTGCCCCGCGCCCGCCACCACGCCAATGGTGAAGAGCAGAGAATCGCCGGGCAGCACGAAACCTACCAGCAATCCGGTCTCGGTGAAAACGATTGCGGTTAGCGCCGCGTAACCCAGCCAGCCGGAAAGCACCGTGGACAGCAGATGAATCAGCCGGTCGGGCGTGGTAAGCGTCCGCAGGAAGTCCAGCAGAGCATGAATCATCGAGGATTGAAGTTACTAGCCGCGATACTGCGAAACCAGCCGGTCGATGACCGCCTGATGTTTCTTCACTTTGCCGCGTTGAATGAGATCGGCAAGAATGCTGTCCTGCAGCAAGCCCAGGCGATCGGTCTTCTTCTTTCCTTTGAGCTGTTCGATGATGGTATCTCGCTCCTGCGCGAATTTCGACATATCGGCGTCCTGGCGATCCGCGACTTTGCCGACAATCGTTTGACCGCTAGCGGGCAAGGGGCCAAAGGTTGTGCCGACGGGCTTGCCGAAGTAATCGGCGAAAACGCTCGCGGATCCGAGGCCTTCGGCTGCGCCTGAACTAGTGAAGAAATCGGTGCTCTTCACCTCTCCGCCCACGGCTTTCGCAGCGGCCTTCAAGTCGCCTCCATTCTGCTTGAGGAGCTCGGCCGCCTTGGCCGCTTTTTCCGTGACGATTCGATTGGACTCGCCCTGAAGATAACCTTGGCGCACCTGAGCTTCCACCTCGGCCAGTTCCGCCGGATGGGGCGGCTTAATGCCGGTAACCACGGCGACCGCCAGCTTGTTGCCGGCCTGGATCACCTGGCTCACCTCACCGGCCTTCATGCCTTGCAAGGAGGCGCCAACCTGAGGGTCATTGCCAAGCTGAGCGATGGGCGTTCCGGGACGATAGCCCGGCACGGTCACGAACTCGAGGTTCAATTGGGTCGCGATCTGCTGCGCGTTCTGCGGCGATTTCACCAGCTCGGCATGAGCTTTGTCGGCCAGTTCCTGCATGCGATCGAAAACCGTCTGACTCTTCAGCGCAAGCACAATCGAGGGCTTTACCTCATCCAGGGTTTGCAAGTGGGCCGGCTGCCTCTCCTGCACCTGAATGATGTGGAAGCCATATTCGGTGGTAACAACATTGCTGATTTCGTTCGGCTTGAGCGCGAAGGCCGCATCTTCGAACGGTTTTACCATTTGGCCGCGCGAAACCCAACCAACATCTCCGCCTTTTTGGGCCGATCCAGGGTCCTGTGAATTTTTCTTGGCGAGTTCGGCGAAATCCCCACCGGCCTTGATCTGCTTCAGCAGAGCCTCGGCCTGCGCCTGAATCTTCGGAACCTCTTCCTTGGGCTTGTTGGCGGTGCTGAGCAGGATGTGGCGAGCCTTTACGCGTTCGGGCGTCCGGTATTCGTCCCGGTGGGCGTTGTAATAATCCTGGATCTGCGCGTCTGTAATCTGGATGGTTTCGGCCACTTTGGCTTGATCCGCCACGACGAATTGCACGTCGCGGGTCTCGGGCACGTTGTAGAAGCCTTTGTTCCGGGCGAAATAGGCATTGATCTCTTCGGGCGTGGGCTTCATATCGGCCATCGTCTTACTGGCGGAAAAAGCGATGTAGTCGACTTTGATCTTCTGATTGCGGCGGCGATATTCGGCCTCGGCCTCCGCGGGGGTGATGATGATACCCTCCGCGACGATCATGGTCAGGCTGTCTTCATAGGCCAACGCGCGCACGTTCTCTTCGAAATCCGGAACTGTGGTCCCGTATTGCTGCTCCACATATTGCTGGTATTGGTCTGGAGGCAAGTTAGCAAATTGGAAGGAGCGCAGAGTAGTGGCCAGATCGCGGTCTGAAACTCGAAATCCAAGCTGCTCCGCCTCATAAGCCACGGCCCGTTCCGCGATGGCCTGATCCACCAATTGCGGAATATAGGTGGCGGCAAACTCCGGAGGCAACTGCCGGTTCTGCAGCACGTTGCGCAATTGTTGCTGCACCTGGCCCACGGTAACAGTCGACTTGCCGATCTCAGCGATTACCTGGTCGTTACTCGAATCCGCGGCGGTGATTCCCGTTCCGGGAATCAAGTAAAGCAGCATAGAGACCGCAACAATGGCGAGCATGGCGCCCAACATGATGCGGACGGCCTTGGCGCGGCTACGAAATAAATCAAACATGCGTGAAGCTCCTACTTCTGAATGGCGGGGACGCGAGGCTGCCGAAAAGAGCAGCCAGGAAGTCTCGAAACCCTAAGTCCCAGTATAGTATAGCGGGTCTGCGGCGAACTCGAGCGCAACGCTCGAACCGGCCAGGGCCGGCAGGTAAGCGCTGTAGGCCATGTGGAAGAAAAACGCGCTGATCGTGAAGACCAAAATGCCCGCCAGCAGACAGCCGCTGAGGCCGGCCAGTTCGCGATCAGCGGGGCGGTCGCGAGTTCTTCTATAGAGACGAAGGTTCGAACGGAAACACAGCCCGATCACCGCAACGTAGCAGAGCAGGGCGGGTATGCCGCATTCGCTCGAGATTTGGGTGTAGGTATTGTGGGTGCCAAGCCACGGCATTTGCTGGCCGGTGCGCGCCGCGTCCTCATTCACGGCGGCGGAGAATTGATCGGGGCCAACTCCAAATAGAGGGTGGCTCAGCGTGTATCGCAGGCTGGTTTTGAAGAGCTCCTCGCGCTGCACCTGGGAGGCGACGCTGCCGACATCGGCGTCCGACGGATGTAACGGGTTGGTGGGTGGGGGGACGTCGGTAGCGAGTAGAGACAAGCGATGCAGTGTGCCGGACGATTCGCCACCGGGTGATTCGCCACCCATGGATGCTCCGAGCGCAATGCCGAGCGCGAGGAGTCCCAGCGCCCCTACCATCCACTTGCTCCGGCTCAACGAGAAGATCAAGATCAGCATGGCGACCGCGGCAATGACGCAGCCTCGCGAACCGGTGCGGAACGCGTAGAAGGTGGAGAGAAGGATTCCGGCAACACCGGCCACGCGTCCCGCGACGGAGTCTCGGTGGAACAGAAACAGGAATGTGCTGATTCCAAGGAGCAGCGCAAGCGCCAGGTCGTTCGAATTGGCATAGAACAAACTATCTGGAATTCGGAAGCGGGCCTCGCTGGGGTTGTCGCCGAGGCTTCCAAACGCCATGCAACTCAGCAGGAGGGCAACAGAGCTTCCGATCTGGACGTACATCCACTGCCGGCAGCGGCGCAGAGAAGTAACGAACGTACAGGTGTAGAAGAAGTCCAGGTAGGCGCGGGGAACGTAGTTGGCGACCATCTGGGCACTACCCCCTCTCCAAACGCTCAGGGGAGTGGCGAGTAGCATCCAAACCAGGAATGCCGCCCAGCAAAGGCCGGCGCCGGAACGTAATCCGCGCAAGGCCTGGCCCGAAAAGAGCCACGCGATGGGAAGCAGAAATAGGGTGACGGTGGAAAGGTAGGCCTTCGTTCCGAACAGGTGCAGTGACCAGTCGTTCGCGAATCCTGAGAGGACATAGAGGGAATAAAAAACGAACCCAAGAGTTGTAACGAGGTTCTCCGCGGGAGCGGGACCCTCAATCGGGCGAAAAGTTCTGAGAAGGCCGCTCGGAGCACGCGGCTCAGTTACGGGACACAGGAGTAAGTGCCATTTCGGCAGTCACAATTCTCCCAAGATTTTTTACCCGGCCATCAGACGAAGTAAACGCATGGCTTACGCATAAATCCAACGTGCACGCGCGTGTAGGTCACCTGGCCGTTCGCGTGGGAGACTGTAGGCGCCAAAGGAGAACTCTTGGGACGCATGCTTATTTGCAGAATTTTGCCGCTCGCGATGTTCGCCAGCTCAGTTTACGGCCAACTCACCCAACTGGATTTGCGTCTGCAGACCCGGGACGTCGATTTCTCGGGCGCCAGCGCGACCAAGCCATTTAAGTCCGGTACCGGGTTGCCATCCTCCTGCGGTCAAGGCGAAATGTATTACCGGCTGGACGCGGCCGCGGGAATGAACGTCTACGGTTGCACCACCTCGAACTCCTGGACGCTGGAACAAGGGCCGCCGGCTGCATCCATGGCCAGCCAGCTGGGCGACTTTGCCGTGACAATGACCAGCGCCACGGTGCTCAGCATTGGAGCCAACTGCTCCACATCCACACCGTGCAACGTACGGTTCGGTGCGTTGGTGTATTCGTTCGGTGTCGGCGCGACGGTGGCGATCACGGCGGGGAGCGGGCTGGCGTTCATCTATGTATCGAGCGCGGGAGTGCTGACCGTGGGCCACAACGTGACTGCGAACTGCAGCAGCGGCTGCGTGGCACAGAGCGGCGTGACCGCTTTCCCGGCGGACGCTGTTCCTCTATTTACCTGGTCGGCCACCAGCGGAACCTGGGCTACCAACGGCGGCGCAGACCAGCGGGCATTCCTGAGTTCGAAGAGCGTGACGGTGGGGCCAGGGATCACGAGCACTGAGATATCCGGCAAGACGCAGTTGAGCGCGGACACTTCGGTAATCGGGCTGCGTACCGCGGCGCCGGGAACATCCAGCAGCGCTTGCACCATGGGCTCCTGGGCCACGAACGGATCGTATTTCTATTTGTGCACCGCTACTAACGTCTGGATGCGCGCGGCGCTGTCATCCTTTTAAACAATGCGAAACTTGTTGTGGCTGGTAATTGCGAGTATTCCCTGCCAGGCGAATACCTCTATCGCGTCGATTGAACCGACTCAGATGCAGGCGAAAATCACGGTGCAAACCGATCAGGCGGGGTTTTGCACCTATCAAGCGTCACGCGGCACTGCGTTTAGCTCAAACCTTGCGGACCTCGCCGACAACACGAGCACTGACGCCCGCGCCGGGTCCATTGTTGTGGCGAACACACACGTATTTGTCCTGGGCACGCGTACCGGCAATGATGCGCTGGCCGCGGCAGCCACTTACTGGGTCGGAGTTACTTGCGGATCCGACGCAGAAGTTGCAGCCACGTTTACAACTCGATCCGTCGCATGGGGCAATACCGCGCCCGATCCAGTTCCGTTTAATGCAAGTAAGTTCGGGAACACGGATTATCCGCTCATTAATTGGACGAATCAACAGCAATCCTATGTGGATCCTGTGACCGGCACGGAATTCTGGCGAGTTACTTCGCCCGGCATGATGAGCGTATCGGCTCTGAGTCTGGCTGCCCAGAACCCCGGTATTCTCGGTGTACCGTTGGATGCCAGCGGAACGGGCCAGTGGGCCAGCCTCGGCAGCATCGCCTCCAATGGGTCCAGTTTCTCGGCAGGCACGGGCGGGCCCTCCGACAAGGCCTTCATCCCACTCGCGAACTTCGCTTGTCCCGCGGGAACAACGTTCGCCGGCTGGTATCCAAAATGTACCGTCGACGATTTGTCTTTCAATGTATATTGCGGCAGCGCAGCAGTGGGCGGAACGACCATCACGCTGCAGCTGTCGATGGATGGCGGGCAAACCTTGGCGGGGAATCCGGTGACCACATCTGCTTGTGCCAGCAGTGCACCGGCGATGCTCGGGACATACCCGCAACTGGCAGTGAACCCTCCTTTCCTATCGTGGGGCCTCACGCCGCAGCATCATCTGGTGGTTCCTCCGTCCGGGACGGTGAACGTTTCTGGACACCTAGTAACGCTGCAGAGTCCGAGCGGCACGCAGAATTACTTCGATACAGACTGGGTGAGCGGCACTCCGATCCTGATCAATGGCACTTACTTTCATGTCAGCAGCATCAGTAGCTCGTCGGCTTTAAGTTTAGTGGAAGACGCCGGCACCTTGACCGGTGTGTCGTATGTGGCTGCAAACTTCGGTGTGGTGGTTACTAAGTCAAATAGCGGATCGAGTGCCAGCGTGAGCCTCGGTGTGAACTATGCTTACGCCACCATGCCGAGCGCGTGTTGCAATGGCGATACCGGTATGATGAGCCAGGCGCCGGTATCGGTGGATATGACGGCCGACGGGTCTACTACGCCGGGCGGAGAAGCGCTTCTGCTTTGGGTGCCGTTCAACAGCGACGGATCGGTCCGCGCGGAGACGCGGTTGCTGGCCATGGGCTCGAAGCCCGCCGGCAGCGCACGGCTCAACGCGAACGGCGATAGCGTGCCATTTGGTCCGGCCGGCTTGAGCGGCTATTTCTTCGACAACGTGGATGGAACATCGGCTTACACCATTGATGTGAACAATCGCGTCTGGAAGCTGACCTACAACGAAACGTTCACCGGATGCGCGGGCTATGTCGTTTTTCACCCCTATCCCGCGTATGGGAACTACAATCCAAACACCGCGATTGCCGACGACTGTTTCCAGTGGACGAATTTAACGCCATCCAGTAGCGGCAACGACATTCGTTCGCAAATGGTGAGCGCATATCAAACTGGATTGAATTACCTGGGACAAACCGTCGGGCCGGCGCACCCCGGGTTCGATCTGGGATGGATGGCGAGCCCGGTTGTGGCTGGATTCGACGGCGGTTACTTCTCGGCGAGCATGGGAAATGTTCAGAATCATATCGGCATCATGGCGTCCTTCAACACTGCGGCTGGAGTGCTCGAGAGTATACGGAATAGCTGGAACGAAGGCGATTGCCGGTGGTGCGGATTGCACGACGCGCCGGTGCTCACCATGGGGACCTGGCGCTTCGCTGTGATCGATCCGCAGCAGGATACGGGCGCGACGAACGTGGTGTTTCCAGATTCGTTCAAGATGAACGTCATTGCGGTGGATCGCGCGGGCGCGGGGTCGAGCGCCGTCTGGGATTCGAGTGCCAGCATCGGCGCAACCGAAGCGTACACTTGCCCCGCCAATCTGCTTGCGCCTTATGCGTCCTTCTCTGGGACGGCAAACTGCATCCAGGTGCAAGTGGCGTCGCCTCCTTGCCAACAGAACCCCAACACGTCGTACACATTTGCCGACGGCAATATTGAGAAGCAAGAGTTTCCCTGCAACACGCCAGGATTCGGTACGGCGAACGCCAGTTGGTCCAAACTTCAGGATATGCAGCCTGGCGATTGGCTACTCACCAATGCCGGAAGCCAAAATGAGAACCTGGTTTTGCTTTCGACCACTTACAACAGTGCGACGAATATCGATTTGTGGTTGCTGCGCTGGGCGGCGCACAATTATCTGGCGCCGCTGTTTCCAGGCAAGGACGATCTTGCGAACAGCGCGCATGCGAGCCCCTGGCTACTGTACATGGCGCCGACCTACGCCACCAACGCGGCAGCACTGGACGCGTCGAGTGCAACCCATACCTGGACCAAGAGCAATCCTCTACGCTTCTCTTCGCATGGGTCTTCAGCTCCCGGCGCGGTTGGCGATGGGACTTTGTATTCCTACCAGCAGTCCTGGTTCGGCGGAAGCTATATCGGCTCTGTCGACACCTCGGTTCCGAATCTATTGTGGAGTGCTTTGGTACCGTCGGCTTCCTCCTGGCCAACATTCGCGGGGAGTAACAACGGCGCGAGCAACGCACTCACGCAGAGCTATAACAGCGGTACCTATGCGCCCAATACCGCGTCGCCGGCTTTCTTCGTCGATTACCGGCACTTCGATCCCGCGCAAGGAGGCGGCATCGAGTCCAATGGAGGTGCGCCGCTGGGAAACATGTCGATGACGCTGGTTACGGGAACCGGCCAGACTTATCGAGTGGCGGCCGATTGCTGCGCGGCTGGGCCGAGTGATTACAAGCGTCTCGGATTAGTGGGGTTCGCTGGCCGCTATCTGGCGCACGACGCGAGCGCTCCCACCACCGGCAACACGGCGGATCTGCCCAGTTGGACGATGTGTCGCGCGTTTCAAGTCAATGAGTGTATGGAAGGCTCGTCGGTGGGCAATTTGTATATGAGCCTTCCCAAGGCGGATTTGGAATCCACATGCGCGAGTTCGCAGTTCACTCAAGCCATTCCGTGCCTCTATCAACCCGCACCGTGGAGCGGGCAGACTATTCAACTCCGAATCGATCGCACGGATTTTAGCGGAATCACGACACGCAAGTTCGGATACGTGCATGGCCACGCGGGAACCACTTACGAATACAGTAACTGCCGTCCCACTTCGGACGCACAGTTCATGTTTTGTCCCGGGTATTGGTTGGACGGCGTACGGACGGAGTGGGTAGCCTATCGGATTCCGGCATCCTTTCCCACGGACAGCATGAATCGGACAACGTTCGTTCCAGTAAGCGTCACCCTCCAGGGCGTTCCCTTCGCGGCTAATATACGGGCCCGCTTCGGCTATCTGGAAAATGGCGGCGATCTATTGCGATGCACCGCGTATGCGCAGGATTGCTCTACGGAGATCCCCACCGGCGCACCCACTGATCCATACAGTTTCAGCAATGAGAGCGTGACACGCCAAAGTTGCGCAAATAGCGCCGCGTGCGTCGTCACAATTCCAAGCTTGCCGAATCGAGTGCTGTACTACGCGATCGATCGCCTGGATTCGAGCGGCAACGTGGTCGCGACCACGCCAATACAAGCTGCGGCGGTACCTTAGTCAACGCAATCCCGAGAAGCACGACATAGAGCGCGTCCAGCGGAAAGCGATAGCGGTTGTTCTCGAAGCTGGACAGGAAATTCGCTACGGCCGTTACATAAGTGATGTTGAGCAGTAAGAAGCCGATGAGAATCGCGATGGATGGATCCAGGGTCTTCCGCCGAACTCCAGCCGCGAGATAGTTGATGCTCCACAGCCAGAGCGCGGGCAGGCCGATCATGAGGAAGACACCGGTGTATGGCACAAGCGATATCCTGGCGCCGCTCGCGGCTAAGCGCCTCAGTTCCTTGCGATCGCTCGCCTCCTGGAACTGGCCGAAGAACACGATATTCCAGAACCGGTCGATGGCGTGAATTCTTGGGCGATTCAGATCGAAGAAGGGATAATCGCCCGAGGGCAAAAAGTAACTGAACCAGGCTGCTTCCTCAGAGCGCAGATAGACTACCGGATAATTCTTCAACAAGGCCAGCCCATCCCGCGTATAGCTGCGTTGGACTTCCAAGAACGCCGCGCAATTGAAGTTGGTAGCGCCGGTGGAGGTGACGCAGTCATCCAGCACGGGGATTCCGGTGGGCGCGGGCGTTCTGATGAATGGACCGTAGGCGCTGATGGGTGTGCCCAGATCCAGCAGAGAAACGGGCGAGATTACGCCTCGCCTTATGAAGGTGCTCGCTTCTTCGGCGGTCAATTGATGAGCTGTGATCACGTCCATATTCATGCCCATCCAAGTGCTGCCGGAGAAGCTTCCAAACAGAATCGCGTTCTTCGCGTAGAGAGCCAGGATCGCCAGCAAGGGCAGGGTGCCGCAGAGCAACACGGTACGGCGGTGCGATCGGAAGAGCCACGCCAGCGTGAGCATGATCGCTGCGAAATAGGCGAGGTGAAAGATGTTTCTTACAAGAACCAGTCCGAAAAGCGCCGCGAAGAACAGGTTCGCCCAAAGGAATCGGGAATCTAGAACGAATCGAACCAACGCGACGGCGGCTGCGAGAAGTAAGAACGAAACCAGATATTCGTAGAGCAGGTAGTTCTCAAAGAACACGACGGCCGGGCTTACAATGAACCAAGCCGCCAAAGTGAGTGCCAGCCAGCGACTTACTCCGCAGGTCCGCATCAAGTAAAGGATCGACCAGCAAATTCCGAGCCCGAGCATTAAGTAAATGAAGCGGAAGGCAATAGGATAGGATGCTGGGAAGAGCTTCAAAACGGCGCCCGTGTAGAGGTTCCACCCAGGAGGCTGGACGTGCAGATAAAACAGGCTCTCGAAAAGCCGGTGCTTCAACAGCTCCGGATCTAGGAATTGGTAGTAGTGGAGAACCGGCCGAGCGTCAAAGCGGACGCCAAGCAGATAGTAACCGAGGCGCGACACGGCGAATGCCATCGCCAGTAGCGCGTAGAGCGCACGCTCTTTCATTAGATAAGTGATGGACCGGCATCAGAGGCCTGCGTTCAGGCGCAGCGCGAGCAGTTCCGGCAGGCCTGCGTCGATAATCTTTTTCTGCGCGGAAGCGATGTCGTATTCGGCGCGGCAGAGGGTGACCAGCCGCGTTCCGGAATCGTACGTTGCATAACCGGCGCGGCGATCGCCATCGCGCGGCTGTCCCACCGAACCCGGATTGATCAGGTAGTTCACATCCTGCTCGAGCGGGATCTCCTCTTCGCTCGATTCCGGATCCGCTCCGATCAGCCGCTTCACTCCATTGCGATGGCATAGAAAGGCGCCTTGCAAATGGGTGTGTCCGAAAAAGGAAACGCTGCAATCCAGATAGGGCGCTACTTGCGCCACGTCCTGCTCCGATGTCACATATTCGTCTTCGTCGAGCGGTGAGCCATGTAGAATCTGAAAGCCGTTGATCCGCTCCGGACCCTGAGCCAGACCGCGCAAGTATTCGGCGTGTTCCGGCTGAATCACCGCTTGCGTCCAGAGGGCCGACAGGCGCGCCACCGGGTTGAACCACTCCAGGTCCTCCAAGCCGGCGCAGGCCTTGTCGTGATTGCCGCGCACGATCCCGCTGACGTTTTCTCGAACCCAGCGCACCACCGCATCCGGATCGGCGCCATACCCGACCAGATCGCCACAGCAGACGATGCGATCGTAGGCCGAGCCCGCGCGCGTCAGCACGGCGCCGAGCGCTTCCCAGTTGGCGTGAATGTCGCTCAGAATCAGATAGCGCACAGGCGAAGAACCGATACCTCAGACGGAGCGCCCAGCCGGACCGGCACGCCGATGGTGCCCAGCCCGTTAGACACATAGACGGACGAATTGCCCCGCCGATAGAGCCCTTGGACAAAGGGAGTGAAATAACGTGCAACATCGAGGTGCTGATGCAGGATTTCGACGTCCACCTGGCCGCCATGCGTGTGGCCGGCGATGGTCAGATGGTAGCCTTGCGCGGCAGCCACGGGAAAAACATCCGGGTTGTGCGACAGCATGATGTTGAGGGCGCCTGGAACAATCAACTGCTCCGTTCCTATTAAGTAAGGCTTGTGCATCTTCTGATAGTCGACTCCCGCGAAGTTGATGGTGGCATTTCCAAATCGAAGCTGTTTGGCCCGATGCCGCAAAAACTCGATTCCGATACGGCGTCCCTGTTCGGTGACATAGTTCTCGGTGTTGGCATAAATCTCATGATTCCCGAGACACCCCAGAACGCCGGCGTCTGCGCGAAGGCGCGCTAACTGACCCAGACAGGCATCCAACGGATCGCCGGGGCGGGTGATCAGATCGCCCGTCACCAGAGCGATGTTCGCGCGCGTTTCGTTCGCCATGTCCACCGCCCTGGCGAATTCCCGCTCACTCAGGAACGGGCTCAAGTGAATGTCAGTGATTTGCACGATCCGCAATCCTTCCAGATCTCTGGGCAGATTGGGGATGGGGACCGATACCTCGGAAACCCGGAACTGGTTGCGGCGCACAATCCCAAAGGTGGTGGCCGCCACGGGTGCGATGCACAGGCCGGCGCCCACCGCTTGCAGAAGTTTCCGCCTGGAGGGGTCGAATTGCGAGCTTGTGCCCCAAACCAACAGCGCCAGTGACAAACCGATCAACCACATAGTCTCTACCAGCGAGGCGCATTCCAGCCAAGTCCACCACCCGACGGGGAAGCGCACCAGCACTCGCTGGAATTCCAGCAGGTAACCAGCCACGAGCAAAGCACTGGAGACAAACGCGCCCAGCCAGATCAGACCGCGGCGGCGGGAGGAATCCAGCAACCAGCGGATGATCGGGACTTCGAGGCCCAGGCCGAGAATAAGCAGGCAGAGGCCCGGAAAGAAGTGCACGCGCAATAGCACTGCTACCATTCTAGTGGGTGCGAGCGGCGGCTTGCTTCGTTTCGGCGCTCGGATGTTACACTGGTGCTGTAATTCCCGCCGAGAGATCCCCGGTCGTCTAATGGTAGGACAGCGGCCTTTGGAGCCGTGAATCGTGGTTCGAATCCATGCCGGGGAGCCATTTTTGTTTGCATCAACTTACGAATTTTATCGAACGAGTTGTGTACGGGTGCCTATTTGACTTGGCGACTATTTACTTGTTTGATTTGTGCTGTTTCCAAGTCGAGCCTTGAATCGAGATTCCGCGGAGCATTGAATCGTCCACGATTTCTATG
>JBEKLB010000104.1:0-16740 GCA_050010415.1 Bryobacteraceae bacterium | reverse complement strand
CTTGGTGATCTGATCGAAGTAAACGGTGCTGGTGAGGTTGTCGGCGTCGGTTAAATCGACGATCTCAACCGGCCGGTTCTCGATCACATCGGCCCCTTTTGACTCGATGATCCAACCCGGCTCGTGCAAGCGCACCCGGATGATGTAGAAGATGTCGCGCAGCGTGGTCTCTTTGTAGCGCGTGAAGCGGTCCGCGGGCAGCGGCCGCGCGCCGCGAAAGGTGATGTCCCACGCCTGCTTGTCGGTGAGCAGGGTACCGTAATCTTCCTTCTTGCCGTAGTTGTCGCGCTCATGCTGCGCCAGATTGTGGGTGGTGTCGGTGACGCCGGAATCATAGCGGGTATAGATTCTGGCGATGCTCAAACCGGTGAGGCTGTCGCGATAAAAGGAATATGCGCGGCCCGATTCCACGCGGGTCTGCATGTTCAGAAAGCGATCGCCACCCAGCGCATCCAGACATTCGTCGACCACGCGCTTGCCACGCTGCTCGGGAGTTTCGGCGCGAAGCAATAACTGAGCGGCGAGAAGGGTGAATACGACGTGCTTCATTTGGGCGGTGCTGGGGCTTGTAATGGGAGCTTCGGAGCGGCTGGCGCGGGCTTCTGGCCGAGCGTCTCCGCGGTCAGCCCAGAATTGATCTTGTAGTCCTGGACGGTGACGTTGGCGAATTTCTTACCGCCTTGCATCACTTCCCATTGGTAGGGAAGATGCAGGCCGTCGACATCGCGCCAGTCCGAAAAGCTTTCTTCCACGGCGGTTCCGCCTTCGGCGGGTGACTGCTGATAAGCGAGCTTGGCAGGCAGACCGGTTTTCTCATCCACAGTGAGGTGCACGCTCTCGCCATCCTTGGAAGAAATGTCGAGCACGCCGTCGGAAGATTGATTGACCGTCCGGTTGGCGTCGCGATCGCTCAACGCCAGGCTTGCAATTTGTCGAAACGCCTCACCCTGGATCTGTTTCAAGACTGGCGGAGACAGGTTCGCTATGCCTTGCATCCCCGAGAGCCAGCCCGAGGCGCCGTCAGAGTATACGGACTGTTTCATAAACGGAAGCTCGTTGTCCTGCCGGACGGTGGAAGGCGCGATGAAGGAGTTGGTCTGCTTCACCTTCATCGACGCGCCGGGGGTGAAAACTTCGAGTTCGGCGTGAAATTGGAGATCTTTGACAGCGGCCAGCTTGTCCGCGCCACCCAACGACTGCTGCATTCGCTCCAAGAGCGCCTTGCCCTTGGCGAGCGACGCAGGATTGGCCTGCGCGGCTTCCTTCTTCGGCTCAGGAATTGTGAGGTCGATGGGCTGCACCTTCATGCCGAGGCTGGCGAGTGGAGTCCCGAAGTCCTTCGGATTGCCAACCGCGACATAGCTTAACTTGGCGGGCAGGAAATATTGCTTAGCCACGCGCAGCACGTCGGCCTTGGTAACGGCCGCAATGGCCTTCTGATACTGGAAGATGAAATCCTTGGGATAACCGTAATATTGGTACATCATCAAGCGGTTGATGGTTTTGCTCGGCCGATCGAAATTGAAGACGAAGCCGTTGAGGACCGTATCCTTGGCAGTTTGTAACTCCTCGTCGCTGACCTCGGCGGTGCGAATCTTCTCGATCTCCTCGCCAATCGCCTTCAGCGTGTCCACGGTATGCGACGATTGCGTGCTTCCTGAGATAGAGAAGGTTCCCGGATGATCGTAATTGGCGCCCCAGTCCGCCGAGATGTTGTAGGCCCAGCCATGCTTGGTGCGAACGCTCTGAAACAGCCGGCTGTGGAAACCACCTCCCAGAATGTCGGCAGCCACTTCGAGAGCCGGGTAATCCTTGTCGCGCAACTCACCACCGAGCTCGCCGACGTGAAAGAAGGTCTGGGTGGTATCGTCCTTGGTCGCCAGATAGAGGCCGGGCGCGGCTTTGTCTTGCACCTTGGGAAATGCCGGAACGGCAGGCTGCGTATACTTCCAACTGCCCAGCAACTGTTCCAATTTGGTCTGCATCTCGGCCGTTGAAAAATCGCCAATGATTTCCATCGTGATGTTGGCGGGAAAATAATAGCGATGGTAGAAGTCGATCAGATCCTGACGCTGGATGTTATCGATATCGGCGTACTCGATGGACCAGCCATAGGGCGTGTTGCGACCGTAGACGATGTCGCTGAACTCGCGGTCCGCAATTCCATCGGGATCGTCGTTGCGGCGTGAGATTCCGCTGCGCGATTGCGTCTTCGATAAATCTACTTTGTCCTGTCGGAATTCAGGTGAAGTAAGCACGTCGCGGAAGATGGCGAGCACCTGATCGGTGTTTTCTTTCAGGCAAGAGAAAGACAGCGTCCCGCTGGTCTCGCCGATTTGGCTTTCAATGGATGCGGCGACATTCTCGAGATCCTGATCGAGTTGATCGCCGGATCGGGCCTTAGTGCCACCCGAACGCAGGACTTCGCCGGTGAGACCTGCCAGGCCTTTCTTGCTGGGCGGATCAAAGAGATTGCCGGTGCGGATCAAAGCCGCTCCGCTGATCAAGGGCAGCTCGTGATTCTCGAGCAGCAGCACCTTCATCCCGTTCGAAAGCGCGATCTCGGTGGGATCGGGAACCTTGAGCGGAGGCAGCGGCGGGTACTTCAGATCCTTGTAGGAAGGCAGTACGATGGCGCGGCGCACTTCGGTTTGAGGGATGGCGGCGCTGCAAAGGATCAGCGACAGAATGAGAGTCTTCATTGGCCCGCTCCTTCTGCCTTGGGCGCCGTTGATTTCGAGCCGGCGGGCGGCGGGACCGTATAGACTACGGTGCGTGTTTCCGGCACCAGGTACTGCTTGGCAACCCGCATGACATCCTCCGCGGTCACCTTGTCGGTATCGTCAATGCTGGTGAACAGCTTGCGCCAATCGCCGTAATTGGCATAATAAAATGTCAATGCATCGGCCATGCCGGAATTGCTGTCCAGACGGCGGATCAGCGCGGCGCGAACTTTGGTTTTGATGCGTTGCAAGGTGTCGTTGGTAACGGCGGTGGTTTTCAGCCGCTCAATGATCTGGTAACAGGCCTTCTCGTTTTCCTCCACGCTGTGGCCTTGATTCGGCACCAGGAAGAATAGAAACAGATTCGGATATTTGCCGCCCGGGAAGGACGCATCCGCGGACGCCCCGAGCGCGATCTTCTTGTCGCGAACCAGATCGGTGTACAACAGGCCGGTGCGCTCGCCAGCCAGGATCTCGCCCAGAACGTCGAACACTGAATCGTCTTTATCCAGTTGATCGGGCCGCTTGTAAGCGATCGCCATAAAGGGCTGCGCCGGTGATTCCACCTCCACCCGCTTGTCGCCCTTCTGCACTGGCTCGATGGTGCGCGGGCCGCTGGGCAGCGGGCCGGATGGAAGGATCGAGAAATACTTGTCGGCCAGGCGCCGGCATTCCTTGGGATCCACGTCGCCCGCAATGGCTAGCGTGATATTGGCCGGCACATAGTATTTTTTGTAGAAGACGATGGCTTCGGTGAGCCGGAAATTCTCGATATCGCTGGCCCACCCGCCAGGCATGTTTCGATACGGGTGCGCCGCGAAGGCCGTCGCAAGCAGCGCCTCCGCGAGCTGGCCTTGAGGGCTCGATTCCACGCGCATGCGCCGCTCCTCGCGCACCACGTCGCGCTCTTTGTAAAATTCGCGGAATACCGGATCGTAGAAACGCTGCGATTCCAGCAGGAACCACAGTTCCAGACGATTGCGCGGGAAATTGTAGAAGTAACTGGTGGAATCCTCGCCGGTTCCCGCGTTCATTCCCACGCCGCCGTTGGATTCGATCAACTCGGGATAGGCGTTGGGAATAACAAAGCTGTCGGCCTTCTCCATGGCTGCTTTGAGTTGCTCCTGGAGATCCTGCAGTTTCTTCGGATCGGCCTTCAGACCCTTGTTGCGCTCCGCGTCATACTCGTCGTAAACGCGTTCCACGTCGTCCATGGCTTTGCGCTCCTGCGGGTAATTCTTGGTGCCGATGGTCTCGGTACCTTTGAACGCCATATGCTCGAACATGTGGGCGATTCCGGTCTCACCGCCTGGATCGTCTACCGAACCGGCGTTGACATAGGAGTGGAAGGAAACGACGGGAGCTTCGTGGCGCTCGAAAATGATGAAGTGGAGTCCGTTGGCGAGGGTGAACTCGGTGACCCGCTTTTCAAAATCTTTGAGTGATTGCGCCGCGAGCAACAACGGGCAAATAAATAGGAGGGCGAACCGGAGTGTGGGTGATTTCATGCGCCTTATACATATTGTAACGGGCGGGGGCGGGATCCAGTTTCAACTTACATGTTGGGCGGGCCCACGGCCTGCCGAACTTAGGTTTGTTCGGGGGACCAGATGGCTTTGAGCACGCGCTGGAAATTGCCGCCGAGAATGAGGCCGACGTCTTCGGATGAATACTTGCGCCTGATCAACCCTTCTGTAAGGTCGAAGATCTTGCGAGAATAATCGATGCCGTCCAGATCGAAGCGCTTGCGTGGACGGATCCGAGCGTCGCGCCCTTCCAGATCCACGTCGGAACCAATGCCGACGTGTTCCACGCCTACCAGCTTTGCGACGTGATCGATGTGATCCAGAACGTCTTCGATGGTCGCTGGACCGGACGACTGCACGAAGCCGCGCACCATGGTGATTCCGATCACGCCACCCTTAGCAGCGAGCAGGCGGATGGCTTCATCTGTCTTGCAACGAGCGGCCGAAACCAGCGCACGGCAATTGGAATGCGTGACGAGTACCGGTTTGCGGGACGCATTGAGGGTGTCCAGCGTGGTGCGATCGCTGCAATGTGAAATATCGACGGCCATGCCAACGGCGTTCATTCGGTCGACGATCTGAGCGCCGTAGGGCGTCAACCCGACGTCGCGGGGGTCGCTGGAACCTCCTCCGATCAGGTTGTCATCGTAGGTAAGCTGGGAGACACGCTGGCCGAGATTGTAGAAGCAATCCACGTCCGCGACGGTGCGAAAATGGCGCGAGTTTTGCTGGCCGATGACGATGCCGAGCCGGCCGCTGGATTTGGCGCGTTCCACATCCGCGGGGCAATCGATACGCACAAACTGATTCGGATGCGCTGCGATGAAGGCATTCCAGCCGGTGATGTCGGCGAGCGACTTGGCATATCCATCGCCTTCCGTAAAACCGACGGCGGGATGGAAAATGGTGATTCCCGAGGCGCGCAATTTCTCAAAATCGTGCGCCGCAAAGCAAGCCGGCTGTGTTTCCCACGAAGACAGCTTGGAGTAGTCGAGCGTGAGCAGGCCCAGCATGTCGATAACGGTGGAGCGGCTGACCAAATCGATTGCCGTTGCGGAATACGCAAGATTGCTTTGGGCGAGAAGGCAGAAACGCCCCCGTTGAATCATCGGGGCAGCGATAGCTAATGCTGCGCCCTTGAGCAAAGCACGGCGGGAAAACACAAGATTACAGTCCGACGGAAGACCGAGTGTACCACGGGCAGGCTACCGAACAGTGTTTGAGTAGCCGTAGGCCGCCCGCGCCTGGCAAGTGGCGGCTGCAATTTGCGGCCGGAGAAACTCAATGCGCTCCCGGATGAGCAGCGCCGTCGGATCGCTTTTGTTGGCGGCGTCCTTCACCTTGTTGACATGGCTCTGGAAGTTGAAGGGCGAAGTCTCCAGGAATTTCGAAAGCTCGCGGTAGGTCTTAGGATTCGCCAGATCCTCATAGCGAAGTGGCAGGCAATTGGGAGCGTGACCTTCGACCAGAGCATGCAGGTGCATATATTGGACCTGCCAGGCGTCGGCTGCCGCCAGGATTTGATGGTCCAATACATCGACACCAATATTCCCGTTGCGCTGGCCGGCGAAGACCCAGCGCGACAGAGCGCTGAGGATGGTGGGCTCCGGCTCGCGAATCAGGACGATCAACCGGGCTTCGGGAAAACAATCGAACATCAATTGCAGGGTGCGATCGTCGGCCGTCAGCGCATAGCGAATTTCTTTGAAGCCCCAGCGCGTGGCGCGTCCGGTGGGGTCGGCGAAAAGAGAACGGATAAAGGCCCGAAATCGTTCCAGGAATTCCTTGTCGCCGCAGAGATTGTCCCAAGCGGGCCAGCGACGGCTATTGCGCAGTTGCTTGACGCGATGCTCGCTCGCGAGTTCCAACTTGTCGGGAAATAGCGGATGCGCGGCATCGTAATATGCGGCGGCAATCTGCTTGAGAAATCCGTTGTGCTCGCCCCAAATGAGGAACTCCGGGTTGCTGTTCAACACGGCCTGCAGGAGTGTAGAGCCACAGCGGCCGGAACCAACGAGTACCACTGGACGATCTGGAGAAGGGGTTAACGACCGCTGACGCAAAGGTAATTCAATCCTAACAAGGGGCCGGGAGACTTGTCAGCAAGGGGTCACTTGTCAACCAACTCCCAGACGCAGTATCCTTTGGGCGGTAATCAGAACCATGGGCTCAACGTCCGCCAAGAGTCTGGACCAGGCGCCGGGCTCGCGCGAGGAGATGCTGCGCAAGCTGCGGGAAAGGATCGTGGGCTTCGCGGCATCTAGAATACAGAGGGACGCCGCCGAGGATCTGGCGCAGGAAGTGCTGATCCTGCTGCATGAGAAGTACGGGGATCTCAACCGGCTGGAAGATCTGCTCCCGCTTTCGCTCCAGATCGTGCGCTTCAAGATGCTGGCGCACCGCAGGAAAGCGCGGAGACATGGGGAGTTCACGCAGGTATCGGCGGAAGAGATTCAAATGCCCGACGGACGCACCGACGCACTCACGGCCCTGGAGCAGCGCGAGGCGCGGGAGCGTTTGATGGCGGCCATCGCGGGGATGGGCGAAAGGTGCCGCAAGCTTCTGGCGCTCAAGCTCGAGGGCAAGAGCTTCGCGGAGATCCAGGCCGCCTTTGGAGCGGGTTCCATCAACACCGTTTATACCTGGGATTTTCGCTGCCGGCAGGAATTGATCGAGAAAATACAGAGTGGCATGCGCGATCGGGAAAAAAGCGAATGACGCAAGAGGAGATCCGCAAACTGCTGGGAGGCTACGCGACGGACGCGCTGAGCGCGGACGAGCGGCGAATGTTGTTCGAAGCCGCGCTCGAAGACCAGGAATTGTTCAATGCGCTGCAGAATGAAGATGCGCTGCGGGAATTGCTGGCAGATCCAGTGTCGCGGGCCCAAGTACGCCAGGCGCTCGAACCTTCGAAGAGTACACGCGCCGGGTTCGCCTGGCGACGCTGGCTATGGGGCGTGGCAATGCCCGCAGTGGTTGCGGTAATCGTGATTGCTTTGATGAACCGTGCCAGGACGCCGGAGCCAGTGGAGCAACTGGCCCGGTCTGCCCCCGTCGATTCGCGGCCGGTCACGCCGGGACCCGACGCCTTGGCACTCGATGCGGTGAAGCAATCCACGGATGTTCGGACGCAAGGCATCGCACCTAAGGTTGCGCCGAAGCGCCCAGGCGGGGCGCCGATTCGACTCGATTCGGCTCAGGATGCCAAGAAGCAGACCGCGCCGGATGTAGCGCGTTCGACGCTGGTTGCGCCAGCCGCGAAAGCGTTGCTCGCCGCTCCATCGCCGGCGCTTCCGGACGCGGTTCGGCAACAGTTCTCCGCTGGGCTTGCGGCTGATGCCAGGTTGTACCTGGGCCCGCTGGTGAGGTACTCGCTGGTGCGCGGCGCCGCGGCTGGGGATGGCGTCCGAGTGGAGGTCACTACGGGCGTCGCGGGGTACCTGGCGCTGTATGAAATAGACGCGTCCGGGAATTCAAAGCGCATTTATCCGGCAGATGAATCGCCCGCGAGTGAAGGGGCGACGCCGGTGTTGCCGAACCAGACCATTCAGATTCCGAACCAGCCCGTGGTGGTCGATTCTGGAGCCAGGCTGCGGCTGGTGGTGGCCCCTGCCGGCACAACACTTGGCACTGGCTCGATTGGGGGCGTAACAGGTGGAACCCTAAATGGCGCTGCACCCACAGCCCTCGTGGCGCCATTGCAGACCGCGCCCACTCCGCTGGTGGTGGACATCCCGGTGGGTCCGTAGCGTCGTAGACTCCGGTGCTTATTCGTTTGGTATTTTCGATCAGCTCCGCCTCGGCCCACAAATCTCCAACGTGCTGTGATCAAACAGGATGAGCATCTCGGGCGGACACAGGGGCAGGGGCAGCAACGCTGCGAGCAGCAAACTCCAGAACCGCGATGACCTGGTCCTTCGAGATTCGGAACCATTCCGTTATTTCGTCAACTGTCGCGCCATCCTCCAGATTTTCGAATATGGTCGACACCGGCAGCCGGGTGTCTCGGAAGACCCATGCGCCACCTAACCTCCCCGGCACGCTCTCTACGGTGTGGCATTTCGACCAGTCGAGTGCTCCTAAGCGGTCACCGGAGAACTCGGAGAGCGCATCGAGTGCTTTGGTAAGGAGTTCGTCTACATTCTGAAATCGCCCGCTTTGGATTCCCTCCCGCACCCGGCGTTCGAGTTCTGGCTTGAGGATTTCGAGGTTCATTAGTTCCACTCCCTTCTGCAAGGTTAGTGCAACCGGGCTAAGGCGCGGTTTCCAGACGCTCCAGCAGCACGCAGATCCGGCCGGCGGCTTCCGAGTTTCCTCCAAAGCGCAGCTCATTGTAGGCGCTGGTGAAATCCTCCACCAGCAACGCGAGCTCGGGCTCCTGCAACACGCGCGCGAATTCGCAGGGCGTGAGCCAAGCCGGTTTTTCGATACCGCGACGCCGCAGCGCCTTCAGCATGCGCTGATAGAGCAGCGTGGCATCGGAGGGGTGACCTTCACCGCGCTGCACCTTGAGCAGCCGCTGGCGCGTGGTCCACCAGCGCCATCCGTCGCGCCGCAGGAACGTCCCCAGAAACGCCAAGGCAAGTACACCGCCCAACACAAACCCGAAGTCGCGCAGCCCCTTCCAATTGCGCGCGTTCCAGGAAAACGGACCCTCGCCCCAATTCGATCCGATGTGCCGTCCGGATTCACCTACGCGGGATGCCAGCTGAAGCTGCCGCTCCAGGTTGTAGTTCAAAACCCAATCCTGCCAGAAGACGTCGACGGCGTCGGCGTAGAAGCTCAACCGGGTCCAGGCCGAGAGCCCGGGCGCGTTCGGATCGGGGGGCGTGGGGTCGAACGTAGTCCAGCCGCGATCCGGCAGCCAAGCCTCCACCCAACTGTGCGCGTCGGAGCTTCGAATCAGTTGCGAGCCACTGATGGGGTTGTAGATTCCGCTTTGGAAGCCGGTGATGACGCGCGACGGGATTTGAAGCACCCTCAGCATCACCGCCATGGAGGAGGCGAAGTACTCGCAGTGGCCTTTTTTGCGATGGAACAGGAAGAACGCCAGCGGATCCTCCGGCTCGGTCTTGGGAAGTTCGAGCGTGTAGCCGTAGTTGGTCCGAAGATAATTCTCGAGCATGCGGGCCTGGGACGCGGGCGACGCCTGGCCACGAACCACGTTCTCCGTCAGTTCGCGAATGCGCGGGTCCAGGCGTGGCAATTGCAAATAGGCTCGGCGGGCGTCCAACGGGAGCGGCTCCACTTCCGCCGGGTCCAGAGGAGCCTCGGGCGAATCCAGACGGCTGAAGACCTGGTAAGACACCGTGCGCGCCTCGCTGAACTGGGCGCTGTAGTTGCCGTAGGGGCGCCGAACCACGATGGAATCGATCCGCACATATTGCGGGGTGCCGGCGAAGAACAGAGCATCCTGCGCCAAATCGTTCAGATAAACGGCATAGGAAATGAAGCGGCCCTTGCGGCGCGGCGACTCGTCATCCAGGCGCAGCAGCTTCCCATGATCGGGCTGCAGAATCTGGCCGGGGCCGAGACGGTTGAACCAGGCCCGCCCATTAAATTCGGTGAGCGCGGCGCCGCGCCACTTCAACGACAGAGCGCGGTCCTGCGGACGATCCATCTTCACGTGCATCACCGCAACATTTTCCTGCTTGATTTCGCCAATCTCGCCGAGCGAGACGTGGTTCGAGAAACCCACCAGGTGATAGCGATGCGACACCAGGTGCTGGAAGGCGGCGCGCGCGGTGCGGGGCAGGAAGAAGAATAGGCCTCCGGTGATCACCAGGATGGCCAGGGAAACGGACACCACGACACCGATCAATCGGCCGGTTACGCTGGCGCCGATCATCTTGACGGGCGAATATCCGCGCTTGCGGGATTGTCGAATCTCGCTGCTCGCAAAGGTCGCCACGCCCAGCACCAGGAAGAGCAACAGGAAAAAGAAAAAATTGAAGCTGGCCGAGACAATGCAGGCGGCCAGCAGCTCCAGGAAAGCGATCACTTTCAGCAAAAGATAATCGCGGTCCGTGTGGCCGGTCAGTATCTTCACCACGGCTACGAAAAATACCAGATGGATGGCGGCGGGAATAAAAGCGCGCGAGATGAAAAAATAGTCCACCGGGTAGAAGCCGATGTACAGCAAGGTGAGCAGGGTGACTACGATGGGCGGCACTTCGAAACGGATGAGACCAGCCACCAACAGCACGCGAATGAGTAGCGCGGCGGAAGTGAAGGCGATGGTGGGGACGTCCAGATAGCCGGAGCCGGCCACTGCCATGAAGCCACTTGCGAGCAGGCCCAGCAGGGAGAGCTCGAAGAAGCGGTCCACTTGGGAAACGGCGCGTGACGAGGCCGGCGAGGCAGTTGGAATAGCCGGGATCACCGAGCCTGGGACCATGCTTCTATTTTACGTCTCCGATTCAGGATAAGTCTTATTCTATCTTCTGCCGATTGTTATCATGAGAGCTTGGAGGAAGATTGACGCCCGCCACATCCGCGCCGGAAGTCCACGTTCCCGATCCTGCTAAGCGGAAGCTGGCCATCTTTATCGTGCTGGGCTGTACGCTGCTGGTCGCGATTGCGCAGTATTTGATCAAGCTGGGCGCCAATCGACTGTCGCATGCCGGCCTGCTAGCGACGATGATTGGGATTTTGACTATACCGCAGTTGTTTTTCGGATACTGTCTCTACGGCGTGTTTACGGTGATGTTCATTTATGCCCTGCGCCATGGTGAGCTTTCCATCCTTTATCCATTGATCGCTTTGAGCTACGTGTGGGTAACCATCACGGCAGTGCTGGCCTTTCATGAGACCACCAATCCGTTCAAGATCGTCGGCGTGCTGGTGATCATTCTGGGCGTGGCAGTGCTCGGATGGGGTGGCGGATCGAAATGACCACTCCTGTGTCGTCGATGGTGATCGTTCTGGTGGGATCGGTGATCGGCTCGCTGGGAGCGATATTTCTAAAGTCGGGCGCCCACGCGGTGAACAAGAATTGGACCAGCATCGCATTCAACTGGAGGCTGGCGCTTGGGATTGCCACCTACCTGGTATCCTCGGTGCTGTTTGTAAAAGGCATGTCGAACGGCGAATTGTCGGTGCTGTTTCCATTGGTTTCGCTGGGATATGTTTGCACGCTGGTGTGGTCGCGGCTGTTCTTTCATGAGGTGATCACGAAGGTGAAGCTGGCGGGCGTGGGACTGATTCTGGTGGGGATTGCGTTCTTGAGTTTGGGCAGCCGTTAAGCGTGGCCGGCGACCAGGCTCTCAGCGTTCACCAGGTAATGGTGCATGCCCTCGGCGGCTTTGCGGCCCTCGGCGATGGCCCAAACCACCAGCGATTGTCCACGGCGCAGATCGCCGGCGGCGAAGATGCCTGGAACATTCGTCGCGTAATTTGCATCGGTGGCGACGTTGCCACGGCCGTCCAGCTGAACACCGAGCTGTTCCAATAATCCTTGCTTCACTGGCCCGGTGAATCCCATGGCGAGCAGCACCAGGTCGGCATCCATGCTGAATTCGGAGCCGGGGATGGGCTCGAACTTGGGCGCGGCACCCACGCGAATGCCGTGCAGCTTGTTCACGCGGCCATGCTCGTCGCCTGAGAACGAAGCAGTAGCCATGCTCCACTCGCGGATGCCGCCCTCTTCATGGGAGCTTTCCACGCGCAGTTGCAGCGGCCACAACGGCCAGGGAGTGTGCGGAGCGCGCTCATTTGGCGGCATGGGCATGATCTCGAACTGATGCACCGAGGCGGCTTGCTGACGGTGTGAGGTACCCAGGCAATCCGCGCCCGTGTCGCCACCGCCGATGATCACAACATGCTTGCCGGTAGCTAGGATCTGGCCGGGCACCTGGTCGCCCGCGCAGACTTTGTTTTGCTGCGGCAGAAACTCCATCGCGAAATGGATACCCTTCAATTCCCTGCCCGGCACTGGCAGATCGCGCGGCTGTTCCGCGCCTCCGGCCAGCAGGATGGCATCAAAATCTTTCTGTAACTGAAGGCCCGAGATACTCTGTCCCACATCGACACCGGTGCGAAATTTGACACCCTCGGCGATCATCTGATCGAGGCGCCGGTCGAGCACCCATTTTTCCATTTTGAATTCGGGGATGCCATAGCGCAGCAATCCGCCAATGCGATCCGCTTTTTCGAAGACGGTCACCGAATGTCCGGCGCGATTGAGCTGCTGCGCGGCGGCCAATCCCGCGGGACCGGACCCCACAACCGCAACGCTCTTACCCGTGCGGCGCAACGGCGGCTCAGGTTGGATCCAGCCTTCTTGGAAGGCGTGCTCGATGATGGTTTTCTCAATCACCTTGATCGCCACTGGCGGCTCATTGATGCCCAGCACGCAGGCCGCTTCGCACGGCGCGGGACAGATGCGCCCGGTGAACTCGGGGAAATTGTTGGTCGCGTGCAGAACGCGGATGGCCGCGCGCCAACGGTCGCGATACACCAGATCGTTCCAGTCCGGAATGATGTTGTTCAGCGGACAGCCAGTATGACAAAACGGAACGCCGCAATCCATGCAGCGCGCGCCCTGGGTGCGAACTTTGTCCTCCGGAAAATCCTTATAGACCTCGAACCAATCGTTAATGCGCTCGGCGGGCGGCCTGCGGCCCGGCGTTTCGCGCTCGTATTCGACGAAGCCGGTTACTTTACCCATGCGCGGCCTCTTGCTTCAAGCTCGCGCCAGCCGCGACATGCGCGGGATGATTCACTTCGGCCTTACCCGCCTGATATTTCGGGATGCCCAAAACGCGCTTGTACTCGTGCGGGAACACCTTGACAAATTTGGGCAGCATTTCGCCCCAGTTTTCGAGGATCCATTTTCCGCGCGGGCTGCCGGTGGCTGCCACGTGCCTTTCCACCAGGTTCTGCAGCGCCTGCATATCGGCCGGATCCACCACCGGCTCCAGATCCACACTGGCTTGATTACAGAGGACGCCCGAGAACTCGCCGGTCTCATCCAAAACGAAAGCGATCCCGCCGCTCATGCCGGCGGCGAAATTTCGGCCGGCGCGGCCGAGCACGACCACTAGTCCCTT
This sequence comes from Bryobacteraceae bacterium, assembly GCA_050010415.1. Classification (GTDB taxonomy): domain Bacteria; phylum Acidobacteriota; class Terriglobia; order Bryobacterales; family Bryobacteraceae; genus Palsa-89. The sequence goes on along the minus strand of JBEKLB010000104.1, from coordinate 3,441 downwards.
GGTCATGTACTCGCAGCCGTGATCGCCGACGGATTCGACGACGGCTGTCGCGCCCGAATTCCGGACCGCAAAGCGCTCGCCCGCCATTCCGTTGAAAAATGCTTCGCCCGAAGTGGCGCCATAGAGCACCACGTTGCCCACCACCATGTTTTCTTCGGCTAAGAACGTGGAGGTGCGCGGCGGATAAACAATCACCCTTCCGCCACACAATCCCTTGCCGACATAATCGTTGGCATCGCCTTCGAGCGTCAGCGTGACGCCTTTGGCAAGGAACGCTCCGAAGCTCTGACCGGCCGACCCGGAGAACTGGAACCGGATGGTATCGTCGGCCAGGCCCGCGGAACCGTAACGCCGCGCGATCTCGCCGCTCAACATCGCGCCTACCGTACGATGCACGTTGCGGATAGGCACCGAGAACTCGACGGAAGCTCCGTGGTCCAGAGCTGGTTTGGCCTGCTCGATGAGTTGATGATCGAGGGCTTCATTCAGGCCATGATCCTGCGCGATCAGGCAGCGGCGTCCGACGCGGCGGGGCACTTGCGGATTGTAGAGAATCGCCGAGAAATCGAGACCGCGGGCCTTCCAGTGTTTCACGGCGTGGCGCATTTCGATGCGATCCACGCGTCCCACCATTTCGTCCATCGTGCGGAAGCCCAGCTTCGACATCCATTCGCGAACTTCTTCAGCCATGAAAAAGAAAAAGTTGATGACGTTCTCGGGCGTACCCCGGAACTTCGCGCGCAAAGCCGGATCTTGTGTCGCGATGCCCACCGGGCAGGTGTTCAGATGGCACTTGCGCATCATGATGCAGCCCATCGACACCAGGGGCATGGTGGAAAATCCAAATTCTTCGGCGCCAAGGAGCGCGGCAATGGCCACGTCGCGTCCGGTTTGCAGTTTTCCATCGGCCTGCACGCGCACGCGGCTGCGCAGATCGTTCAGCACCAGCACCTGTTGCGTTTCCGACAGGCCGAGTTCCCACGGAATACCGGCGTGTTTGAGCGAGGTGAGAGGCGATGCTCCGGTGCCGCCGTCGTAGCCCGAGATCAGCACCACGTCGGCATGCGCTTTGGCGACGCCCGCGGCCACCGTGCCAACGCCCACCTCGGCCACCAGCTTCACCGAAATTCGCGCCGCGGGATTTACGTTCTTCAGATCGTAGATGAGCTGCGCCAGATCCTCGATGGAATAAATGTCGTGATGCGGCGGCGGGGAAATCAAACCAACGCCGGGGATGGAATGGCGCACGCGCGCGATTACGTCATCCACTTTGTGGCCTGGCAACTGGCCGCCTTCGCCGGGCTTGGCGCCCTGGGCGATCTTGATTTGCAGCTCGTCGGCGTTCACCAGGTAGTGGGCCGTGACGCCAAAGCGCGCCGAAGCCACCTGCTTGATCGCGCTGCGCCGCCAGTCGCCATTGGGATCGCGTGCAAAGCGCTCTTCGTCTTCCCCGCCCTCGCCGGTATTGGACTTCCCGCCGATGCGGTTCATCGCAATGGCCAGGGTTTCATGCGCCTCTTTACTGATCGACCCGAACGACATGGCGCCGGTGGCGAAGCGCTTCACGATTTCCTTGGCCGGCTCCACCTCATCCATCGGCACCGGCTTCTCCGCCAGCTTGAACTCCATCAAGCCGCGCAGGGTGCCCAATGCTTTGCTTTGATTGTTTACCAGGGCTGAGTATTCCTGGAATGTCGCGAAGCTCTCTTGCTGGACGGCGTGCTGCAGCTTGCTGACCGTCAGTGGATTCACCAAATGATGCTCGCCGCGCACGCGGTATTGGTAGCTTCCGCCAACTTCGAGTTCGGTATCGGTTTCCGATACGGCCTGGAGCGCGTAGTCGTGCTTCATCTTGGCTTCGCGCGCCAGCACATCCAGGCCCACGCCTTCGATGCGCGATGCGGTGCCGGTGAAATACCGCTCGATCAGAGATTTGTTTAGTCCGATGGCTTCGAATACCTGGGCGCCGCGATAGCTTTGGAGCGTCGAAATGCCCATCTTGGAGCAGACCTTCAGCAAGCCTTTGTTGATGGCTTTCTTGTAATTCTTCAGTGCCGTTTCAAACGTAAAGCCGGCCGGCAGATGGCCGCGCGCAGCCTGATCTTCCAGAGTCTCGATGGCCAGATACGGATTCACCGCGCTCGCGCCGTAACCGATCAACAGGCAGAAATGCATCACTTCGCGCGGCTCGCCGGATTCGATAATCAACGCAACTTGGGTGCGCGTGCCTTCGCGAACCAGATGATTGTGCACCGCCGACAAAGCCAGCAGGCTCGGGATGGGCGCGTACTCTTCATCCATCCCACGATCGGTGAGGATCAGCAGACTATAGCCGGAACGAACCGCGAGCGAGGCACGGCGGCACAGGCCGTCCAGCGCCCGCTCCAATTCTTTTTCGCCGCCCGCCACGCGGAACAGCATCGGCAGCGTGTTGGCCAGAAGATCGCCGGCTGAAACACGGCGCAGCTTCTCCAGGTCACGATTGGTCAGCAGGGGATGCGGCAGCTTCAGCGTGTGGCAGTGCTCGGGCGTTTCGGCCAGGATGTTGCGCTCATTGCCGATGTAGCTGGTCAACGACATCACCAGCTCTTCGCGAATGGGATCGATAGCCGGATTGGTTACCTGCGCAAACAACTGCTTGAAGTAATGGAACAAGGGCTGGGGCTTATCGGAAAGACAAGCCAGCGGCGTGTCGGTGCCCATGGAACCGATGGGCTCTTCACCCTTCTCCGCCATAGGGAGCATCAGGACACGCAGATCTTCGTCGGTATAGCCGAAGGCGCGTTGCCGCATCACGATGCTTGCGAGATCGGAATCATAGACGCGCGGCGGCTCCGGCAGACTGTCGAGCGTGATTTGATTGGCCTTCAGCCACTCACCATAAGGCTTGCGGCTGGACAGGCGTTCCTTCAGCTCTTCGTCGGGAATGATGCGGCCTTCCACCGTGTCTACCAGAAGCATGCGGCCAGGCTGGAGCCGGCCCTTGAATTTAACCTCTTCCGGCTTCACGGGAAGTACGCCCGCTTCAGAGCCCAGGATCACCAGGCCATCGTGCGTTACCAGATAGCGCGCGGGACGCAGCCCGTTTCTGTCCAGCGTGGCGCCAATGGAGCGGCCGTCGGTAAAGGCAATGGCCGCGGGGCCGTCCCAAGGCTCCATGAGAGACGCGTGATATTCGTAAAATGCCTTCTTCTCCGGACGCATGGTGCTGTCGGCATCCCAGGCTTCAGGAATCAGCATGGCCATCACGTGCGGCAGACTGCGTCCGGAGAGCGTCAGCAGCTCAACGGCGTTGTCGAGAGAAGCTGAATCGCTGCCGCCGGGGGCGATCACCGGGAAGGTTTTCTTGAGATCGGCGCCAAAAAGCTCCGACGAGAGCACCTTCTCGCGCGCGTTCATCCAGTTGACGTTGCCGCGCACGGTGTTGATTTCGCCGTTGTG
>JBEKLB010000103.1:0-16865 GCA_050010415.1 Bryobacteraceae bacterium | reverse complement strand
ACCGGACCGTGAGTTTGCAGAGTCATTGGCTCCTCCAGTGGGCAAGCAAGCCGGTACATCGAGACGTGCCACACCAATCCGGCTGTCGGCCATCCCGTAATAAACGTCGAAGCGATCCGGAAGGCCAAGATCGTCGCGGCGGTCGATTCCAGTGGGAAATACCACGTTCGCTACCATGCCGTGGCGTTCCTGAGGCAGAGCAGGTGTTAACACCGGATGCGCTGAACGATAGAGGATCATGCGCGGATGCTCCTTCGAAAGGATCATCATGCCAGCTGAGTAGCACAACGGGTGTTCGCTGTCGCCGGGCGCATCTATTTCGCTGACGCCGTGGTATAGGATCAGCCAACCGTGCTTCGTCAGGACGGGTGGGGTTCCGCCTCCGATTTTGAGACGCTCCCAGGGGGACACCGGAGCCGCCAGCCGGTGGTGACAGCTAAATGGGCCGAGACGACATGATTCACGGCCTTCCAAGGCCATCGAGCAGTATGAAATCCAGATGCTTTCGCGATCAAGATCCACGTCGCGGGACTCCGGGCAGCAAGCGGTTTCTTCCGGACGAGTACCGGGGAAAAGCGGCCGGTGGAGCATGGCCAGCTCCGGCTGCCCGGATGGATTCGGAAGGGCGATTGGAAAGAGACTGGCATCTTTGTCATCGACATCGCCGATTTCGGTACCGTGATAGACACCAAAAGTTGCGAGTCCCAGACGCTTCCAGCGAAAAAGATCCTTCGACACCGCCAGGGCGATGCGCGGGCCTTGGACCGAGAATGCCGTATAAGTCATCAGGTAGCTCTGCAGCGGTTCCACGAAGGTGATCCTAGGGTCTTCGCAGCCACCGCCGCCGTTGGGCCGCAACTCATAGTCGGCTTCCGGCTCTAACGCGATGCCAAGCCTTTCCACGCCTGCCGGATCGCCGGCTGCATTGAACCGCACGCGCGCGATGCCAATGCGCGAATAGTTCCCCTTCGCCACCATTCGCGGGAACAGGTAGAGTTCCCCATCGGGTCCGCGAACGGCTGCGGGATTCAAGACGCCTTCGATCTCGTTCGGATTACCTGGCTCCGGTTCCATGATCAGTCCCAAACGCTGCAATTGAAATTCGCTCACGCCAGACACCCGATCACAGCCTCGATCACCCGCTTACATTCATGCGGTCCACGCACGCACACGGAAACAACTCCCGCCTGCTCCGCTGGATAGTCGTTTCCTCCCGGAAATATGGCGTCCCCGACGAACATCATTTCCTTCAGCGTTATCCCCAGCACATCTTTCAGCTTGGCGATCCCGTAAGCCTTATCGATCCCCGGCTTAGTCACATCGATTGAAGTGGCGCCTCCCATCCTCACCGAATATTCCGGGATCAGCATGTCCGCCAGAGCCTTGATCTTCGTGCGCTTTGCGTAGTCCGGATCCCATTTCTTTTTTTCTTCCAAAGGAGCTTGCTGGCCCAGGGCGGAATAAGTAATCTGGCTTCCCCGATCTTCAATCGTTTCGCCCCAGACTTTTTCGACCTGAAAGCCCGCTTCCGCCACCGCCTTCTTTAAAGAGCTGACGATTTTCTTTTTTTCGTCCGAAGTGAAATCCTCGGAATAAAGCTTGGTCCAATGGCCTGAATAGCTAAAGAATTTTGTTCCGCAAGTGGGCAGGATGGATAGATTTGTCAGTAGCGTACCAGGGGGGAGACTCGACAGAACCTGTGCCTCGAACTGCGGCCAATCACCTCCGGAGATGATGGAAACTTTAACAATTTCGAGAAGATCGCGCAGCAACTGCGACATTTCCGCGTCCACGCATGTCTTACTCTCCGCAAGGGTCCCGTCCAGATCGAACACGATCAGCTTTTTCATTCCGGTATCCCGATTTCCAGTACGTTCACGGCGCCTCGGGGCTGAAACGTACAATGGCCGAGAACCGCAGGCAATAGAACCACATCTCCTTTCGCAACGGCACAAATGGCTCGGCCGTATTCCACCTGCCCGGTGCCCTCGATGCATACCAGCACGCGTGGCACACCCACCGCGCCAACAGCAAACGGCGATTGTGCGCGCACGCGCCACAACCAAAAATGTTCACACTGAAAAAGTCGATTGCGACGCACCAGCGCGGCGGCCTCCACCACGGGCGCCACCGGACCGGCGGGACCCTCCGTGAAATCAATACAGGCCAGTGCTTGATCCACCTGGAGCGGCCGCGGCTGGCCCGTCATCGGATCCACTCGATCCCAGTCGTACAGGCGAAACGTCACGTCGCTATTCTGCTGGACTTCAAACACCACCACGCCACCCCCCAGAGAGTGCACGGTCCCAGCCGGGAGGAAGACAGCGTCGCCGGGCTTAGGAGCAAAACATGCTACTTGGTCCGCCACGGTCCCGTTCGCGAGCGATCGCCGCAGATCTACCTCGGTGATACCTGGCTTCAGGCCTGCATAGATCCGGCTCTTCGCGCCCGCTTCCAGCACCACCCACGCTTCGGTCTTTCCGGCTTCGCCGCCCACGCTGTTCGCGTCGGAAGGATGCACCTGTACCGAGAGCATTTCCCGCGCGTCCAGGAACTTGAGCAGCAGTGGGAATCGCGGGAAACGCCCAGCGAATTTCCCCATGGCTTGTTCTGGAAACCGCTCCAGCACTTGAGCGATGGTCTGCCCTTTGAGCCATCCATTGGCAACGCGGCTCGGATGGTCATCGCGGTCGCTCAGTACCCACGCTTCACCGACCGGGCCGTCGCCCGGCAGCGGTGCCGTGAGCAGGTTGGCCAGCCGCCGTCCACCCCACAACCGATACTGATAGATCGGTGCGAATCGCAGCGGGTATAGCGGTGTTAGGCTCATGATCTGCCATCTGCTACTGGAGGTGCGGCAGCCATGCCAAGTCCTCGCTCAGCACGTAGATCGTTATCGCCGCAAGCATGAGTACCAGGCCCACCCACATACGCCAGTCACGATGCATGCGTGTCCAGTAAGGAGGCGAAGCCCCTTGCCGGGCGGCCTGCTCGTTCGCCTGACGCGCGTTCTCGGCAACAATGTGGGGTCTCTTGTCGTGTGCCGGCCCTTCGTTTCCGTGCTGGCCGTAGTTGGGTTCATTCATGGCTGGGCCCCTCCTTCGTCGAACGGAAACACCAATGCGTTCACAATTGCGCGCAGGGATCGATCCAGCCAAAACTAAGGAAATGCAAGCTTGCTGGGCGGCCAGTCGATAACATCGGCTCCCAATCGGACGGGCGGCTCACTTGAGCTTTTCACGGTGCGGAATTCGTGCCGCTCAAACGATGCGGCGAAATCGAATGGTCTGCGCCGAACGACTCGGCCAATCGCGAACAACTGCATTGAAATCCTTCCATCGAGCAAGGAAGGCCACTCCATACTCATTTCTACCAGCGCGCCCATCCCGATTTCTTCCTGAGAGACGACTTCCTGTGAAACTATCAAGACGCCACCACTGCTCAGGTCGACCGTTCGGCCCACGCCAAAGAGAAGAGATCCTTTTGGAAAAGAGCGGAAACGAACGCTCAGGTCCAGCGGATAGCGTACCTTTGACCGGCGTTCCTCCGCAACGGGCCAGTTCGAAACTATCGCGAGGTGATGTTCCCTTTGGAACGGCAGGATTTTGCTGGCTGCGGGGCGCATCGGTCTGCGGCTTAGCGGGGCTATGCCGCGGTGTCCTTTCGTTTGGAGTGCGCATTTGCATTCAGCCCCGCCTCGCTCGGCAGCCGAAAGGGCTTCTGCGGTGAAAATGACAAGCGATAGAATCGTCTGTGGCAAGAGCGGCAGCGGAACGCGCGCAGGGCGAAGAGCGCCAAGAACAAATCAAGACCATTTCGACGCCTGGAACGAGCGCCACAGTTCCAACGGCACTTCGGGCAAACCACCTGAGGATTGTCTGGCGCGACGCCATGCGATCCCCCAATTAGACGGTCCTCAATCAGACGGTGTACTGGCATGCTCTGTGTGGACATTCCTTGCTCGAAAATTCGCCATGCTGATCTAGTGTTCGGCAATGCGCGGCGCGTTTCATGGCCTTGAGCCCTTTTTTGGCACTTCAATTCTTCCCGGCGTTCGGTCAGAAGGAGAAACCGAGACAACCACCGACGAGGGGTCGTTACAGGAGTATGAGCTATTCGTCCTAGGCCGGTCTGTTCAGAATTGCTCAAAATCCCGGAAGTACTGGAAGCCGCGCTGCAAACAAACGAATTCGGGTCCAATACGCCTCCTGTGCTCAGCTTGGCTTGTTAGCATCGGTTTCTTTGAGCGCAGCGTCAACACGCGCTTGCAAGGCCATACCGACCAGTGTTGCGATCAGGATCGCGGGATACAGTTGCCCGATAAGCGCTTCTGCCGTGGCCAGCGATCGCGCAATGCGGTGGACCGGATACGCGTCGCCATAAGAAACGGTCGTAAGGGTTTCAAAACTGAAATAGATCAAACGGGAGGGTTCGCCTGTGGCAACTCCGGCGGCCAGCGGCGTTTGGAAATGAATGGCGTCGGGAATCATTGCCAGGAGCAGCTTGTAGCCGAACGCCCAGGTCACGCCGATCAGCAAATAGGCGGCAACGCCACCCATAACCCGGTGCACGGAAACTGGGCCAGGCAGAAGAAATGTCTGCTTCAGCGTCATCACCGCGAGAATGGCCATGCAAAACACCTTGAGGGCAGAGTCCCAGCCCCGGGGGCTGAACGACGGGTTGAATTCGACGATCAGGTCCGCCGTGAATGCCAGAATCATCAGGGCGATGATGAGAGACATCAGCATCCGCTTGCTGACGGTCGCGATTGCGCCGGAGAGGAGCATCAGTGCGAAGGTGAGGTCTATTGCAATTCGCCCTGGGCGCGACTCGCCGACCATCGGAACGAAAATGGTCATGAGCACCAAAAAGGCCAGGAAGAAGCTTAGATGTCGATCCTCGCGCCAGAAACCGGGCGATCGCCTATCAGCCACGTCACTGTCTCCTTTAGTGTTCGCCGAGCCAGCCGCCTACGAGACAGTTTGTGATTCAGCGCCAATCCGATCGTTTCTGAGGAACTCGCGAGTTCTTTGTTCCGTTTGGCGACGCGTGCCCTTTGCGCTTCTAGGATCGAGTTCTACTAGGACAGCGAGCAACCCGGATGTGCGCAGTCGCAGGAGATCTCTATCTCTCCTTTTGCATCTTCGCAGCGCTGGCTGCAATACGTTTTGTTCTCTGTTACGGCGCACCGGCAGGCCGGATGCGCACATTTTTTCTGCTCAACATTAGACATTACGCTTTACCTTTCCTATACAAATCTTCACGCGGCACGCAGGACACCCGCAGGGACGGATTCCTCTCCATTCCCACGCGCCTGCTCGGCAGCCTCCTGACACTGGATGCAGCAAGCCGCCCATGGCAAGGCCGCGAGGCGCTTGGGGCTGATCGCCGATTCACATTCCACGCATGCACCGAAGCTGCCCTCGTGTATTCGGCGCAACGCATCTTTCACGTCACGCAACAGGTTGGACTCGCGGTCTACGTTTCGAATCGCCAGATCTCGCTCCGTCGCATACTGAATCTCATCCATTTGGTCCGCGCTCTTCTCGATTACGATTCCGTCCCGCTTGCGCAATAAGTGAAGCAGATCAGCCTCTTTTCGTTCGAGGATCTCTTGGAACCCGTTCATCTCGTTGTGACCTGACTTCATCGCCATCCTCTTCCGCCGTGCTCGCCGAACCCCGTCTAGTGCACGAGAAGGGCCATGACAAAACCTACAATAATCGTGACGCCATTCAACCGCGGCCTCGCGCCAGTGACCATACGCGGACTAAGTGACCACATATCGTTACTCGAGCGGGGCTTGTCGGCGCTCACTTAAAGGAGATGGACGATGCTGCGCGGCCAGCTGCTCCATTTTACGCTCCCGGTTGGTCTATTTGCGTTGAAAGACAAGGTTGATCGGCTTATGCTCCGGCCTTATGACGCTTACGAGCATGGAGCCATCCGGGGCAAGAGTGTAGGTTTCGAGCGTAATCGCGCCGGATTGCGTACTCGTGTTCGTCACTTTCAGGACGTCGTGATCCCACCTGGTCTTCGTCTTGAGCTCTTTGCCCGTGTGAATCGTGGCATTGTTCTCGCTGTCGGTAATATCGCGGTAGAAGAAGGTATCACTGGCGCCTTCATATTTGAAACTTCGGGAGACCGTGATGTCACCATCCCGCTCGTTGATTGTCACGGTGCCGGTTTGAATGACGGGCTGGCCGGCAAAATCACTCTGGGCGGGCACGAGCGTCCAGATGCCGTTCAGAGCGGTGTGCTGGTGCGCGAATGCGGTGGCTGCAAACAGGAGAGTCAAGACAGGGCCGATAGTCGTAGTGGTTGAAGATATCCTCATAATTGCCTTTCAAACGGTGTAGGGCACGCGCGTAGCCAAAAGGCTCTTATGAGCATCTCCATTCCGCTGAATGTTCGCAGGTTTCGCCGAGACTTCTCAGATAATCGCCTGCCTGTAAGACTGCGGAGGTTTTGGCGGACTCAAGTGTACTCAGCACTTGTTGTTCAAGCACCGCAGGGTGCGTAAGGCGAGGATCTTCGATGTAGACGACGAAGCCGTTCTCCGCGGAGGTTGTTTGAATCCGCAATTCCAGAGGCCCATATTCCGATCGACAGCCGTGTTCAAGGTCCATAAACTTTACCGCAGTTTGGCTGAACGCAATACCTCTCCGCACTTGCGGAGAGGATCAACGGCGAGGCATGCCGCCAGATGCCGCGCTGGGCCACAACTCGGCTCGGTTAGCGCTTACCCTCAGCTACGTGGCCGCGTCCATCCCGCATTTCGTTTCCTTTGAAATGCGCGGCGCTGACACGTTTTGTCGGCTCGGCTTTCTCGCCACGTTGTGGCAGTTGGCCCTTGTAACCGTGTTCCGGATGGAAGCGGTTATTTACGTGGCCCTGGAATTCACTGGCGCCATGAAACCACGGGCCGGCGCCAATGAAGACGTCGCCGTTAAACCACTCCGGACCGTAGTAGCCTGTTGGGGCGCAGTTATAAGGAGCCACGTCGTAGTAACCATAAGGACATTCAGGAGCTACTCCAATGTCGACGCTGACTTGAGCCTCTGCCTTTGGGATGGCAGTAGTGAAGCCGATTCCAGCAACAGCAGCGAACACGAAAAATGTAAATCCACGCATAAATTCACCTCGCAACCGTTAGTGCAGTTGGCCGGCCGACTCTGAGCAGGCGAAGATTCACGAAAAAATATCAGTCTAACGGCAGATCCGGAGCGAGGGTAGTGCTCCACCGCGACTTCGCGGTCGAGGTCCGTAACGTCATATGGTCAAGTGGCCGCGCATGGTCACTGCCAAGCCCTCCTCGAAGAACAGAAGAGTGGCGACATGCCCACAGATAGCGCTGGCGGTGTACGTGCACTTGGGTTGAGTGAGGATACCATCAGCGATGCCGAAAATCTTAAAGAGCGCGATTGCCGCAGCGGTCCTGGCCGCCGGCTTGTGGTTTGCTAGCGTAACCCCGTCTTACGCCAAGCCGGAGTACGCGAAAACGGAGGGGAAGGCCTGCGGTTACTGCCACGTGACGGCCGGCAAGCCAGAACTGAACGCCGCCGGCGACTACTACGCCGCGCACGGTCATTCGCTGAAGGGCTACGCGCCCGCCAATTAGTCAGCCGGCTGCGTCCGTGTTTCGGGCTGTCTCATGTTCCCGAAATCGGTGCAGCGCTCCCTATCCCGCGATGCAAGTTGGCGCACCGCACGACGAAGAGAGGCACTAGCCTGGCTTCAATCGTGCGGAAGACCTAGGTGCACGTCATTCGGGACTGGTTTGGATTTTGTATCCAGGGCGTCCGAACACGCCGGGCATATCGGTAGCTCTATACTGTTCGTTTGCGTTGGAGCGCCGCATCGGTAGCAGGATCCCAAGATAGTCTCCCAATCCTTCAGGCTGGCACAGTGCTGTAGTTCACCTGAATACCCTTCATTTGCAGGGGTGTCAATAGTCTACGCAATGTGCCCGCGTCCTGCCTGTTCAAGATTGCTCACCGTGATCGTTTTCGTGGGACGTCGCGATCAAAATCGAGCTAGACTCGCAAGATGGCGGACCGCCAGTTCGTAAAATGCAAGACCTGCGAAACACCATTGGCCAATCAGTATTGTTCCGCCGCGCCAATTCCGACGCTGATTTTCAAATCCTGAAGGAACAGCATGTCATTTGCGTTCAGCATTAACACACCCGTGCAATCTGAGAGCCCCAGTGTGGCGGGGAAGCGCGCTGTGGGAACGCCGATATCTACGAGCGCAGCTTGGATTGCGATCTTAACGCCCTGTCCAGCGCGTTCCAGGGCCACAATCGCCGCTATTACACGCTCGGACCTCCCGAAGGCTTCGTCCATTGCGCATCTCAACTCCGACAGCAGGTTTGAATGTCTTTGATCCACATATCACCGCGTTTCTTCTATACGAAGAGCAGTCTAGTGGCCCTTCGAAATTAAACTGCGGCGCTCGGGCTGGCGCCGTCCGATGGCCACCGACGTCCTGCTGCTTTCCCTGTGGTGCCTTGAAAACCCGCCTGCAGGCCAGGCGGCATTATGCATGTCTTTTTGCACCTTGTCGACGGCGGTGATTGCGGCGCCGAGCGAGGAGCTCTCCGCAAGATTGAAACGACACCGTGATGGCCGGAAATTAGCCATGATGCGAAATGGCCAGCGGTTCCGTGCTGTTCTCAAAATGTGCGAAGGCGCTCGCCCTGGCTGCCCCTGCCAACGCGCTTTCGGCGAGCACCTCCACCGCAACGTCCGGCACGGCGAGTGGTACCAGTTCGGCCGCCGGCAATTCCGTTCCGCTGATCCGGAGGCCGCAAAAGAGGAAGAAGCTCCCGCAGTTGGAGCCTGCCGAGGAATCTTTTTCCTTGGATACGATCACGCGCGCGGCGAAAGCGCTGGGCAAGAGAGTGACTATTCGGACTTCGGATGCAAAACTCGGGTAAATGGAAGATTAATGTGGACTCCGAGGAACCAATGGAGACGAGTGTGCCTCGGTGCGTAGCGCTGTTCTGAAATACGGCAGGGACGTCGGAACCGTTTTGTTGGCTGGCCGCGGCATGCCATTGAGCGGCAATGCATTTACGGGACTCCTGGAAGGCCGGCACTCCCGGCAACCACCCTTGCCCAACTTCCGGAGGGGTCAAACCTCGCCAGGGGCAATGCATGCACTGAGGCACATAGGAGATCGGGTAACTCGCTGCAACAACCTGTCGTGAACGCCTAATGCACCCCAGAGGCGTGAATTTGACCCGATCGCGGCGCGGGGGATAGAATGCACGGGTATGCGCTTCGCCAAATAACGCATGCATTGTGATAGCCCCGATGAAGCGAAGGAACGTGACGAACATCGATCTGCGGCTCCTGACAATCGTGAATGAGCTCAACAAAACCCGTAGCGTTTCGCAGGCAGCTGAAAATCTGGATCTGAGCCAGTCGGCTGTCAGCATGAGCCTGGCAAGGCTGCGCAAGCACTTTAACGATCCGCTGTTCGTCAGGACGCCCGATGGCATGGAACCGACGCCCCAGATGAGCGAATTAATGGAACTATTAGAGAAGGCGGAAGGTTTGCTTGAAACCGCGTTGCTACACCGAGTGGCCTTCCATCCCTCTACGTCTGATCGAACCTTTCGCCTGGGAATCACCGAAATCACCAGAGTTACGGTACTGCCTGCGCTGATGAGACGCCTGCGCGCCGCGGCCTGTGGCGCAGGCATTGAGCTCGAAGACGTGTCAGACGACACGCCCCGCCTTCTTCACACTGGCCGTTTGGACCTGGCTGTCGGATTCATTCCTTTCACCGCCTCTGGATTCTGCCAGCAAAGGCTGTTCCAGGACCGGTTCGTTTGTGCCGTCCGCGCGAATCACCCTCGAATCGCGGATACTTTAACCTTGGATCAATTCGAAGACGAGTGGCATGTGGTTCTGACTACACCAGGAAGCGGAATGGATGTTGTGGAGAAGGTGCTGGAAACGAATGGTATCCAGCGGAAAGTGCGGTTGCGGTTGCCCGGATGCTTTGGAATCGCCAGCACCATCACCGGCGCCGATTGCATGGCGATCGTCCCCGAACAACTCGGGAAACTGATCGCTGGCGCCGGCCGGATCAAGCTAATGCCTCCGCCGTTTGTGCTCCCTCCCTACTACGTAGTGCAGCGCTGGCACGAGCGCTACGCTAACGATCCGGCAGCCAAGTGGTTACGCGGAGTGATTGGAGAACTGTTTCTGGAGAAAGGGCTATCGTCTGGGCCCGAAAGAGGTCTGGCTGCGACCCCGCATAATATGACATGAGCCAAGCGGGCCAGTAAGATTCAAAATCGAGAATTCATTCGGATGAAGAAAGAGATCGGGGACAGGTTATGAGTCAGCAGAGTTTGGAAGCGCTCCTAATAAGGACGGGAGCCGTGAAGCTATTGAGAAATTCGAAAATCGGGGCCCACGTGTATCCTGGGGTGCCCAGTGAGTATAGCAACTGGCGGGATGAGCAGCGCGCCTGGCAACATTCGTGCGTCTTGTTCAACCAGTCCTATCACATGACCGATATGTACGTGGAGGGACCGGACGCGCTCAAACTGCTCTCCGACGTCGGAGTCAATTCGTTCAAAAACTTCGGTCCCAACAAGGCCAAGCAGTTCATCCCTTGCAGTCCGGAAGGCTACGTGATTGGGGATGTGATCCTGTTTGGCTTGGAGGGGAACCGGTTCAATCTCGTCGGCCGCCCCTCGGTTCACAATTGGGTCCAATATAATTGCGAGACCGGCGGCTACGACGCGAAGTGCACGCGCGATGAGCGCTTGGCTGCGCAAAAGGGTCCCGTGGTGCGCCAGGCCTATCGATTCCAGGTACAGGGCCCAAATGCGATGAAAGTCATCGAAAAGCTGCTGCAAGGTCCGGTGCCGGACGTCAAGTTCTTCAACATGGCGACCGTGAAGATGGCGGGGAAAACGGTGAATGCCTTGCGTCATGGCATGGTTGGCCAGCCCGGCTTCGAACTGTTCGGGCCGTGGGAGGAAGGCGAAGCGGTCAGGACCGCGATCATCGAGGCCGGTGAAGAGTTCGGATTGCGGCTGGTGGGCGGGCGCGCATATTCTTCCAATACCTTGGAATCGGGGTGGATTCCCTCGCCTCTGCCCGCCGTTTACACCAGCCCCAAAATGAAGGCATACCGTGAGTGGCTGCCTGACACCTGCTGGGAAGCGACTGCCTCGCTGGGGGGAAGCTTCTATTCCGAGAACATTGAAGACTATTACTTAACGCCTTACGATCTTGGCTATGGACCAAGCGTGAAGTTCGACCACGAGTTTATCGGGAGGGAGGCGCTCGAAAGGATTTCGAAAAACCCACAACGAACCAAAGTCACGCTGGAACTGAATGCTGAAGATGTGAAGAAGGCCATCGGAACGATATTCGAAAAGGGCGATCGAGCCAAGTACATCGAGTTCCCGTCGGCAGTATACGCCACGTGGCCTTACGACCAGGTGACCAAGAATGGCAAGACCATCGGTATCTCCACGTGGGTGGGCTACAGTTCCAATGAAGGCAAGATGCTGACCCTGGCGATTCTGAACAACGACCAGGCCCAAATAGGCAATGAAGTTACGTTCGTCTGGGGCGAGCAACCGGGGACGGGATCAAAGCCGAATGTCGAAAGCCATATTCAGGTTGAGATGCGCGCGACAGTCTGTCCCGTCCCTTACGTGGACGTGGTGCGGGAAGCGTATCGAAAGAGCCTGAACAAGCCTAGTGAGGCGGTAGCGCCGATCTGAACCGCGATCGGCATCAGTGCCGTGGACGCGAGTGAGTCCGAGGGACGGCTAAACAGTGAGGTCGAGAGAGCGCGAACAACATTGGGACCGGCTGCAACGGGAATACCGGCGAGCCGTCTCACTCGAATATCCTAATCCCGGACGCAAAGATTGCCCTGGCACCGAGGCGTTACGGGATCTGGTATCCGTGCGGCCCGAGGACCTTCGGAGGGACCCCAGGTGGAAGCATGCCCTCCAATGTGGGCCATGCTACGAGGAATACAGTGCTCTCCGGGACGTCCCGCTATGCGGCTGACGATGTAAGACAGGAGGGCTGGCCTGTGATACAAATTAGGAATTTGCAGCAGACATCCGGTGACTACGTTGAATTCTGACGTCTACATCGATTCTTGAGCCAAGGCGTCTGTGACATCGTTTAATTGAGCGGCGATGGAAACAGGAGGCCGTCGATGAAAAAGTTGACCTTTTGGATGATGGCCCTCGCGGTGTTGCTGGGAAGCGCGCTCGAAGCCCAGAATATAACCGGCAATTGGCAGGGCACGTTGCTGGCCGGCCTGCAAAAAGTGCGCAACGTGTTTAAGATCGCGCTGGAAAATGACAAGCTGGCGACGCTACGCACCGTCGACCAACCAGCGCCGCCAATCGCGATGACCATCACACGGGAAGGTGCGACCGTGAAAATGACAATCCCCTCCATAAACGGCGCTTACGAAGGAAAGCTGAGCGGCGACGGAAACTCGATCGCGGGGACGTGGACCCAAGGCGCGCCGCTGCCCTTGAATCTGGCTCGTGCCACTGGGGAGACCGCCTGGGCGATCCCGAACCTCCGCATCCGCCAGTACGGATGGCAGCGAATGCGAATCCCGCGTTCGAAGTGGCCACCATCAAGCCGAGCGATCCTGCCAAGCCGCAACAGATAATTACGTTGCGAGGCGCCGAGGTGATCACAACGAACGTGACGGTGCACGATCTGATCAACCTGGCTTACTGGCTCCATCCCAAGCAGCTTGCCGGCGGACCGGCCTGGACCGAATCGGACAAGTGCGGGAAAGCCCGACGTGCCGGGCCAGCCAAACGTCGACCAGATGAAGATGATGATTCAGAAGCTGCTGGCCGATCGCTTCCAGCTCAAATTCCATTACGAGAAGAGAGATCTCTCGGTATACGCGGTCAGGATCGCAAAAACGGAAGCGAAAATTACCAGGAGCCAGGACGATCCGAAAGGCCTTCCCGGTCGTGGACCAGTCGGGCCTTTCCGAGAAGTACGATTTCACGTTGACATTCACACTCGATCCGGCTCAGGCAGCGCGTCTGGGTGGGGCTTTACCTCCCGCGGCCGACAATCCCGACGCCGCTCCGGATCTGTTCGCCGCTTTCCAGCAGCTGGGATTGAAGCTGGAATCCACCAAGGCGCCCACCGACGTCATGGTCATCGATAAGGTGGAAAAGCCTTCTGAGAATTAGCCACGTTGAAGGTGGCTATGGCTTCCCTGACAGAGGCTTCGTTGTAACCAGGTGTTGCACATCCCGATTGTTCTCGCTGCAAGAATACTCAATCAGTTCCGGCAGAACCGGATTCAACTTCAGAGGAGTAAATACGCGGGAAAGGCTCCAGGGCTTAGCGTACATTTTCGGATCGTCAAGGGTATATTCGTATTCGATGGTGTCCGCAGTGCGGCGGAAACGCTCCGTCACATGCAGTTCATCGCTGTGCTGGTGGCCCGCGGTGTCCAACCATGTCCAGGGCGGTCCCTTCAAGCCCGTTGTATCGACCACGACGGTATCTCCCTCCCAATGTCCGGTGGAGTCGCCCATGAAGGCTGGCTCCATGTTGACGGGATGCGGCCGGCCATTTAAAGGGATGGAACGGAAGGTGTGCATGTATTCAAACAGAATCACCAGGTGCGTTGGCGTCTGGACGAATTGGGTCGGGTAGGGCGATTGCATAATCCGCGGTACTCCCGGCAGCCAGCAGTTCGATGTCGGATCGTCCTTGGCGTCATGGCCGGCATAAGCTGCTTTCCCGGCGGGCGTGTAGGGAACCAGATCTTCCTTGCCCATCGCCATGTTCGGCGTGTATTGAAGATTGTAGTATCCGGTGAAATCGGGCTTGCCGTCAGGCGTTCGCGGAATCGCCTTGGAAGCCGCGTCCACTGCAGTGGTCTGCGCCAAACCGGCGGCGGTCCCGACTGTTACGATCGCTAAATAGAGCCAAACTTGGTACTTCATTGCTATCCCGTCTTAGAACGGATAGTGCGCGTGGCCGCGCTGAATGGTCACCCATTTGAGCTGGGTCAGTTCATCCATCGACCATTGCCCGCCTTCGCGGCCCATGCCCGAATCCTTCACTCCACTGAAAGGGCCGTGCGGCTCGTCGTGTACCGTGGACCCATTGATGTGAACCGAGCCCGACTCCAGTTCGAGCGCGCAACGCATCGCCAATTCCAGGTCGTTCGTGATCACCGCCGACGTCAGACCATAGCGCGAGTTGTTCGCTAATTGAATGGCATCGTCGGCGTTCTTGGCTTTGATAACGCTCGCCACGGGGCCAAACAGTTCCTCATCGAACACCGGCATCCCGGGCGTGACGTCGGCAATCACGGTCGGCTGGAAGTAATTTCCCTCATACGTTCCGCCGCACAGAACGCGAGCCCCGCGCGCCTTTGATGCTTCGATGCGGCTTTGAATGAACGGACATTGTTCGGTGCGAATCAGCGGACCGATGACGGTGTGTGGATCGCGAGGGTCACCCACTTTGAGCGATTTGGTCTTGGCCACAAGCATCTCGAGGAAACTCTCGTAAGCCGGTTCTTCGACGATGATTCTCGACCCAGCCATGCAGATCTGGCCCTGATGAATAAACAACCCGAAGCACGCCGTATCCACTGCATATTTAAGATCGGCATCCTTCATCACCAGCAGCGGGCTCTTGCCACCCATTTCCAGATCGAACTTCTTGCCGCGCCGCGCACATTCGACGCCGATCTGGCGTCCCACCGCGGTGGAACCGGTGAATAGCACCACTTTCACCCGTGGATCGCTATACATGGCTTCGCCGAGCGTGGGGCCGTCGCCGGTCACAACGTTGAGCACTCCGGGCGGGAGGCCGGCTTTGTCGAAGATTTCAGCGATCTTCAAGCCCACCAGCGACGTTTCTTCCGACGGTTTCAGAACGAAAGTGTTGCCCGCGGCCAACGCCAAAGCCACTTTCTTCGTCGCCAGGATCAAAGGGAAATTGAAAGGGGCAATGCCGCCGACAACTCCCAGAGGCCGGCGGATGGTCATGGAGATCCGGCCTGGAACATCGCAGGGAATAGTATGTCCCATGATGCGGCGGCATTCACCGGCAGCCGACCTCAGAATTCCAGCGACGATGGACACCTCCATCTGCGCCTTTCCGAATGTCGATCCGGCCTCGTCAATCAACAGGTCGACAACCTGGTCGCGCATCGATTCCAGAACGTCCGCGGCACGGAACAGAATCAGCTCGCGCTCAGACGGCAGCGTGTTGCCCCAAACATCCTTCACCGCGAAGGCGGCATCGATGGCTCGGGTCATATGCTCCGGACGAGCCATGAATACTTTGGAAAACGCCTTGCCGCTGGCGGGATTGACCACGGGCGTCATGGCCCCCGGGTCCACTTCGATCATCTGGCCGTTGATATAAGGTGTAGTCACGTCATGTACCTCGCAGACGATTGTCAGACTATCACAAATAGTCGAGGCGGCAGGATGTCATTGAGCCAATGTCATTGAGCCAGCAGATTCGCCCCGCCTACTTGCGAGCGGTAACGGTAATCTCGACGTGCGCACCCGCAGCAGCCAGTTTCACGATGCCGACCGTGGTGCGCGTTGGTCGCGGATCTTTGAAGACTCCGGTATAGACGGCATTCATCCGTTGAAACAGGTCCATATCCGTCAGATAGACCTGCACCGCGACCACATCCGAATAGTCCATCTTGTCGGCGTGCAAAATTTCTCCGACGTTAGCCAGGCACTGCTTCACTTCGTCTTCGAAAACTTCAGGAACTTTTTGCGTCTTTGGATCCGTGCCCGTCTGACCGGATACATAGAGCGTGTCTCCCACGTGCAGGCCTGCGCTGAAGTTGGGACTGGGCCGGGAACCTTGGGGCGCAACCACGTTTCTTTTGACATCTCGAGCCGAGCCTACGGTGAGGCAGCAAACGGCGCCGAAAACCAACGTCGCGATCATCGATCCGAATTTAGACATGCCAGCATGGTAACTCAGCACCCGAGCGCTCGCCTATCGCGCCGTCAGCTTGTCGAAATACGATTGGAAGAATCGAAGCTGCGCTTCGTTTGGCGACCCAACGCCCTCCGTCGGATTGCCTAACACCATAACCCTCTGGTACGTTTCGTCAAACACAGGCCACTTACTCAGCCCCTTCCCGTTGGGGTCCCCGTTCCTGGCGAAGTTTACCCAATAGGATGACATCTCATCCGCCACCTGCCGGTCGCTGTCCGTCCATGGCCGGCTGTCATCCAGATGGCCGAATGCGTAGAGGATCTCGGAGACGTGCGTGGCGCTGCCGTGCGGCCCGGGCGCGAACGGCCCGCGCGCGTTCTCCAGGCGCGGCGGCTGTTGCGTAAAGTAATAGACGAACGACTTCGATTTTCCGGGTTTGGCCGCCAGCCGCGCCCAGTTGCGCATAACAAACGCCATCTCATCGCGCCCGGAATAGAACGCCGATTCGCGCGCCCGATCGTCGGAATCCGCCGGGTAGAGCTTCAGGAATGCATCCGCCTGGTCGCCGAACCGCTTGCGCGCTTGCTCCACAAACTCCGCCGCCGATTTCGGATTGCCCCCGAAACTCTCGTCGCGGTTCGATCCTGTCAGCACCGGTACCTCAATCTGCTTCCCTGCCGCAAAAACCTTCCCCGGATCCTCCGGAATCAGGTATCCATCTACCACTGGCCCCGTTCCGCGCCCCGCTTTCTGAATGGCTTCCGCCGGCTTCGCTCGTAGCTCCGCGAGTGACTTCGCGGCCACGCCGTCGGCCAGCTTCACGCCCTCCTGCTCGGCATCCGCGAGCGGGCTCAACGGCGCGATCCTCGCGGTGGACCAGGCGCTGCTCTCGCCCAG
>JBEKLB010000102.1:0-16935 GCA_050010415.1 Bryobacteraceae bacterium | reverse complement strand
TCGCGATTGGCCATCTTGCCCGACACCACCCACGTGACACTGATGCAGCGCATACCCATCATCATCCCGATGGTGAACGACTTTCTCGACGCCAAGCCGTAGCCGTGCTAAGGCTCGCGCCGTTTTACCGAACGCGAAATTCGTACCGCAGTCAACACGACCGTTCGGCTGATCGAAACTGCACCACCCAAAGTTCCTCCTCCTGCTTCGAGCCGCTTACCTGAAAGCAGTAAAAAACGATCAGTCGCGTAGCGTCTATCATCGCGCCGATCAACTTGACGGGAAACGGCCTATGCTCTACCGTGGAGCGACCGATTCTCAATCCGCGCGACGCCGACAAAACGTCCAAATGCGCTACAAATCGCTCCTCGTACCGGATCAGGCTCCCGGCCCGGCTTCGTCACCACCGGCTCCTCGATCTCCATCTCCCCGGCCGCGTGCTCCCACTCCGTCTCAGACTCCGGCCAGATCCAAAAACCCCCGCTGTGGCCCATCAACGTCCAGTCACCGCAGATCGCCCGCCGGCAATACAGCCCCGAATACTCGACCGTGTGCATCCCGACGTACGCCTTCGTCCAGCAAGCCGTGCTCGTCGCCACATCGAACCGGCCCGCGATCAGGAACTGCGCGATATCGTCCACCCCATCGCCGTCGATCGCCCCATTCGCCGCGAACGCGAGCGTCAGCTTCATGCGATGCCGCGATCCGCCGTGGCCGTAGAGGTAATATCCCGTCCAACGTCCTGAGGGAGGCAGTTCGTTCGCCATGTTGGAGGAAGTCTCCCTTTATTGGATCACGCGCTCTTACCGAACCGCGACCGCGAAGGAGCGAAGTAACTGGGGGCAAAGAAGCGCAATTTATCATTGATTCTTGCGCCCCGCACTTACACTTTTTGCAACAGGCGGGCGCGTCGAACAGCCCCCATTACAAGCGTTAGGAACTTGGGTCGTTCTGGAGTGCTGCTGGAATCGATCTGCGCGCCTCTTGGAGTCTGCAAGTTGACGAATGTTACCACGCGGTCGTATAACGGGCCGAGCTGTACACTATCGGATGTCGACACGCGCCATAAGTCCCGTTCGAGGACATCAGCTACGCTCCCCGGCGCGGTGCCAGGCAATTTGCCGTTTCTGGACCAGCGGCGGGGCGCTCTCCGATCCTTGGAAGCATGCTTACATTGCGGCTCATGTTTGATTTCAGAGAAGATGTTGTTGAAGCTCAAGAATTTTGAGGACAGGAGAACTGACAATGCGTGTTGGTCTTACCTATTTTCCAACAGACTATGGCATCGACATCCGGGAATTGGCCCGCGCGGCAGAGGAGCGCGGATTCGATTCGTTGCTCCTGCCAGAGCACACCCACATTCCGAAATCTCGCCGCACCCCATTTCCCGGCGGCGGGGAGCTGCCCAAAGCTTATTCTCATACGCACGATCCGTTCGTTGCGCTGTCGTTTGCGGCCGCTGTGACGACGAAGATCCTGCTCGGCACCGGCATCTGCCTGATCCCGCAACGCGACCCGATCGTGACGGCGAAGTGCGTGGCCAGTTTGGATCAGTTGTCGAATGGCCGGTTCCTTTTTGGCATTGGCGGCGGTTGGAACGTCGACGAAATGGAGAATCACGGGGCGCGCTACGAGACGCGCTTCAAGCTGATGCGGGAACGCATACTGGCGATGAAGGCTCTATGGACGCAAGAGGAGGCAGCCTTCCACGGAGAGATGGTGAACTTCGATCCGGTCTGGCTTTACCCCAAGCCAGCGCAACAACCTCACCCGCCGATCCTGCTCGGCGGCTCCAGCGACCATACCATCAAGCGCGTCGTGGAATTCTGCGATGGCTGGCTGCCTATAGCCAGACCAGGCTTCAACGCTAAGGAGGCGGTCGCGCGATTACATCAGGCAGCATCGGCGGCTGGGCGGGACTACGCGACACTGTCGATCAGCGCGTTCGCGGCGCCGCCCGACCAGGCGGTGCTGGCCGAGTACCGTGAGGCTGGTATCCACCGTTCGCTGCTCGTGATCCCGGATCTAACTCGCGATGAAATCCTGCGCGTGCTCGACCAATACGCACGGCATGCCGCGTAAACCGCAAGAGATCTCCAGTGCGGTTCAGAAATTGCTCCAGGAGGCCCGGGTTGCAAGGCTTGCAACTTTGGATGCCAAGAATCGACCGCACCTGGTACCAGTCTGTTTTGCCTATGACGGCAAACTTTTCTACACCGCTGTAGACCAAAAACCCAAGCGTGTTCCACCAGAACGGCTGGCACGTTTGCAGAACATCCGCGCAGTACCCCGCGTAGCGCTTCTCATCGACAGATACGACGAGGATTGGACGCAACTCTGGTATGTCTTAATACGCGGGAAAGCTAGGCTGATTCCAAAATCGGGGCGCGAAGAGCGCGCCTGGGCGATTGGTAAGTTGAGAGCGAAATACCCGCAATATGCGCGAGGAATGCTGGCTGACGACGCGCCGGTGATCCGAATCACTCCGGAGCGGGCTACTTCCTGGGGCAAAATTTAGTTTGTGGTCACGGTGCCGTGAGGTTCTGAAAGCCGCTAGTGGCGATCCAGGCGCTGGTGCTTTCGATGTCCGCTGTGAGGGAACGGTCGGCGATCCAGGGTGGGCTGACCTGGGCGAGCGCCGTCCGCACCTGCTCGATGATGGGGCTCGAAGAGAGCGGGCGCAGGCAATCGAGCGCGCGCGTGGCGGTTAACAGCTCGATGGCTAAAACGTGGCGCGTGTTGCGGACCACCTGTTTCAGCTTGATCGCCGAAGTCATGCCCATGCTGACGAAATCCTCTTTATTGCCGCTGGTGGTGATGGATCCAGTGGATGCGGGATGAGCCAGGACGCGATTTTCGGCCACCAGCGCGGCGGCGGTTACCTGCACCATCATGAACCCGGATTCCAGACCGGCGTGATTGGCGAGAAATGGCGGGAGCTCTTCGTTGAGCGAAGGATTCACCAGGCGGTCAATGCGGCGTTCCGAGACGCCGCTAAGCACCGTGAGCGCGACAGCCATGGCATCCAATTGAAGGGCCAGCGGTTCGCCGTGGAAGTTGCCGCCCGAGAAAATCTCGCCGTCGATCACCAGCGGATTGTCGGTGACGGAGTTCAACTCGATTTCGAACGCCTGGCGCGCCGTCGCGAGTGAGTCGCGAACGGCTCCATGCACTTGAGGAGCGCAGCGCAACGAATATGCATCCTGGACGCGCCGGCAAGTGATGTGAGATTGCCGGATCTCGCTCGCTTCCAGGTATCGCGAGAGATTCCGGGCGCTCTCCACTTGGCCGGGGAACGGGCGGATCTGGTGAACGCGCGGATCGAAAGCGCGCGGAGTTCCGCGCAGACCGTCGATGGTCATGGCGCAGATCAGGTCGGCCGATTCGGCGAGCGCTTCGGCTTCGAGGAGCTGCAGGCCACCCACCGAGAGCATAGCCTGGGTGCCGTTGACCAGCGAAATTCCTTCTTTTGACGCGAGTACAATGGGCTGGATGCCGGCCAGGCGCAGGGCTTCGTCGCCGGGGAGACGGACGCCGCCCAATTCGTCATTGCTTATGTCCGCGAGGCCTTCCCCGATGAGCACCAGCGCGATGTGGGCCAGTGGAGCGAGATCGCCACTGGCGCCGACGCTGCCTTGCGAGGGAACGACCGGTGTGACGCCGCGATTCAGCAGATCGCAAAGACGTTCCGCGACGATGGGGCGAATACCGGAAAATCCTTTTGCGAGGACATTGGCGCGGATGAGCATCATGCCGCGGACTTCATCGCGGGCGAGCGCGGCGCCGACACCGCAGGCGTGCGAGCGGACCACGTTGCGCTGCAGCTGCTCCAGTTCGCCGGGCGGGACACGAACGTCGGCCAGCAATCCGACGCCAGTGTTGACGGCGTAGACCGGGTCGTCGCCCAAGGCGAGTCTTTCGACCACGGCGCGGGAGTGCAGCATCGCGGGCAAAGCGTCGGGATCAATTCGCACCGCCTCGTCCAACTGGGCTACGCGGCGGAATTCATCGAAGGTGAGACGGGAACCGTCGAGCGATATCATCTCTACCTTTGTACCAGCGGGGGTTGCGGATTTGGGATTGAACTCTCAAATCCGGAGGATTCCACGGCGCGGGACACGCCCCAGCCACTGCGCACGGGCGTGCCAAGACAGGGTAAAAATGAATGATGGCAGCAAGACATCTCAGATTGTTGAGACTCGGTGGCTTGAGCGTCGCTGCGGCGCTTGCGCTGCTGGGCCAGCAGATCCAGTTCCAAGGCAGCGTTCCGAGTGGGGCCGCGACGGGGACGCCCATTGCGCTGACGTTGCGGGGTGCAATCGATCGCGGACTGAAAACGAATCTCGGACTGCTGGTCAGCGATTCGGCGAGCGAGATCGCACGCGGGCAACGTTTACAATCGTTGAGCGCCCTATTGCCGTCCGTAAACGGACAGATCAGCCAGACGGAAGAGCAAATCAACCTGAAGACGTTTGGCTTCAATTTCTCGTTTCCCGGAGTCCAGATTCCGACCATCGTCGGTCCTTTTCATTACACCGACATCCGCGCGTATGCGTCCTGGAACGCGTTCGACTATACGGCGAGAAAGAACTATCGGTCGGCACAGGAAACTGCGCGCGCAGCCCGGCTTTCGGCTCAGGACGCGCGAGATCTGGTGGTGCAGGCGGTGGCCGCGTCCTATCTCCAAATCATCGCCGATTCCTCACGCAGCGACGCCATTCGCTCTCAGGTTCAGACCGCGCAAGCGCTGTATGATCGCGCCGCGGATCAGCATAACGCGGGAACGTCGCCGGCCATCGACGTTCTTCGATCCCAGGTGGAGCTGAAACAGCAGCAACAACGCCTGCTCGCTCAGGATAATCAGCTCGCCAAGGACAAGCTGGCGCTGGGCCGCGTGATCGGGTTGCCGCCGGGCCAGGACTTCAACATCGCCGAAGCCGTGCCATTTTCGCCGCTCACGTCCATTACCCAGGAGCAGGCCGTGCGCACGGCGCTCGAACAGCGCAGCGATTATCAAAGCTCGCAGGCCCAGGTTCGCGCCGCGGAGGACGCTGTCAGTGCCGCACGCGGGCAGCGCTATCCCACTGGCAGCATAACGGCCGACTACGGCGACATCGGAACGACGCTGGCCAGTTCGCACGGGACGTTCACTTTTGTCGCGGCGGCAAAGTTCAACATCTTCGATTCCGGCCGAATCAGCGCGGACGTGATTCAGGCCAAGGCGGCGTTGAAGCAGCGCCAGGACGAACTTGCCGACTTGGGCGCTCAGATCGATTATCAGGTTCGCACGGCGTTCCTCGACATTCGCACGGCTGCCGATCAGGTGGCGGTAGCCGAGAGCAATCTCGATCTGGCCAATCAAACCCTGGTGCAGGCGCGCGACAGATTTTCGGCCGGCGTGACGGACACCATCGAGGTGGTGCAAGCGCAGGAATCGGTTGCCACTGCCAACGATAGTTTGATTGCGGCCCTATACGGCCATAATCTCGCGAAGGTGGCTTTGGCACGCGCATTGGGCGGAGCCGAGCAAGGAATTCAACGTGTGATGGAGGTGAAGTAATCATGGCTGAACCGGTACCCACAACCAGAGCGGCGCGCAGAAGGGGGAAGATTCTGCGGATTGTAGTGGCGATACTGATCGTGGTTGTTCTGGCGGTCTCAGGATTGTATCTGTGGCGGTATCTCAATACGTACGAAAGCACGGATGATGCACAGGTGGATGGGCATATCGACGCTGTCAGCGCCCGCATTAACGGCCAGGTCATCGAGGTGCTGGCGGAAGACGAGAAATACGTGAAGGCGGGGGACGTGCTGGTGCGAATCGATCCCAAGGATTATGAGGTGGCTGTGGCCAAGGCTGAGGCGGATCTGGCCGACGCGGAAGCCGCACTCGAGACTTCTCGCATCGACATCCCGATTACCAGCACTACTACAGCCAGCCAATTGAAGAGCGCGAATTCCGGCCACGGCGATGCCACGGCGTTTCTGCTGGGTGCGGAGAGGCAACTGAACGCCGCGCAAGCGCGCCTGGTGTCTGCGAACGCTGGGGTCCGCGAGGCCGAAGCGAACCTGGCCAAGGCGAACGACGACGTTCGCCGCTACAAGCTGCTGGTGGAGAAAGACGAAATTTCTCGCCAACAGTACGATACCGCGGTGGACGCCGCGGCGGCGGCACAAGCCACCCGGGATGTTCGCAGCGCGGCGGTGGCGGAGGCCGAGCAGAATGTGGTGGTCGCCCAGAGCGTCATCGATCAGGCCAAACACCGAATCACGGAAGCGGACGCATCCATCGAATCGGCCAAGACCGCGCCGCAGCAGGTGGCGGTGAGCGAGACGCGCGCGAAATCCGCACTGGCGCAGGTGGCGCAACGCAGGGCGCTAGTGGAACAAGCGAAGTTGAATCTCAGTTATTGCACCATTGTCGCTCCCGCGACAGGCATCGTCGGAAAGAAGACGGTGGAGAACGGAGAGAACGTTTCACCGGGTCAACAGTTGCTGGCTGTGGTGCCGCTCGATGACGTTTGGATCATTGCAAATTTCAAAGAGACGCAGCTCAGCCGCATGAAGCCGGGGCAGCGAGTGAGGTTCACAGTGGACGCCTACAGCAAGGAATACAAGGGGACCATCCAGCAGATCGGCGGTGCCAGCGGATCGCGATTCAGTCTGTTGCCTCCCGAAAACGCGACGGGAAATTACGTGAAGGTGGTGCAGCGGGTACCCGTTCGCATCGATCTAGATCCGGGCGAAAACAGCGATCATCGTCTGCGGCCGGGCCTGTCGGTAGATCCGAAAGTGTACGTCGAGTAAGGAGACCATGGCAGCGCCCACTGATATCTGGACGCCGAAATTCAACCCCTGGCTGGTGGCCATCGTGGTGGCCTTGGCGGCCTTCATGGAGGTGCTGGACACCAGCATCGCCAATGTCGCTCTGCCGCACATCGCGGGCGATTTGGGCGCGAGCAATGATGAAAGTACTTGGGTGCTCACGTCCTACTTGGTCTCGAACGCGATCGTGCTTCCGATCAGCGGATGGTTGGCAAATATGTTCGGCCGAAAGCGCTTCTTCCTGCTTTGCATCTTCCTGTTCACCCTCAGCTCCCTGCTCTGTGGCGCGGCGCCCAGCCTGGGAGCCCTGATTCTGTTTCGAGTAATGCAAGGGGCTGGAGGCGGCGGATTGCAGCCGATGGCGCAAGCGATTTTGGCCGATACCTTTCCGCCACAGAAGCGCGGCCTGGCGTTTGCGCTTTACGGTATCACGGCTGTCATGGCGCCTACCATTGGCCCGACGCTGGGAGGATGGATCACCGACAATTATTCCTGGCGCTGGATTTTCTACATCAATTTGCCGGTCGGCATCCTGACGCTGTTCCTGGTGATGCGGATGGTGGAAGATCCGCCCTACCTCAGCCGGCTGAAGGGCGCGGGCGTGCGCATCGATTACATCGGCGTGGCACTGCTGGCCTTGGGGATCGGAGCGCTCCAGGTGGTGCTCGACAAGGGCCAGGAAGACGATTGGTTCGGTTCGCATTTCATCGTCACCCTGATGGTGATTTCCGCTGCTTCCCTCATTGCGCTAGTGTTCTGGGAATTGCACCACAAGGCACCCATTATCGATATTCGTATGTTCAAGAGCTTTAACTTCGCCATCGCCAGCGTGATGATGTTCTTCCTGGGTGTGCTGTTGTTCAGCAGTCTGGTGATGATGCCGCAATTCCTGCAAACGCTGATGGGCTACACGGCGGAATCGGCCGGTCTGGTGCTCTCCGGCGCGGGCCTGCTGATTCTGTTTGAAATGCCGATCGTGGGGCAGCTCACCACTAAGTTCCCGACCAAATACATCATCGCGTTCGGCTGGCTGTGCCTGGCATTGGGGATGTATTATTCGACCAAGGACATCGATTTGCTGATCAGCTTTAAATCGGCTGCCTGGCTGCGCGTGGCGCAATCCTCCGGGCTCGGATTTTTGTTCGTCCCGATCACGCTCGCGGCCTATATCGGAGTTCCACCGGAGAAAGGAAATTCCGTATCCGGATTGGTGAATTTCATGCGCAATATCGGCAGCAGCGTGGGAACCTCCATGGTCACGACGATGCTGGCGCGGCGTGCGCAGTTTCATCAATCCGTCTTGACGTACCACGCTACCAACTACGATCCGGCATTTCGGAATCAGCTGCAGGGTCTGAGCCAGCAACTGATGCACTCGGGCGCTACGCCACCGGACGCTCAAGCGGCTGCGTACGGGCGACTTTATCAGTCGGTGCTGGTACAATCGCAAACGCTGGCCTACATCGATACCTATATGGTGCTGGCTGTGGCCGCTAGCATTATGTTTGTGCTCACCTTCGTGGTCCGGAAGAACGACCCGGGCGCCGGCGGGGAGATCGCGGTGGGCTGAAGCCCGGGTAGGAAGCCATGATCAAAGTGTTGACCATTGAACGCGAATACGGAAGCGGCGCCAACGAGATCGCGCAGAAGGTGTCCGATCGTCTGGGTTGGAAGCTTTGGGATCAGTTGCTCACCACCGAAATCGCCCGCCAGATGGAGTGTGACAAGCGGCATGTGGAGCAGCGTGAGGAGTGCCGCGATCCGCTGTACTATCGCATGTTCAAAGCATTTCTGCGGGGCAGTTTCGAGGGAAGCCTCAATACGCACCGTTTGAAGCTGGCGGACGCAGAAGGCATTCGAGCGGTCACCGAGCAACTGGTGCGGCGTACGGCGGCAGAGGGAGACTGCGTGATCGTTGGCCGGGGCTCCGCCTATTATTTGCAAGACGCACCGGATGCATTTCACGTTTTCGTGTATGCTCCGTTTGCGGAGAAGGTTCGCCGGTTGCAGCAGACCGGCAAAAGCGAGAAGGAAGCCATCGACCTGGCGGAAACGGTGGACCTGGACCGCGCCGCATTCATCAAACAGCATTTCGGCGTAGAGTGGCCGGCGCGTCAATATTTTCACCTGATGATCAACTCGACCATCGGCGAGGACGCGGTGGTCGAATCCATCCTGGATTCAATCCACACCTACCAGGCGGCGCACTCGGTTACGAAGTGATAGTGATGATGTATAGTAGACAGCCGGGAGCATAAGAATGCAGCACCGATTTCCAAATGTAGGCTGGTTGTGCAGCGCGCTGCTGCTGGCGGCCATTCCGGCGTTGGCGCACCATTCGTTCGGCGCCGAGTTCGATGCCGATAAGCCCGTCACCATCACCGGCGTGGTCACCAAAATCGAATGGATCAATCCGCATAGCCACTTCTACCTGGACGTGAAGGACGACAAGGGCAACGTGGTGAATTGGAGGCTGGATGGATATCCGCCGGTGGTGCTGAGTCGCACTGGGTGGAAGCGGGAGGCGACGCTGAAGCCCGGCGACACGATCACTGTCTCCGGATGGCTGGCGCGGGACGGCACCAAGTGGGCGCATGGGCGGCAGGTGACCTTTCAGGACGGCAAGAAGCTGTACTTCGGTCCTCCGGCCGGGACGGGCGATGGCGGGGCGAAGCCGGCTGTGGATGCTCCTCAATGACAAGCCGCTCCACAATGACCAGCCGCCTATTCCTCTGCAGCGTCGCGGCCTTGAATTTGTTCGCGGCGCAGGTTCCCCGAGCGCCGGACGGGAAGCCGGACCTCACCGGAGTGTGGCAACCGGCCAGCACCGTTCGCGGATCGTGGGAGGAAGCTAATGCGGGCGACGGATTGGGTGGTACGGGAAAAGATCCGTCGGTGCCAATTGTTTTGGGATCGAGCGCCCGGCCAGCCGGAGGTGCGCCTTATCAGCCGTGGGCGGCCAAGAAAGTCCTGGAGTATTACAATAATCGCGCCATTGACGATCCCACGGCGCGCTGCCTTCCTCCAGGAATTCCGCGCTTGACCTCGTTCGGCCTGTTCCCGGTGCAGTTTATTCAAACACCCAAACAGGTGGTGATTCTTTACGAGTACATGAATCTGTTTCGCGTGATTCCGTTGAACGCCAAGCATCCCGATGATGCGGAGCCCGCCTATCTGGGCGATTCGGTGGCACATTGGGAAGGCGACACGCTGGTAGTGGACGTTACCAGCTTCAACGATAAGACGTGGCTACTCGGAACGGGAACGTTTCACAGTGACCAGTTGCACGTTACCGAGCGATTTACGCGGGTGGATAAAGATCAGATCAATTATGACGTCGTCATGGAAGATCCGAAAGTGTTCACTAAACCATGGGCGTACCACTCCACGATGATGTTGCGCGAAGGCACTCGCGTGCGGGAGTACGTTTGCGACGAAGATAATGAGGAGCCGGCTCGTTACGAGAAGCTCAAGAAGGACGGCGTGAAGTTCGAGAGGCAATGACGCCCGAACGACCACTCCCTTACGGTCATGGCTCGGTAAAATAGCCCGGTAGGCCGGGCTTGGTTTCACGAAGAATTTCAATGAGCGCTCGACGCTGATCCAGGGAAAGACGGGCGTAGCGAGTTCCCTTCTCCGCACCGGACAAGACTTCCCACATCCGCAGGTAAATGGCGTTTCGAGCTGGCTCTGGCAGATGGTCGAAAGCTTCGGAGTAAATCATGTAGCTGCATGGATAGCGCAGCAGACGCGTCCGTAGATCCAGTTGTCGCAAGGAGCGGCCGCGGTGGTCTGCCGGGCCTTCGGCGGCGAACTTCTCGGCGAATCCTGAAGTACCTTGGACGGGACCGGGCAACGGCGCTTCATCGATGAATAGCAAGTAGTCCACAAGTTCCCGTGCGGATTCACGCAGCAGAGCGTTCATGGCATGCGCCGGTGTCTTGTCGTATTGGGCGCAGCGAACCTCCCATGCCACGCGCGTGATCAGGTTGGTCATGTACATCTGATGATCGAAGACCAGGAGCGCGACAATGTCGGAGGCCGGATGCGATGAATCGAGAGCGACTGCGGATTCCGCATGGTCGGGATCGGCGAGCACTGCGTTTCCCATGTGACGCGAGTGTTCCATGGTTCCGCTGACGTACCAGCCTCCCCAGCGCTCCTCGAAGGGGCTGCGATGATCCGTGGTATTTCCGCCCAGAATGAGTTTCGGGCGGCCATCCGGCAAGGTATAAAAGCTGCGAAGAATGGTGCCGGGAACACCGAGACTCAGGTCTGAGCGATGGCACTGCAGGCAATCGTCACGGCGCGCGAAATTGGGTTGGGGAACGAGCTGCTGCTCGAGCGAGTAAAAAATCATGCCCTGCTGGGGGTCGAGCGCGGCGAGTTCGATGAACCCGCCCCGCACCCAGGCGACGGCCACCGAATCGTTGAAGAAGATGGTGCGCGGGTTATCCGGTTCGATGCGCGCCGATTGAAAACTGGTCTTCGAAAAGACGGCCATCTGGGACTCAATGGGGACATGGAGGGCTTCCAGCACCGCCGGCAGGTAGCCTCTGCCGCTGTCGAATTTCAGTTGAACTTGCCCGCTCTCGATCTTGCGCTTCAAGACGGCCACGGCGTCTTGTGCGGGATGCGCCAGGTAATTGTAGTACTCGATCGCGGGGTGATCGAGCGCGGGCGACAGTTTGTCGTTCAGCTCGGCCAAGCCCGAGCCAATACCGGCGGCTGCGGCAACCATCCAGATTACCGCCCTGCGCACAGCTACTGCTTCCAATCGTCCATGGCTTTCTTAGGAAGCGAGCCGGCCAGAAAATCGACCAGCTCCAGGCGGACGCCATTGGGATCGGTGACGTTGGTGATGCTGGTTTTCGTCGATCCGACGCGAGGATCCGCCACCGTGACGCCGCGTTCGCGCAGCGTGGCTACGGCTGCCGCTTGATTCTCCGGCCAAATACCGATGTGGCTTAAGCCGACCGGGCGATCGGCCGTGGCAGGCGCCAGTTCCAGGAAGGTGTCTCGTGTGATTTGCAGATAGGCGAGGACGGGCTTGCCGTCGGCGTTTTTAATGGTGAAGGCTTCGTGGAAGCCCATGGTCTGGGTGTAGAAGCGCATGGACTCGTCGAAATCCTTGACGAAAATGCCCACGTGATTGAGGCGCAGGGCTGGACCTGAATTGGTTTCGGCGCGGCCAGGCTGCATGAGAAAAGCTCCGACCGCGATGCCGGCCGCGAAGATGCTGAGAGATGCGATGGTACGGCGCATAACGCCTCCTTGTAAACGAATTTAGTTTCCTACCAGGTGCTTCACACTGGTGTTGTTCTCCAAACAGACAAACTCGATCAATTCCGTATCGGGCATCAATGCCTGGTTCAGCTTGAACGACCAGGCCCGAGTAAACGTTTTCGGATCATCCACTGTCATTTCGATCTGGAGCGTCCCATAGTTCAAGCGCCGGAATCGCTCGGTCAATTTGGCGGTGTCGGAGATGGGCGTACCTTCTTCGTCGATCCAGCCCGGTTCTTGGAAGCCAGTGGTTTGGACCACCAGCGTATCGCCTTCCCAATGGCCAATCGAATAACCATACCACCATGGATCGGGGTCGTGATCCGGAAGACGCCGCCCGTCCATAAAGATTTGCCGGATGCCGTCGTTGGCTTCGAAGAGAATTACAATCAACCCGGCCTTCTGAATGATCTTGCGAGGCTGCCGATGGCTGTGGAGCTGAACCGGGTTGAGGGGCAAACAGTGCGCGTCGGGATGGTCCTTGCTATGCGCCGCCAGACGCTGCTTGCGTAGCTCAGCCGCCCAGGGCTGCAGCGGCAGACCGTCCGGAAACAACACGCCAAGATTTCGAAAGACCGGGCTGGGCGCAGGAGGAAGGGTGCCAACAGCGGCGGGCGCGTCGCCGGGAAGCATGCCGCCACCCCAGACTCCAGATAGATCGGGATGGCCGTCCGCGGCCTTCGGCGCCGGCGCATTGAGATTCACCGTTCCATCCGGCAAGCGGGGCGCGGTCGGATTCTTGTGGACCGGCCATTGCGCCAGCAGCGCCGCGGGAACAATCGCGAGTGCTAATCGCCAGGTGATCACTCCTGGTTACTTTATCGCACTCCGCGAACTCCAGCATCCTAGTACCAGGTCAGTCTTGGTTCGATGCTGGCTCGCCAGGCTTTCTCGCCAAGTTGGAAGCGGTCCAGGGCGCCCCAATGATGGAGAGCCGCGGGATGCTTGCTCAGGATTTCGCGTACGCTCATGCGTGGCGCCGCTTCCAGATATCCGAAGCCCAGGGAATGCGCCAGTTGGGTACCGGAGCGGACCATATCGATCAGGCGGCGGTCCGCCTCGGTCGGCCGATCGGTGAATTTGCCCACCACGGGACGCAACCAGGCGGGGAGCCTCCACGTTCCGGCCAGCCAGCCGCCAGTAGCGAAACGGTCCAGTCCGAAAAGCATGCGCTCGTATTCGGAAATATCAAAGGGACGGCCGGATTCGAACATGCTGTTGGTGAGCGTCAGCAGGTTCGCGTATTTCTCCGGATAGGCGGCGATCAAGCCAAGGCGGCCAATGTCATGCAACAACCCGGCGGCATAGGCCTGCAATCCGGTGATGTTGTCGAAACGCGCCAGTTCCTGGCAAGTGAACGCACAGGCCAGAGTGTAACGCCAGTAGCGAAAATCCTCGCTGACATCGAAGGCGCGCTGCATGTACTGGCGAAGCAGCACGCTGAGTGCAATCTGCGCTAAGTCCGGTGCGTGCAGATCGGGAAACCCGTGCTGATTCGCGAGCTGAATGGTTGACTCCTGCAATTGGGGTTCGCTCTTGAGCAGCTCATTAAAGCCAGCATCGACGGCATCGGGGAGGGAGGGAATCCGGTTGAGGATTTCGACCGTGATGGTTGGGAGGGGCGCTATTCGCTGGATGGAGACCGGTACCGACACGGAAGGCCAGAGTATCAGATCCGGGATGTAAGTATACGCGCCGCAACCCGATAACTCGCATTGCGCAGGGCGCGACAATGTGGGAATGAGCAAAGCGAGTGAGCTCCAGGAATTGCTGCGTCGGGACGCGATCGTCACTGCGCCGGGTGCGTATGACTGCATCACGGCACGGATGATCGAACGGGCGGGATTTAGCTCGGTTTACATGACGGGCGCGGGGACGGCAGCGGCCTTGGGGTATCCCGATTACGGCCTGGTTACGATGTCGGAGATGGTGGGGAATGCCGGGCGTATTGCGGCGTCGGTGAAGACGCCATTGATTGCCGATGCGGATACCGGCTATGGCAACGAGCTGAATGTGGTGCGCACGGTGCGCGAGTACGAGCAGCGGGGAGTGGCGGGGATTCACATCGAGGATCAAGGTTTTCCCAAGAAGTGCGGGCATCTGGAAAATAAGGCGATCATTCCGCTGGAGGATTATTTGGCGAAGATCCGGGCGGCGGTTGGGGCCAAGCGCGATCGCGATTTTCTGATCATCGCGCGGACGGATGCACGCGCCGTGTTGGGGTTTGAGGAAGCCATCCGGCGGGCGAATGCATCGTTGGATGCCGGCGCGGACATGGCGTTCGTGGAGGCTCCCGAGACGCTGGAGGAAGTGGCGGCGGTGCCGCGATTGGTGCACGGCCCGTGCATGCTGAATATGGTGTGGCGCGGCAAGACGCCGGACGTGGGGCTGGATGAGGCGCAAGCGATGGGGTACAAGCTCGCGATCCTGCCCGTGCTGTTGTTCAACGCGGTAGTGGGCGTGTGTGACCAGATGCTCGGCGAATTGAAGCAAGCCGGGCGCCATCCCTTGCCTGTCGCAGATGTTCCTCCAAAAGAGTTTTTCCGTCGGATGGGGGCCGAGGACTGGGACCTAATTACGCGGTCCGTAGTGCGGGAGCGGCTGGTCTAGCTCGTAGGCGCCGAGATCGGGCGCGCCGCCGGTGAAGCCGTCGGTGATGGAAGGAAGCACGGTGCCCGCGTCCACGGCGGCCGAACCCGGCTTTAATCGAAAGTCAAACTCGTCGGGTTTGTAGAGCCGTTGCGGATCGGACTTGTCGGGGCTCGGCACGTTCACGAAAGTGTCGTAATCGACGAGAACGCTGTGTTGCTCCTGGTGCGTCGCGTCGCTATATTCTTTGAGCGATTTGAAATGCCGCACCATGAGATCGTGGTCGTAATCGGCCGCCGCTTCGAACGGCGGGGAGTTCCATTCAAACGCATTCGCGACACCGGGGTTCGGACGGAAGCCGTTGTAATCCGAGGTCGAGTAGTTCGTATAGGTAGTCATGGTGAAGACCGGATCGCCAAAGCCATCGCCCAGCATTAGATTATTCAGAAAGTGCACATTGGACGCGGCACGCATGTAGCGGCTTTGTCCGATGAACGTATTCTGATAGACCAGAACGCCAGCGGGTGTGTCGATGAACTTTAACGGGCCCCCGGTGGTTGCTGCGTAGACCAGGTTGCGATAGAAATAGACCGCCCCACCGAAGATAGGCTGCGCGCTGAACGATCCCTGCGCTGAATTGAAGCAACGGTTCGCAAAGACACGAATGTTGCGAGCGCCGCCATCGGCCTCAATGCAATTGTCGGCCATGTTGGAAAAATCGTTATTGTAGAAATCGATGGAAACGGGAAGGCGATCGGAGATGGGGTTGGGAGTGCCGTCGGGATCGCCGTACGTGGCGATGTCGATCCCGTCGTGCCAATTGGCGGCGTAGTTGTACGCAACCACGTGGCCCTGGCCATAAACCTTCACCGCGTATTCGGACGTGATGAGTGCCGGAAAGCCGGGGAATTTCGACCAGACCTCGGGAACGGTCCAGCTCTGCAGCTTGTTGGGATCGTGTCGGCCGATGAAAACGTTGTCGGCGATATAAAAGTTCTTCGATCCGGACCAATCGTCCTGGACGGCACGGCCGATGTTTTCGATGCGGGAATGCTTTAGGGTGAAGCCGCTTGCTCCGGCAATGTTCTTGAGCCCGAGCAAGAATGCGACGTTGGTGTTGCGAACGGTGATGCCTTCGAAATAGTTGTAATTCCCGGCCATCAGGTTGAAGAGATTCTGGCAGCCGTCGCCGTCGAAGACTACTTCACCATCACCCGCTGCTTTGATGACGATGGGTTTGTCGGGCGCGCCGCTTTGCGTGAGATAGTACGTGCCGTCGAAGGGCGTGCCGTAGGCGGCGAGGTTGCGATCGAAACCGCCGTAGGAGAAGCGATTGTCTTTATACACGCCGGCGTGAACCAGAATGATATCGCCGGGCTGAACGCGCGGCGGCAGAGCGTTGGAATGATCGGATTGATCGGAACCCATAAAGTACGCCGCGAGCAATCCAGTGAATGCGGGTTCCTGCCTGGTTCCTTTGTACCCGAATGGGTACACGTGATAGACGTGGCCGCCGGTGGCCGGCTGCGGCTCGGTGCGAGTGCGAACGGTGACGGTCTTTTCGGCCCTTCCTTTAACGCCGTCAGGATCGGAGAGGACGAAGCGGCATTCGTAGTCGACGCCGGGATCGAGATTCAGAATGCTGCCGGCAAACATGTTCGGCGCCACGTAGCGATAGAAGTGCTTTCCGCCATCGCGAGGCGCACCGCCGTAAACCTGTTCATGATCCAGGCGGAGCATCGGAAGGGCGCTTCGCCATTGCGGCTCGCCTTTTTTGCGATAGGTGACGTCGACGCGGGCGTTGCGATTATCGTCGCCTGCGATCTTCCAGGCGAAGCCCAGCGAGACTAGAGTGGGCGGATCGACGATAAACTCGCCTGCGGTCACGTTGGTCTGAGAAAAGCCGAGCAGAGGAAAGAGCAGGAGTGGGAGCAGGCGAGTAAGACGCACGGCTATCTATTTTATCCGCAAGACCGCTTGCTCACGCGCTCTGTTCCGTTTGGCGCGGCCAAGGTGTGAGCCAATGAAGAGGCTGCCGATTAGCAATACGTGGGTGACGAGGGAGGTGAAGAGCGATTCCAGATAGCGGGAACTATCGAGCGAATCGAGCAAGAGGCGGAAGAGCCAAGGCAGATTGATGGGAATCAGGCCGAAGCTCCAGACGGCCAGCATCGCAAGGAAGATGAGGACGTCGAAGTGATTCCCGCGGCCGGCGATCCAGCCAGCGGCAGCGAG
>JBEKLB010000101.1:0-16983 GCA_050010415.1 Bryobacteraceae bacterium | reverse complement strand
GCGAACACCATCGCCGTGCCGTTTGATATGGTCGGCAATTTCGCTGTCCGGATAAAGCGGGGTGGTGAGAACGAATCGAATTTTACCTTGCTGCAGGACGTAGTCGACTCGGTCCCTGGTGCCGGTTTCGGGGCCTCGATACGCGACCAGTTTCAATCCAAAGGCCGCGCGATAGTAATAAGCCGATTGCTTGGCGTTTCCGACATAGAACTGCACAAAG
Organism: Bryobacteraceae bacterium; assembly: GCA_050010415.1. Lineage (GTDB taxonomy): Bacteria > Acidobacteriota > Terriglobia > Bryobacterales > Bryobacteraceae > Palsa-89. The sequence continues at coordinate 16,763 of JBEKLB010000101.1, read as the reverse complement.
TCGGTTCCGTTGAGTGGCAGAAAATCGACAGGGTCTTTCTGAGAGACGGGGTGTTGCACTAACTGTTGCATGACAAAGGTACCTCTAACTTCTGTATGGCTGCTACACACCGCTGGTTGTCTTCGGCAGTTCCGGTGGAAATGCGAACGCAATTCGGGAGACCGAAGCTAGCCAGCGGCCGGATAATGATTCCTTGCTGGAGTAAATCTTGAGTAAGCCGCGCCGCGTGCTCGGCGCCCGGAAGTACAAGCATCACGAAATTCGCTTCCGAAGGCACGACGGTCAGCCCCATCTCGCCGAGCGCCGTGGTAAGAAACTTCAGCCCGCGCGCATTCAGTTCGAGCGACCTATGCAGAAACTCTCTGTCGGCCAGCGCTCCGATGCCGGCTGCTTGCGCCAGCGTCCCTGGTTCAAACGGGAGTTTCACCTTGAGCAAGTTTGCGATCAGGCGCTCGTGCGCGAACCCGTAGCCAATGCGAACGCCCGCTAGCCCGTAAACCTTGGAAAAGGTCCGCAGGGTGATCACGTTGTCGTAGCGATAGTGCATCGAATCGGGATAACGCGGCGTGTCTTTGGCGTACTCGAAGTAGGCTTCATCCAGGATGATCAGCACGCGCTCGGGAACGTGCTTGTAGAAGGCGTCGAAGTCCTGCTTGGAGAAAATCGTGCCGGTAGGGTTGTTGGGATTCGCCAGGTAAACGATTTTGGTGCGATCCGTGATGGCCCCCGCCAGCGCCGTCAGGTCGTAATGCCAATCGCGATAAGGCACCGTGCGGTAAGCCGTGCCGCGCGACTTCGCCAGGATCTGAAACCCGACAAACGCCGCGTCGGTGGTCAGCACTTCGTCTTCATCGCAGAGGAAGGCGCGAATGATGTTGGAGATGATGCCTTCCGATCCGCTGCCCGCAATTACGTTTTCGACCTTAGCCTCATACTTCTCCGCGAGAACGCGGCGCAGATCCAGGCCGCTATTGGGATAAAAGTTCAGCCCGCTCATGGAGCGCGACATGGCTTCGATGGCCAGCGGCGAAGGGCCCAGGGGGTTCTCGTTGGAAGCGAGCTTGCTGACGCGGCTTAAGCCATAAGCACGTTGCACTTCCTCAACGCTGCGCCCAGGCTCATAAGGACGCAACGCCTCAATGTACGGTGGAACCAGCGGCATCCACTTTCAGTGTGACACAGCCGTTAGAGCGGAATATTCGTCTTGTGAGGGTTCGGATCTCCATCACACTACCTTCGGATCTCCTCGGCCGATTGGATCGAGTGGACAAAAACCGCTCGGCTCTCCATCGAGCGAGCGGCGCGTGCCTACTTGGCTCATCTCGCAAGCGATGAGCGCGACCGTCGCGACCTTGAGATCATCAATCGGAATGCCAACCGCCTGAACCGCGAAGCGGCCGACGCGTTCGAATACCAACTGCTGCATCAAGGCGCGAACAGTCCTATCTAGTGCTGCTCCAGGTGAGGTATGGCCCTGGCTAAATCCAAACCGGTCTTGGCCACCCCCCAACCCCCAATCCCCAACCCCGCGCGAGTGAATGCGAGCGCCCGGCTGAGTCACGATTCTGTTCACCGGAGTGAGCTTCCTGCTAGCTCATTTGTCGCACGTCCAGTAGGGTAAATAAGAGCCATAATAGATCACTACGCCCATGCACGCTGTCTCCAAGATCGATCCAGCCGCCGCGCAGACGCCCCAGCTTTACCGGCAGCACAGCAGCGGTTTCCGGCGTGCCACCTACGTCGATCGCGCCATGGGATCCGTGCATATGGGTACCGGCATCTGCTTTCTCGACGCCGGCGGATCCGTTCGAGCGCACTTGCATTCGTTCGAAGAGAGCTTCTATATTCTGGAAGGCAGCATCACGGTCGAGGTCGGTGAGAAGGCGCACACGCTCGGCCCGGGCAATTTTGGATTGATTCCAACCGGAGCAGCGCATTCGTGGAAGAACCCGGGCACTGGCACGGCACGCTGGCTTGAGATGCAGGCTCCGCAGCCCAGGCCCATCGAATATGGGGCCGACACTTTTTTTACCAGCGCATCCGCGGCTCCGGACGTCGCAGTGTCCGTCGGCCATTTCGACGAGTCCCAACTGCCCCGGCCCGGCGGCGCGTCGCAAATGGAAGGCTTCAATCCAACCACCGGCGTCGCCATCAAAATGTTTGTCGATCGCTCGTTTGGCGCGACGCACCAATCGCTGTTCTTGATTCAATATTCGCCTGGCGCGAAGATTGATCCGCACGATCACACCTTCGAAGAGTCTTACTTCATCGTCGGCGGACGCGTCCACGCGGTAGCGGACGGCAAGAGCTACGACTTGGGTCCCGGCGATGTCATCTGGACCGGAGTCGGCTGCATCCATAGTTTTGCGAACAATGGCACGGAACCCGTCCGTTGGATTGAGACACAAGCGCCGCTACCTCCGGCCAAAGAAGTATTCCGATTCGAGCGCGATTGGACCAAATTCGCGTAGGAGAAAATCATGTCAACCGAAGCCCAGCCCAAGCCCACGTTCGGCGCCACGCGCACCCGGCCGTTCACCTCCCAGGAGTTCCTGGAGAGCCTGCGCGATGGTCGCGAGATCTGGATTTATGGCGAGCGGGTGAAAGACGTAACTACGCACCCCGCTTTCCGCAACACCAGTCGCATGCTGGCGAGGTTATATGACGCGCTGCATGACGATCGCAAATCCATCCTCTGCACCGAGACCGATACCGGAAGCGGCGGCTATACGCATCATTTTTTCAAGGCTCCGCATAACGTAGAGGAAATGGTGGCATCGCGCGACGCGATCGCGGAATGGGCGCGCGTCACCTATGGTTGGATGGGCCGCAGCCCGGACTATAAGGCTGCGTTTCTGGCGACACTGGGCGCGAATTCCGACTTCTATACGCCGTTCCAGGAGAACGCGCGCCGCTGGTACAAGAAGGTGCAGGAAGAAGTAACGTTCGTCAATCATGCCATCGTGAATCCGCCGGTGGATCGCAACAAGGAACTGTCTGAAGTGCGTGATGTGTACATGCACGTCGAGAAGGAAACCGACGCGGGCCTGGTGATCAGCGGCGCCAAGGTGGTGGCCACAACATCCACGTTGACGCATTACAATTTCATCGCGAACAACGGCGCGCTGCCGATCAAGACCAAGGATTTCGCGTTCGTCTGCATCGTCGCCACCGATTCGCCCGGCGTGAAGCTGTTCTGCCGGCCCTCCTATGAGATGACCGCCGCTGCCATGGGCAGCCCGTTCGATTACCCGCTATCCAGCCGCCTGGATGAAAACGACTCGATCATTGTTTTCGACAAAGTGCTGGTGCCGTGGGAGAACGTGTTCGCGTATGGCGATATCGACAAGGTGAACAATTTCTTCCCACGCTCAGGCTTTTTGCCGCGCTTCATGTTCCACGGTTGCGTGCGATTGGCGGTGAAGCTGGATTTCATCGCTGGCCTGTTGCTCAAGGGCGTGGAAGCCACCGGCTCCAAGGATTTTCGGGGCGTCCAAGCGCAAGTGGGCGAGGTTCTGGCGTGGCGCAATCTGTTCTGGGGCCTCACAGACGCCATGGCGCGCACCACCACGCCCTGGACGCCGGGCTACGTGTTGCCCAATCTCGATTACGGCCTGGCGTATCGCGTAGCGTCCAATCTGATTTATCCGCGCCTCAAGGAAATCATCGAAAACGTACTGGCGAGCGCGCTGATCTATCTGCCCTCGCACGCCAACGATTTCAAGGTGCCCGAGATCCGCAATTATCTCGAAACTTTCGTGCGCGGCTCCAACGGCTACTCCGCGCTCGATCGCGTGAAGCTCATGAAGCTGATGTGGGACGCCATGGGTACCGAGTTCGGCGGGCGGCACGAACTCTACGAGCGCAACTACTTCGGCAATCACGAGAGCATTCGATTTGAAACCTTGATGGTGGCCGATCAGTTGGGGCAATCGGCGAAGTACAAAGGATTCGCCGAGCAGTGCATGGCTGAATACGACCTGGATGGCTGGACGGTGCCCGATCTCATTAATCCGAACGACATTAGTGTTGTAATGAAGAATGGCCTCAAGTGATGGATCGCAGAAGATTGACACCCGACAGTTCCGAAATGCATTAGGACATTTCGCCTCGGGCGTCACGGTCCTCACCGCCGAGTACCAGGAACAGACGCATGGCATGACGGCGAACGCGTTTGTTTCCGTTTCGCTCGATCCGCCGCTGATCCTGGTTTCGCTCGACAACCGTTCCAATATGCACCGCATCCTGCCCTTGGTGCGGCGCTTCGGCATCAGTGTGCTGGCTGAGGATCAAGACGCGTTTAGCAATCACTTCGCCGGGCGCAAATCGACGGACCTGCATATTCGTTACGTGCATCGAAACGGCCTTCCGTTGATCGGCGGAGCCGTCGCATATTTTGTGGCGGAGGTTTTCGACATCCATCCGGCTGGCGATCACACTCTGTATATCAGCCGCGTGGAGCATTTCGAAGCGAACGAAGGCAAGCCGCTACTTTTTTTCGGCGGCCGATATCATCGCATGCGCGAAGAGAAGGGCCGGCCCACCGAGTGGCCTGAAGATGAGTTTTCGCTGTTTTCAATCGGCAGCGTGGATCCGACGGCGAGGTGAACCTAAACCGCCGCCGTTGTTTTGGCTGGCGCTTCCACCGTGTGCTCGTTGAAGCTGTAGCCGAAGCCCCGCACCGCGCGAATAAACGAAGGGTTGGTTGGATCCGGCTCGATCTTCTGCCGCAGGCGCAGGATATATACGTCCACCGTTCGGTCCGTCACCGCCCGGTCATGTCCCCAAACCGCATCCAGAAGCTGCTCGCGGCTGTAGACCACGCCAGGACGGCTCATTAAGAATTCCAGCAGCCGGAACTCGGTGGCAGTGAGCGCGACCTCGGCGCCGCGCAAAGTAACGCGGCAGCTTGCCCTGTCCAGCTCCAAATCCCCTGCCCTGACCGTGCGGGCCGGCGAGGTTGTGGTCCGAAACTGATTTTTCACGCGGGCGATCAATTCCCGGATGAAGAATGGCTTGACGATGTAATCGTTCGCCCCGAGCTCCAGACCCAGGATGCGATCGGTCTCTGAAGCCCTGGCGGTGAGGAAAATAATCGGTACGTGGGCTAGTTCAGAATGATTGCGGAGGCCCTTGCAAATCTCCAGGCCGTCGGAATCCGGCAGCATAATGTCGAGGATGAGCAGATCCGGGCGTTCGCGGCGGCACAGCTCAATGGCGCCGCGCCCGGTCTGCGCGCCAGCCACTGCGAACCCTTCCTTCTCCAGGTTGTACTTCAGGAGGGCGAAGAGGTCGGAATCATCTTCGATCAGGACGATTTTCTTCATGGGACCTTTCCTTGAAGGTAACCCGATTTGCGTTACAGGTGCATTACAAGTTGGTGAACGCTAGTTGAACAATGCTCTTAAAGGCTGCGCGCTTCCACCCGCCCCGGCGACGGTTGATAGAGGCTTCGCTCGGAAATATAACGGCCCACAGCCGGAGGGAGCTCCCCGGGGATCTCGCCTGCTGCCAGCTTTCTCCTTATTTCTGAGGATGATACCGGCAGCGCGACGGTTTCAAGGCGATGCACACGGGCGCCCGGGGGAGTGGCGTACTGGTGGCCGGGCCTGGTGACGACGATAAACTCGGTGAGCCGAAGCAAATCCTGCCAGCGATGCCAGCTTGTGATTTCCGCGAACGCATCGGCACCGATGATGAAGTAGGGCTCTTCGCCGAGCGCGCGCACGCGCTCCACGGTGTCCACCGAATAGCTCTTGCCGCCTCCCGCCTCCAGATCGGAGACCACGAAACGTGGGTCTTCCTGGCAGGCCAGTTCTGTCATCCGGAAGCGGTCCTGGTAAGTTGCGCCGGTATGATCGGATTTATGCGGCGGGTGCGCGGCTGGAATGAACCACACCTGGTCTAAGTGAAACTGGCCCGCGGCTTCGCGCGCCACGGTGAGGTGGGCGTTGTGGATGGGATCGAAGGTGCCGCCGAAAAGGGCCAGTCTCATGACTTGCTGGTTCCGGCAAATCCATTTCCACCGGGATTTGTTTAGTTTAGCGCACCGCCGGGTAAGCTAACGTAACGCCGCTATACTTCGTTGACTCAGGAACCACGCCTGGCAGTCCGCACCCGCGCGGCGGGACTTTGCCGAGTAGGCGCCATCTTTGGACATGTGCCGGGCGCCGATTTCATCGTGCAGGTACGAGTGCAGGATTTCATCCCGGATGCGCTTGATGATTTCAGGCCGGTTCACCGGGAAAAGCACTTCCACGCGGCGATTGAGATTACGCGGCATCAAATCCGCGCTGCCTAAGTAACATTCCTCCGCGCCATTGTTGCGGAAGTAGAAGATGCGGCTGTGTTCCAAAAATCGGCCCAGAACGCTGCGGACATGAATGTTTTCGCTGATGCCGGGCGCTTGCGGCCGAAGACAACAAGCGCCGCGCACGATCAGGTCCGTCGAAACGCCGGCTTGGGATGCCTGATAGAGCAGCTTGATGATGGGACCATCCTCCAGCGCGTTCATCTTCATAATGATCCGGCCCCGGCCGCCCCGGCGCTGGATCTCGATCTCCCGCAAGATCATCTCTTCCATGCGCTGGCGCAGATTGAGCGGAGCAACCAGCAGTTTGCGAAATGTCTTCTTGCGCGAATAACCCGTTAAATAGTTGAATAAATCCGTCGCGTCGGCGCCAATTTCTTCATCGCAGGTGAACAACCCGAGGTCGGTGTAAAGCCGCGCGGTGGCGGGATTGTAGTTGCCCGTAGCCAGGTGACAATACCGGCGGATGATATCGCCTTCGCGGCGAACCACCAGTATCACCTTGGAATGCACTTTCAAGCCGAGCAGACCGTACACCACGTGCACGCCCTCGCGCTCCAGCGCCCGGGCCCATTCGATGTTGCTCTCTTCATCGAAGCGGGCCTTCAGCTCCACCACAACCGCCACTTGCTTACCGTTCTCCACTGCTTCGAGCAAGGCCTCTACGACGGGCGAATTACGGCCCAGGCGATAGAGCGTCATTTTGATCGCCAGCACGTCCGGATCTTTGGCGGCCTTGCGCAGGAATTCCACCACGGGCTGGAAGGATTCGTAGGGGTGATGGAGCAAATGATCCTGCTGCCGGATCACTTCGAAAACATCGTCTTCCTTGGATGCAAAGCCGGCCGGGGTATGCGTCAGAAAGGGCTTGTCCTTCAAGTCCGGACGATCGAGCGCGAGCAGATGGCGCAAGCGGCTCAGATCCAACGGGCCTTGCACACGGAAGATATTGGCGGGGTCCAGTTCCAATTTAGAAGCGAGAAAATCGATCATCGCGGCGGGCATCCGCGCGTCCACCTGCAGTCGCACGGCGTCGCGAAAGCGCCGCTGCCAGACAGCTTCCTCAATGGTTTCGAGCAGATCGTCAGTTTCCAATTCCTTGATGGCCACTTCGGCATCGCGCGTGAGGTGGAAGACGTGAGCGCGCAGAATCTCGAGGCCGGGAAATAAATGGTGAAGGTTGGCGACGATCAGGTGCTCCAGCCACACGAAGCCATGCGCTCGCGGAGCAGGGCCGGGCGCAACGGGAGGCAACGCGACAGGGAGCAGTTGGGGCAGGCTATCGGGAACCTTGACGCGCGCGAAGTGCTCGGCGCCGCCGCCGGGCTCGCGGACCGCCACGGCGACATTCAAGCTGAGGTTTGAAATATGGGGAAACGGCCGGCCGGGATCGAAAGCCAGCGGCGTAAGAACGGGGAACACCTTTTCGACGAAAAAGGTGTCTAATTGCGCCCGCTGCTCCAGGCTCAATTCGCTGAGTTGCAGCAAGCGGACGTGATTCTCCTGAAGGGCGGGAATCAAATCCTCCCGAAAGTAATCGTACGCGCTATTCACCAGCCGGCCTACGGAGGCGCGGATCGCGTCCAGGGTCTCGGACGGACCCCGGCCATCCATTCCGGTTTCCTGCACGCCATTCTCGATCTGCTGCAGGACGCCGGCCACGCGCACCATAAAGAATTCGTCGATGTTCGAGGCGAATATCGACAAGAACTTCACACGTTCCAGCAGGGGATTACGGCGATCGCGCGCTTCTTCCAGAACCCGCCGTTGAAACTCCAGGTGGCTGAGCTCGCGATTCAGATAAAGTGCAGGATCGTTCAGTTCGGAGAGCTCTGCGACCTTGAGCGGCGCTCTAGCGGCTTCCGCGCACATGTATTCGTTAGTGTACCGTATAAAAGCAAAATGGCCGCCGGTCGGTCAAAGCGGCAGCCATCGCTCTCTACGCTTACCGGACTTGGCCGGACAAATCAGCTTTTTTCGGCAACGCGCAGATCATTGGTCACGGAAAATACGCCTGGAACAGTGTTCGCGCGGATGTTCGCGATGTTTTTGTCCGCCTGGTTATCCACCACGCCGATCAGCGTTACATGGCCGTTATCCACGATGATATGGATCGACGGCTGCGTACCCATCGCGTAGCGATACAAGCCCGCGTATCCAAAAATTGTGCGATACTCCGCCGCCCGGATGCGGTTATCGAAAGTGGACAAGGGCAGAACCCGAATGTTGTCGATCACTTGCGTCACGCCCGCCAAATGCTTCACGGATCGGGCTGCGTCTTCTTTCACCACCGGCCTGGTCACGTCTCCGGACAAAGTAACAACGCCAGTGGCGTTATCCACCGAATAACTCAGGTCGTCAAACACGCTGTAGTAGGGAATCATCACCAGCTTATGGCGCACCTGGCCGGCCAAGTCCTGCGCAGGCGGGTTGCCTGTTCCTGCGAACAAAGGGACCGTCGCAAGTAAGAAAGCCGACGCCAAAGCAATGCTTTCAATCTTTCTTTTCATATCCTTCTCCATCCATCTAATCCGATGTTGCCGTGGCCCAATGGGTTGCTGCAATTACAGAGATTTACCGCTGCCTGCTTCAGGGCCGCAGTCACGGTCAGAGGCTCAGTCACGGTATGATGAAGGGGAAAGCCCTTCTAATACTATTTCCATGTCGGAACCACGCGCACCCGAATTAGGTATCAACAGCTGGCTCGAAGATGAACTGTACCAGCAGTATTTGAACGATCGCAAGAACGTTGACGAGAGTTGGAAAGAAGTCTTCGAGACCAACGGTGGCAGCGCTTCACCCGCGCCTGCTCCCACCGCTGCGAACGGCTCGCATGCACCGCAGCAACAAGCGATGGCGCTGCACAACGGTGAATCAGCGCCCGCATCGGCGATTTCCGTTCCCGAACATCAGCCCGTGGATGGCGAAACCCTGATGCCTCTGCGTGGCGCCGCCGCGCGCATCGCCGAGAACATGAACTTGAGCCTCAGCATTCCGCTGGCAACTTCGCAGCGTGTGATGCCGGTGAAGGTGATCGACGAAAATCGCCGCATGCTGAACGAGCATCGCGCCCTGCTCGGCAAGAGCAAGATCTCTTATACGCACATCGTGGCCTGGGCCATCGTAAAGGCGCTGCGCAGCAACCCTTCCTTGAATCACGCTTACGCCGAGACCAAAGGCCAGCCCTTCCGCGTGGTGCGGGATCATGTGAACATCGGCATCGCAGTGGATGTGGCGGGCAAAGACGGCACGCGGTCCTTGAAGGTTCCCAACATCAAAGACGCCGGATCGCTGGACTTTGCGCAGTTCGTCAAGGCGTTCGACGACATCATTTTTCGGGCTCGCAACAACAAGCTGACGGTGCCGGATTTTGAAGGCACCACGATATCGCTGACCAATCCCGGGACGGTTGGCACTTTGGGATCGGTGCCACGCCTGATGCCGGGCCAGGGTGCGATTATTGCAACGGGTGCTATCGATTATCCAGCCGAGTATCACGGCGTCACCGAGCAACTGCGCGCGCTGCTGGGCCTGAGCAAGGTGATGAGTGTCACCTGCACCTATGATCATCGCGTGGTGCAAGGCGCCGAGTCTGGCGCGTTCCTGGGCCGTCTGCAGGCCTTGCTCGAAGGTGAAGACGGATTCTACGAAAAGATTTTCAGCGACCTCAAGATTCCCCACAAGCCGGTTCACTGGGAACCGGACCGGACCGTATCCATACCCGGCCTGCGTGGCGCGCAACAGGATGAAGTGGTCAAGGAAGCGGCGGTATTGCAACTCATCAATGCATACCGGGTGCGCGGTCATTTGATCGCCGATTTCGATCCGCTCGGCTCCGAGCCGGTTTATCATTCCGAGCTGGACCCGGCCACTTACGGCCTGACCATTTGGGATCTGGATCGCGAATTCCTCACCGGCACATTGATGTCGGAGGACGACCAGCCACAGAAGATGGCCACGCTGCGCGAAATCCTGGAGACGCTGCGGCAGACCTACTGCGGAAAAATCGGATGCGAGTACATGAACATCCAGATCCCGGAGCAGAAGCGCTGGCTGCAACTCCGCATGGAGCCCACCGGCAATCGCTGGCCGCTGGATCCACAAACCAAGCTGCGCGCGCTGCAGCGCGTGATTGAAGCCGAAGAATTCGAACGCTTTCTGCACACGCGTTTCATTGGGCACAAGCGTTTTTCGCTGGAAGGCGGCGAATCGGCGATCGCGATTCTGGATGAAATCCTGGACCGCGCCGCAGCTATGAATGTGCATGAAGCCGTGATCGGCATGGCGCACCGCGGACGCTTGAACGTGCTTGCGAACATCGTCGGCAAGTCCATGGTGCAGGTGTTCTCCGAGTTTGAAGGCATCGACCCGGATAGCACGCAAGGCTCGGGTGACGTTAAGTATCACTTGGGCGCGAGCGGCGTGCGGAAGTCGTCCTCGGGGCGCGAAATCGTGGTGTCGGTGGCATTCAATCCCAGCCATCTGGAAGCCGTGGACCCGGTGGTGGAAGGCCTGGTGCGGCCCAAGCAGGACCGGCTGGGCGATACCGCTCGCGAGCGTGTGATTCCTATTTTGATTCACGGCGACGCGGCGTTCGCCGGACAAGGCGTGGTAGCGGAGACGCTGAATCTCTCGCAACTGGAAGGTTATACCACGGGCGGCACCATTCATCTGGTCATCAACAACCAGATCGGATTCACCACCAATCCCAATGAAGCGCGCTCCACGCCTTATTCCACCGACGTCGCTCGCATGGTGCAAGCTCCCATCTTCCACGTGAATGGCGACGATCCCGACGCCTGCATTCGCGTGGCGCAGATGGCCTATGATTATCGCCAAACCTTCAAACGCGACGTCGTGATCGACATGTTCTGCTATCGGCGGCACGGCCACAATGAAGGCGACGACCCTAGCTACACACAGCCCATCCTCTACCGCAAAATTCGCAATCATCCATCCGTGGCCACTTCGTATGCCGAGACTTTGGTTCGCGACAACTTGATCGACGCCGGCAACGTGGAGCAGATTCACAAGAGCATCAACCAGCGCTTGAACGACATCTACGATGCGTCCAAACAGAATCGGGAGCAGTATCAGGTTCAGGAACTGAGCGCGGTAGATCCGGAAGAGATGATCGCGCCGCGGCCCAATACCGCGGTGGATCGAGCGGCTTTGGAGCGCGTGGTGGAGGGCATCACCACGTTCCCCGACGAATTCCATGTCCATCCCAAGCTCGAAGGTACGCTCAAGAAACGCCAGGAAATCCTGCGCGGCGCGCCCATCGATTGGGCCACGGCCGAAACGCTGGCTTTCGGCACCCTGGTGCTGGAACGAACACCGGTGCGGCTGAGCGGCCAGGATAGCGGGCGCGGCACTTTCAGCCAAAGGCACCTGGAATTGTACGACAGCGAAACCGGCGAACGATATATTCCGCTGCAGCACCTGTCGCCCAACCAGGCGCGCTTCGATGTCTTCGACAGCTCGCTCAGCGAGTACGCGGTGATGGGTTTTGAATTTGGTTACAGCGTGGCCGACCCGCTGACCCTGGTGCTTTGGGAGGCGCAGTTCGGCGATTTCGTCAACGGCGCGCAGATCCTGATTGATCAGTTCATCGCCAGCGCGGAATCCAAGTGGGGCCAGCCCAGCGGTTTGGTGCTGCTGTTGCCGCACGGGTACGACGGCCAGGGTCCGGAGCATTCGAGCGCCCGTATCGAGCGCTTCATGACGCTGTGCGCCGAAGACAATCTGCAAGTGGTGAACGCCAGTACGCCCGCGCAGTATTTCCATCTGTTGCGGCGTCAGATGCACGGCGGGCCTGATCGGCGAGGTATGCGCAAGCCGTTGATCGTTTTTACCCCCAAGAGGCTACTGCGCCATCCCAAGGCCGTTTCGAGCGTGAACGATCTGATGAGCGGTTCATTCCGTGAAGTGATCGACGACACCACCGGGATCGAGCTCTCGCGCGTCAGCCGCGTTCTAATTTGCTCCGGCCAGGTTTACTATGACGTGCTGGCCGCGCGCGAGGAACGCAAGATCCAAGACGTCGCAGTGGTTCGGATGGAGCAGATCTATCCATTCCAGGCGGGGCAGGTGCGCGATATTCTGGCGCGTTATCCCGAGACGGCCGAGGTGGTGTGGGTGCAGGAAGAGCCGCGCAATATGGGTGCCTGGCGCTTCGTGCAGGAGCAAATGCAGCCGATCCTCACTCCCACGCAACGCGTGCTGCGCTATGCGGGCCGCGCACCCAGCGCCAGTCCAGCATCCGGATCTCTGAAGCGCCACCAGGAAGAACTCGCCGAGTTGCTGGAACAAGCCTTCTCGGCTGAAGTGAAGCTGGTGGAAAGCAAGCGCAAGGTTTCGGCGCGCCGCAGGCGATAGACTTAGCGAATTACGACCGGCGTCTTCAAACGTTGTACCCACAGACGCTGTTCCGATGTTTCTGGGACCGCCAGGCCGCGAGCAGAGCTAACCGCCTTGATTGCATCGTCCGGATTCGCTCCTGACGTGGCTAGAATTCCTGCCGCGATTAGGCCAGATCGACCAATGCCTTGGCGGCAATGTACCGCGACGTTCTTCCCTTCTTCTAATGCGCCTGCGATGCTCGCCATCAGCGCGATAGTCGCGGGCACGGAGGCCGGGATACCGCGATCGGGAATCGGGAATGAGATGAAGCGGATGCCATCGGCCTCTGCCACTCTAGACTCCTCGGATAAGCCGAGTTGACCTGCCTCATCACTTTCCAGCAGGGATACTACGACATGGATGTCTGCCCGTCGCCAGCCGCTCACTTCATCCTCAAGCCAATCGTCTCCCCTGGGCCTCGTAGCAATGGCCAACCGGCCACTCCACGGGCCAGCTATCCAAAACAGATCAGGGATCATAATGTTTCTCTATTATCTCTCGTGGCAGTTCATCGATGTTCTCGCCGCGCTCAAGGAGAACGAATAACCGATGATGGCCATCGGAACAGTTCCGTCAGGGCGAGTCTTCAAGGACCCCGGCCTGCCGGGAAGAAGCGCCAGTCTTATCGAGTCGCTTGACTGTCGGCGGAACACATCGAGCTTAACCTGGTTGAAAACATCGTCGGAATGCAGGAAGCGTAGCGGTCTCGGCGTGTCCATGTGGTTCTACACAGGACAAGTGGGAAGAGCCGGAAAGACCTCGCGCTCAAAGAATGGCTGGAAGCAGGGTTGCTTACGCGGTTCCGCCGATAGGCGCCAACCACCGCAGCAGGAAAAAGTGGTGGCCGCATAGCGTGCAGCGGTATGGCCACAGGATCCAGTGAATTGCCTGCTCCACGACGTTGCGAACGCCTACGCCTCTGAAATCTACCGATTTGCAATGCGGACATCGCGTGGAGAACATAACTGCTGTGGCCTCGTTCCTTAACCGTCGGTTTTCGCCGCGCTGCCGGTACCCTGAACATTGCTCCGGAATGCGGGTGTTGAGTTCCGTACGTTAACATCGCTGCTGGCGCCGCCACGGGCAGCGCGGCTGGCTTCTCTAGCAGCCTTGATCTGTTCCGGCGTTCTCAGGTCGGGCTCTGAGAGCTTGACGTGCTCTTTCGCACGGGCAACCTGGCGCTTGTGTCGTTTCGCTAGTCTCTTGTCCATAGCAAGCCTTCATTCACTATTATCAGTTAAGTATTGATTGCAAGTCAAGCAATCGCGTGGCAGAATGATAACGTAGTTTACTGACTAAGGTTAATAGTGGACGTATCTCTGGTCATAAAGCAGCGCTTGGACGAGTTGGGTCTCGATCAAAGAGATCTGGCTTCCGCTACGCACGTCACTGAATCCTACGTCTCCCAGCTGCTGACCCGCAAGAAGGCTCCTCCGGCGCCCGGGCGCACCGCTATCTACGACAAGATCGGCGAGTTCCTGAAGCTACCCGCCGGCGAACTATCCAGGCTCGCGAACCTGCAACGTCAAGAAGAGTTGAAGAAGCGAGTGATCGCTCCGCCGAGGCCGTTGTTCCAGGAGTGCAGGGATCTGATCCTCCGCAAATGTGAGCCCGCCAGAAAGAACGAAATTCGCAGGATTTTTGAGAAGGAGCCATTCGGAGAGCTGGAGCGGCTGGTGACGCAAAAACTTCTCGACGTTGCGCAGAACGTGGCGCAGGAAGAATTACGCGCTGAGGATGGGCGGAACTTGACGGCTCACGTGAGCGCCCGCAGCTATGAGAATTGCGTCCCGTTCCTCGATTCGATCCTCAACTCCTGGGATATGGACCTGATGACTTTCGCCATGGAAGTTGTTATCAATCAGCCGGCGCCGGGCAGCCGCGTGCGGTTTGAGTTTACCGAACAGGAGCCGCCGCAGTCTTTCGCATTGGAACCGGGCTTCGAACAGTTCCTCAACGACAAGTCGCTGAGCGGCGATGCCACCGAGCGGGAGATCGAATTCCTCAAGACGCTGCATGTGCCTGGCCGGCATCCTGCTCCTTTGTATTATTATCGTGAGCTGCAAAACCTGCGCGATCCTCTCCACTTTTGGCATGAAGATTAACGTCACTCATTCCACGGTCTACCGTTACGATTTTCCGGTGTACCTGGAGTCTCATATTTTCCGCCTTCGTCCGCGCGAGAACAGCGCGCAACGGCTGCTGGCGTTCGATATTCAGATCGCGCCAAAGCCTGCTGGAACCACGGAGTGTCTGGATCAGGACGGCACCCTGGCGCTCAACGCCTGGTTTGACGGGCCTACCACGGAGTTACGGGTCACCAGCCGGTTTACCGTAGAGATGCTGCGAGAGAACCCTTTCGATTACGTGCTGGCCAGTAATTCGTTGAACCTTCCTCTTTGGTATGTGGAGCCGTTGTCGAGCGCCTTGATTCCTTATCGCAACGACACGCAAGTCGCCGAATCCGTGAAGCAATATGCCAAATGGATAGCCGGCGGCGTGCAATGGAACACGCTATCGTTCCTGACAGCGCTGAGCCGGCAAATCTTCGAAACCTGCCGCCAGGTGACCCGGCCTTATGGTCCTCCGTGGCTGTCCAGCCAAACCCTGAGCGCGCAACAGGGATCTTGCCGCGATTTGGCGGTGCTCTTTTGCGACGCTTGCCGCGTAATGGGGATTGCAGCCCGGTTCGTCAGCGGATATGAATGCGCCTCGGCCAACGGAAGCGGCCAGGATTCGTACATGCATGCCTGGGCGGAAGTCTATCTGCCGGGCATTGGTTGGCGCGGGTACGATCCGGCGCGCGGCCTCGCGGTTTCGAACCAACACATCGCCGTAGCGGCCGGATTCGATCACGATCTGGCGTCGCCCGTTGCCGGATGGTACTCCGGTGCATCGGGATCAAGGATGGACGCGTCCCTGAGCTTGCAGGTTTGCGCATGAAAAAAATCGATCCTGACGACTATCGTGTACCGCCCGGCAAGAAGGTCGATCTCGACAAATGGCCGACCAAGGGCAAACCGGTTTATAGCTCGAAGCAAGAGTACGCCAAGCTGCTCGGCGAGCACATCGAAAAACTCAGCGACCAGCAAAACCTGCTGTACGCGTCCAATCGTTATGCCCTGCTGTTGATCTTTCAAGCCATGGACGCGGCCGGGAAAGACAGCGCCATTAAGCACGTCATGTCGGGCGTCAATCCCCAAGGCTGCCAGGTTTTCAGTTTCAAACATCCGAGCACCGAAGAACTGGAACATGATTTTCTATGGAAGGCGGTCCGGCATCTGCCCGAGCGAGGTCAGATTGGCATCTTCAATCGCTCTTACTACGAAGAGGTGCTCATCGTCCGCGTTCATCGCGAGATTTTGAGTGGCGAGGACCTACCCGAAGAACTGGTCGATAAGAAACATTTTTGGCGCGACCGGTATCGTTCCATCCAGAACCTCGAGGATCATTTGCACCGCAACGGGACGCGCGTACTCAAGTTCTTCCTGCATCTTTCCAATGCCGAACAAAAGAAGCGCTTCCTGAAACGCATCGACGATCCGGAGAAGAACTGGAAATTCAGCGCTGACGATATCAAGGAGCGCAAATATTGGAAGCAGTACATGAAAGCCTATGCAGAGTGCCTGGCCGCCACCAGCACTCGCAACGCTCCCTGGTATATCGTTCCAGCCGATGACAAAGAGAACACGGGGCTCATCATTTCCAGAATCATGCTGGATGCGCTGCAGGGTCTCAAAATGTCGTATCCGGCATCCAGTCCGCAACGCCGGCGTGAGCTGCAGTCCATCCGCAAGCAGCTCGTCAAACAGCACTGAGCTTATTCCACCACCCTTATTCCACCACCACGATCGGAGCCTGCCAGAACGCGGCCTTCTGTCCGGTGGGATCGAGCACCGTCACCTGGCAATTGTACGCGCCGGGTGAGAGTTGATCGAGAGTAAGATCGAAGCGCAGCGGCATGGTCTTCAGACGATTGCTCATCGCATTGGTAACCGAGCGCGGCTGAGTTTCGAAAACCTTGGCCTGTCCGCGATAAAACGCGACGAAC
>JBEKLB010000100.1:0-16988 GCA_050010415.1 Bryobacteraceae bacterium | reverse complement strand
AGACTTCATCCGTAGCGCAGCATCCCTAGAAGTTCCCGAGCAGCATTCAGATATTCAGCATCCTGAATACAGTTCCGACGGGAGCGTCGTCAGCAAATTCGATTCGCACACCAACTCCGACATCAATCTCACCATTCGCTTTGGGAAGTGAGCGGCGCGGCCAGCCGAGTTGGCCAAGCGCTTAAGGCCAGTTGGTTGCTTTGTACACCACCTGACCTCCTACCACCGTTTCAAGCACCTGGGTTTTGGCGATCTCTTCGGCCGGAACCTTCAGCGGATTGCGGTCCAGCACAATGAGATCGGCGAACTTGCCAACCGCGAGCGATCCTGCGACATCGTCCTGGTGCAGCTCATAAGCCGCATTCATGGTCGCGGCAAGCAATACCTGCTCGCGGGACAAGCCTGGGTCTTCGCCCAGCCGGCCCTTGAACTCGGCGGGCGCATCGGGAGCATTCGTTCGGGTGACGCCCACTTTCAGCGCAAACCATTCGTCCAACTTGTCCACGGGCCAATCGCTGCCAAAGGCTACGCGGGCGCCAGCCGCGGCCAGGAATCCGGCCGGTTCGATAATTTTCATGCGAGCCGGACCGAAGTAGTTGTTCAGGCCCAGTGTGTCGCCGGCGGGCTTTTCCCACTGCATGGACAACACCGGGATTGCGTTCAATTGCTGGAAGCGCGGGAAATCTTTTGGATCGACAATCTCGTCATGCGCGATGGCCGGCCGGATGCCGGCTGCTGGCAGCGCCTTACGCAGCGCCGCGATACCGTCGAGCCCGGCGTGGACGGCGCCATCTCCGTCGGCGTGCATGTGCGGGTCGATACCGGCACGGCCCAAGCCTACCAATAGCGTCGCCAGCGGGTCAGCGGGAAAGTACACGGCGGGTCCGCGCGAGGCGCCAGGTCCCCAGTCCGGTTTCGCGGCCGTCCCCGCGTTGATGAAGTAGGGCTCGCGCATCGCTCCCGTGAATGCGGGCGCCGCAATCACTCCGTCTAGAAATAGCTTTGCGTTGCGGACCGTGATGCCTGGTGCGCTCGAAATCTTGCCTCCGTCATAGCGCTTGGCCAGCGCGATTACTCGCGCCAAGGCCTGGGCCGGAGTGCCCGCTTCAGACGGTTCGATGGGCGGCGCAAAGTGAGCGCGCGCAGTGAGCTTGCCGGCCTGGCGCACAGCCTCGAACGCAGCGATGTCCTCCTCGGGAGCCACGGCATCCAAAAAGCTGGTTACGCCCTGGCGGTTCATGGCTTCGAGCGCAGCAGTGGCGCCGGCCATGTTACCGGCAGCGGTCGGTTTCGGAACGAGCGTTGAGAAAACGGCGAATGCGGCATCTTCCAGCAGACCTGTGGGTTGTCCCGCGGCGTCCCGCCAGATCTTGCCGCCGATCGGGTCTGGGGTTTTGGCTGTGATTTTTGCGAGTTCGAGCGCGCGGGAATTAGCGAGCACCGTATGTCCGAATGAAGAGCGAACAATAATGGGGCGCGCCGTTTTCAGACCATCGAGCGTCGCCCGGCTCGTTTTCGCCCCGGCCGGGCGCATGCTCTCCTGGAACCAATTCACTACTTCGAGCCAGGCACTGGGATCTTTGGACGTGGCCTGGTCCAGGCAGGTCTGTACTCGCTGTTGCAGTTCGCCGACGGTGAGCGACTCATAGTTGAGATTGCATTTCAAGAGCTGCAGCCCGGCTTCGAGTGGATGCATGTGGCCGTCGACCAGGCCCGGCATCAGGAAGCGCCCCTTCAAGTCCACCGTCACGGTGGCGGCGCCGACAAACGGCGTCAGTCCCCGATTGTCGCCAACGTACACGATACGTCCGCCGCGAATCGCGAGCGCCTCGGCGGCTGGATGCCGGGCATCCGCCGTGAAAATAACGCCATTGCGGTAGACGCGATCAGCCGGGCCATTGGCAGGCGACTGTGCGGATGCCATCGCCACGGCTAAAAGGAGGAGGTAAGGCGCGCGTGGTTTGCGAAAGATCGTGGTCATATCTTGATTTCTTGTCGTATTTCAAGAGACACCACTCAAGATACACTACTCAAGATCCGCCACTACTTGTGGTGCGAGCTACTTGTGGTGCGAGCCGCCGTGCGAATGTCCGCCACCGGAGGAGTGCCCGTGGCCACCGGAGTGTCCTCCACCGCCTCCGGAATGTGCGTGGCTCTCGGAGTGACCTCCGCCTCCGCCGCCGAAATGGCTGGAAGATTCCCGTGCGGAGGAATGCGGCGCTGAGAAACTTCTATCGTTAAATCCGCCACGGGACGCAAAGGCTTCACGAGGCGCGCTGGCTGAGTAGTTCCGTGAATTTGAGAACCCGCGTGAGCTTTCGAAGTTGCCCGATTCCCGGCCTGTAAAGCCTCGGGCAGTTGAGCCTCGCGACGTTAAGCCACGATAGGCATCCGCTTGTCGGTTGTTATAACTGTTTCGGTTGCCATAGCTGTTGAAGGACGGACGGGCGTAGCTACCGCTGTAACGCGCGCCGGCGAAGTGATTGCCGTATGGCACGCCCAGGCGATGGCCCGGATCGTGCACCCAGGCTACGTGCCCGCCGCCCCAGCCACGCCCTGCGTAATAGCCATTTCCGCCAAATCCATGAAACCCGAAATGGCTGAAGAACAGGCCGTTCAAGAACAAGCCATGCGTCAACCAGCTGAGGCCCCAACCCCAACCGCCGAACGACAGCAATCCGGTGAAGAGACCACCCAGGAAGGTGCCCACCGCGTAGCTGATGCCATAGCCCGGAGCGGGGTAAAGCAGAGTCGGATAGGCGCCATACACCGGCGGTCCCCAAACGTATTCGGGGTTATAAACCGGCGGATACACCATCCGCGGATCGGTCGGTTGAATCACGATCGCGCTCTGCCCGTTCCCCTGATCCACTGTGACGCGCTGTTGCGGAGTATCCGTCAAACGCCCGTTGGCGCGGGCGGAGGCGCGGAGCTGCTGGATAGCGTCCATCACATCGCCCTGCTCGGCGAGGAACGCGTTGCCGAGGCCCGTGGTCCATTGGATGTCGCGCGTGAGCAGGTTCATTACATCGGGGAAAGCTACCAAAGCCTGGACACTGGGGTCCCAGTTTTGTTGCTTGGCGGCATTTACCAGATCGGCACCGTGCAGGTTGGGATTACTCTGCATCCACTGCTGAGCCTGTACCAGTTCCAAAGGATAGGTGCTGGCCGCGAGCACTTCGCTCAGCAACAAGTCAGGATAAAGAGCGATGGGAGCGACCAGATTGCTCAGCTCCGGTTGGGACAAGCGGACGGCTTGCTGAGGCGCGGGCTGTTGACCGGTTTGATACTGCTGCGGAGGCGCGTAAGACGGCGTCTGGTAGCCGGGTTGCGCCTGATAGCCCGGATAGTCCGGCGGAGCTTGCGCCGATGCCACAATGCTCAGCGCGGGAAACATCGCACCGCAGAACCGAATGATCCGCTTCACAGACGCACACTCCACTCGCTCCCCTGGACGCATGCCGATGCCTCCCGGTCACGGGCTTGTTATTAATTTCCGGTAATTCCTCTGGCGCTTGTTACCGTTACGGCAGCGCGAATACCCAGACCGCTCCGCCTTCAGGGACCTCGGGGTACTCGCCTGGGAAGAGACGATTCAGGTTGGCTTGATCGCCGCGCGAATCGCCACCCCAACCGGCGTGAACCGCGATGTACTGCTTGCCGTCCAGCGTAAAAGAGGTTGGCGGCGCGAGAATGCCGGAGTTGGTGGGGAAATCCCAGAGCAGATCGCCCGTCGCTGCGTCAAAGGCGTGGATCTTACGGTCATTGGTCCCGCCGCTAAAGACCAGTCCCCCGCCCGTGACCAGCATCGCGCCCCAGTTCGGACTTTTCGCGTAGTCATGCTTCCACACCAGCTTTCCAGTGTCTACGTTCCAGGCCTGGACTTCGCCGAAATGATCCGCGCCAGGCGCCATGTCGGGCGGCCCGATCTTCACTCCGTTGTATCGGCTGCCCGCCGAGTATTTCACGTCGATCCCAATGGACGAGCCACACATGTTGTTGTTGGCGGGAACGTAAATCATCCGCGTCTTGGGACTAAACGCGATGGGCGGCCAGTTCTTGCCGCCGTGCAATCCGGGGCAGTAGTCCGCATTTTTTCCAGTGCCCGGCTTGTGGGCCGGATCCACGTCGGGACGCCCGGTCTCGGGGTCCAGGCTCTTGAACACGTTTTGATACACGTAAGGCTTGCCTTCGATGAACTTGATGCGTCCACCGGTGGTTGCATCGCCTCGATCGAGGAACCAAAGGTAGCCATCGCGCGCCACGTCGATCAGACCTTTGATGGTTCGCTCACCGCGCTGGTAGTCCACCAGGATGGGCGGAGAGACTTCGTCCCAGTCCCAGGAGTCGTTCGGGTTGTATTGGAAGTGTCCCTTGATGGTGCCAGTTGCAACATCCAGAGCGATGGTGGAAGCAACATACAAGTTGTCACCGGGGCGTTTATCGCCCATCCAAGGGCCGCCATTGCCGGTTCCCCAATAGGCGAGATTAGTGACAGGGTCGTAGTTTCCCGTCACCCACACGGGGCCGCCGCCGTTCTTCCACTGTTTGCCGTTGGGCCAGGTCTCGCTGCCAGGTTCACCAGGCGCGGGTATGGTGTAGGTCCGCCATTGCTCTTTTCCCGTGTCGGGGTCATAGGCCGCGACGAAGCCGCGAACGCCAAACTCCCCGCCTGACGCGCCCACCATCACCTTTCCACCGGCGATCAGCGGAGCGAGCGTGATGTAATAAGCGGCCTTGCTATCGGCTACGTCGGTAGCCCAGACTTCCTTGCCGGTCCGGGCATCGAGAGCGGTCAAGACGGCTTCCCCTCCAGCGAAATAGACCTTGTCGCCATAGAGAGCGACGCCGCGGCTGGTATCGTGCGCGACCACGGCGCCCGACGGACGCGGTCTTTTGTATCGCCAGAGAACGTTGCCGGTTCGGACATCCAGGGCGATCACTTGATTGTTGGGCGTGGATACGAACATCACGCCGTTATTGACCAACGGGGCGGATTCGTGGACTTTGGTTTCTCCGGTCGAGAAAATCCAGACGGGGCGCAAGCTCTTGACGTTGTCGGTGGTGATCTGATCCAGCGGACTATAGCCCCAGCCATCGTAGGTGCGGCGGATGGAGAGCCAGTTGCCGTCTTCGGGATTCGCGAGGCGCTCGGCGGTGACAGTTTGATAATCGCGCAACACGGCGGGCATGGGCGCAGGCGGAGCTGGAGGCTGTACTTGCGACTGGCCAAGGCCGATGCCCGCTACGAATTCAAGTGCGGCGAGCGCACCGGCGGCGAGGTAAGAGCTTCTCATAGGAGACATAAAATGGGCTACGGTCAGTCATCATACATGATAGAGCTGGGGCACGATGCAGGCGGGAGCCGAAAACTAAGTTCCAGATCGATGGGGCTTTGAGATCCCGATTAGCAGACCACAACTTATTCCTATTGATCGCTCGTGCCCTCGCGCGAAACTGTACTCGTAGGCCGGTTCGAGGAACCAGCCGAATCGATGATTCCCGGAAGGCCAGAACATGAAATCTAGCGCCACTTCGCCGGCGAATGCGTTTGTGGTCACGCCGTACTCCTTGGTGTGAACCCACTCTGGGCCAACGCCGAACATGAACTCCGCTTTTTTCGACAGGGTCCAGGGCTTCTTGAAGAGAAGATCGGTATCCCACTCTGTTGAGTGACGGGTGAAAAGCGGTGTGGCCCCCGCTTCAAGTTCCAACCAGTTCTCTATCGGAGTGGTTTCAGCCGCGATGTCCGCGCCAAAACTCGACGTGCCGTCCTTCAGATTCCACGCGCTGGCTCCCCCCAGTTCGACGATTGCGGCAGGCTCGTTCTCGATTGGCTGTGCGAGAGCAATTTCCGCGTATCCAAACGCAAACAGTCCCAACAATACGGCTGCGTTCATTCTGTTCTTTCGTCGAATTCATCAGTGTATCCAATCTAAACATTTCACGATCCTCGCGACATTTGACGATCCCCGCGCCCACCCTATCAGCAATGCTGATCTTCTGTATCACGCCTCGAATATGGCGATTGTTCGGCCCTGGTGATATGTTTGCAGCAGGCAAGAATGAGGACTGGCATCCGCGCCAGTGAAAAGGGGAAAGAACCATGATCAGTTGGGAAAACCGCGCTCTATCTTCTATTGCGGTGGTCTTTATAGCGGCTGTCGTCTGCACGCCACTCTTTGGGCAAGGTGTTGGGACCGCGTCCATCTCGGGACGTGTTACCGATGCGTCAAACGCCGCCGTTCCGGCTGCATCGGTGGTGGTTAAGAATACCGAAACATCGGCTACGCAGGCGACGGTAAGCGACGACCAGGGAAGGTATACGGTACCGGACCTCGCGATCGGCTCTTATGAAATCCAGGCCGCGAAAGCAGGCTTTTCAACCACCGTTCGCAGCGGCATCACCCTGAGCGTCGGTGCCGCGCCCGTGATCGACTTTCAGCTAAAAGTCGGCCAGGCGACCGAAACCGTTAACGTATCCGCGGAGGCGTCCCAGGTGGAGACCACCAGCGCCGCGGTTTCTTCACTGGTGAACCAGACCCAGATGCGAGAGCTGCCGCTCAATGGCCGGAATTTTGAGCAACTGATTCTGCTCGCCCCGGGCGTGTCGACATATCCGGCGGGCGGGAGCTCCGCGCTCACTTCGGTGGCCAACGCCTATTCCATTGCCGGGAACCGGCCGGAAGGATACCTCAACACGTTGGATGGCGAAGATATGCTGAACTACTGGCAGCGCAATGCCGGCGGTAACGTCACCGGCACGTCTCTGGGCATCGACAGCATCGCCGAATTCCAAACTCTCACGGGCACTTATAGCGCTCCCTATGGTGGGAACGGTGGGGCGGTCATCGCCGTGACGAGATCGGGCACCAACGAGTTCCACGGATCGGTCTACGAGTTCTTGCGCAACAGCGATCTGGACTCCCGAGGCTTTTTCGACAGGGCCTCTCCGCCTCCTTTCCGCAGAAACCAGTATGGCGCGACCCTGGGCGGGCCGATCAAAAAGAACAAAATCTTCTTTTTCCTCAATTACGAAGGTATCCGCCAGGTGCTGGATACGACGTACGTGAACTACGTTCCCACGCAGTCGCTGCGCCAAGGGATCTACAGCGCGACGGGCTCAACCTGCACGGCCACATCTCCTTGCTCCATAAACGCCGCCTCTGCGGCAATGTTGGCGCTCTATCCGCTTCCGAACCAGTCCTTTAATGCGAACGTTGGCATATACAATTTCGTCGGTCCTCAGATCACGCCTGAGGATTTCGGTGTGGCACGCATCGATTACAATATCTCCGACAAAGACTCGTTATTCGGCCGGTATCAGGCCGATTTTGGAACCCGCACCACCACCGCGGGTCTGGGGCTTTGGCCGACAGACGATCTTACCCACAATCAGTTTCTGACCATCGGTGAGCATCATATTTTCTCGCCGACGCTCGTCAATGAGTTCGATGCATCTTACTCCCGGCCTGTAACCTCTGAGGCCCAGCCAGCCGAGCACCAAGCGCTCCAGCTCTTCACTCCTGCACGCGAAGATGCCTACATTAGCTTGCCCCTCGGCCTTACGCCCCTTGGAGCTTCGTTCATCAATCCTTTTCAATACGTCGAGAACAAATTTACGGAACGAGACGACCTGAAATGGATTAGAGGCTCCCACACCATCAGCATCGGTGGGACCTTCCGGCGCGAGCAGCTCAATGTGTATGCTTACACTTACTGGAACGGATTCTATATCTTCAGCAACTTACCAAGCTTTTATGCTGGGAATCCTTTTTCCTTTACAGGGGCGCCCAACGGGGGAACAGATACCCTCCGGGCCGCGCGCGACATCCGGTTCACCCCCTACGTTCAGGATGACTGGAAGATCAGCAATCGGCTGACACTGAATATCGGCTTGCGCTATGACTGGGAATCGAATCCCATTGAGATTCACAACAATTTCTTCAACGCCGTCGGGCCGCCGTTCGGAACCAGCTTTGTGAACGTTCCGCATGCGTTTCAGAGCAATCCCTCCAACAAGAACTTTGATCCTCGCGTTGGAATCGCATGGGACGTATTTGGCAACCACAAAACGGCAGTTCGTGCCGGCTTCGGAATTTTCCATGACACGTTCCAAACCTACACATTCATGTCGGCATACCTTACCAATCCGCCGTATCTGACCGAGAATCAGGTCTTCACCGGCGGCGACCCGAACTGGCCGACGCCTTTCGTTGGTGGTGGAACACCTCTGCTGAGCAATACGAACGGAACTTACTACGGAATCAACACCACTCCCTATAGCCTGGAATACACGTTGAGCATCCAGCAGCAGCTTCCGGACAACACGCTCCTGACAGTTGGCTATCAGGGCACGCGCGGTGTTCATCTGCTCGCGTTCCACGATTTCAACGCGCCGGTACCGACGATAACGAATGGCGTGTACGACTTCGTTCACGCCAATGCCACTGGTGCGCTGGTGGCGAATCCATCGCCCGATCCCAGTTTTGGCACGTTGGATATGCTGGACACCACCAGCTATTCGGCCTACAACGCCCTGCAAGTTGGCCTTACACATCGGCTCTCGTCCAATTTCGTGTACCAATTCTCCTACACGTATTCGCATTGCATTGATAGCTCGTTTGCGTATGCCGGCTTGGGAGCGAACAACGTGACCTCGTCCATTGTCAATCCTTATGATTGGGCTCCGGAGAAAGGAAACTGCAGCTTCGACCTGCGGCACAACATCTCCGCCAACGTGGTCTACACTCTTCCATTCAAGGGCAGCCGCTGGGTGGAAGGTTGGCAAATCACCGGGGTCGAGGCCTGGCACACCGGCGTTCCGTTCTCGCTGGGAGAAGGCACCCAGCCGTGGCTGAATAACAACTTCGACACGCCGCGGCCGA
Source organism: Bryobacteraceae bacterium (assembly GCA_050010415.1). GTDB lineage: Bacteria > Acidobacteriota > Terriglobia > Bryobacterales > Bryobacteraceae > Palsa-89. Next base: position 8,100 of record JBEKLB010000100.1, on the reverse strand, counting down.
ACTTCTCGCCAGACGCACCCGGATGTAATAATGATGTTTACGCCAATCAAAACGTGCATCAGTGGTTCAACCCCAAGTGTTTCACCGCTTCCACGTATGGCACGCTCGGGAACCTGGGAAGGAACAACTTGGTTGGTCCGGGCTACGTGGAGACCGACCTGGGGGTGATGAAGCAAACGAGAATCACGGAGCGGGTGAGTCTTCAGTTCCGCGCCGAGCTATTTAACCTGTTTAATCATCCCAATTTCAACGTCCCGACCACGGCCGTGTTCAGCGCGGGATCGGCTGCCACCGGTTACCAGGGCGTACCAGTTTCCACAGCCGGTTCGATCACCTCGCTGGTAGGGAGCGGCGGCCTGAGCAACGTCGCGCGGCAGACGCAGTTTAGTTTGAAGCTGCTGTTCTGATCCTAGCTTTGGGTTGATGATCGACCACCCGCCGATGTTCAGCCGGGTGGAGCGGGTCGCAGAGTCGCCGCTTTATTAGTGGCAGAATTGTCCCTGTGACCCCATGAGCCAGCTGGCAAGGCGACTGGGCCTGTTCGACGCCACCATGATCGTTATGGGAGGCATCGTCGGCTCTGGTATTTTCATCAATCCTTATATCGTCGCGCGTCAATTGCGCACGCCCTCGCTGATCCTGGCAGCTTGGGCGTTGGGTGGCGTGATCGCCCTCACCGGCGGTTTCATCTGGGCGGAACTTGCAGCGCGCCGGCCGCAGCTCGGCGGCCAGTATGCGTACCTGCGGGAAGCTTATCATCCCTCCATCGCCTTCATCTATGGCTGGACCTTGCTGCTGGTCACGCAAACGGGTGGAATGGCGGCGGTGGCCGTGACTTTCGCGCGCTATTTCCTGGAGGTGACACACTTCGATATTGCCGACGGGATGATCGCGATCCTGGTGCTCGGGTTCCTCACGATTCTCAATTGCATGGGTGTACGCGCCGGAAGCACCGCTCAAAATGTGCTGATGGCCATGAAGATCGCCGCCATCGCCGCGATCGTTGTTTGTGGAATTCTATTCGCAGGCCGGCCGCATGCAGTGCTGGTTCCAGGGCAACTGTATCCCGGGAATCTGCTGAAGGCAGCCGGGGCCGCGTTAACCCCTATCGCGTTCTCTTACGGAGGCTGGCAGACCTCCAGTTTCATGTCGGCCGAACTGCGCGATCCCCGTCGCGATCTTACGCGCGGGCTGCTGATCGGCGTGCTGGGCGTGGTTGTTCTCTATCTCGCCATGAACTTCGTCTATCTCGGCGTACTCGGTTCGGATGGTCTTGCCGCGACGACGACACCAGCTTCCACAGCTATGCAGCTCGCCATTGGATCGCGTGGGGCCGCTCTCACGGCCGTGGTGATTGCAATCTCCACGCTAGGCTTCTTGAGCCAGGGCATGCTCACGGCGCCGCGCGTCTATTTCGCGATGGCCGAAGACGGGCTGTTTTTTCGCAGCGTGGCTTTTGTGTCGAAGCGCACTCAGGTGCCCGTAGTCGCCATCGCTCTGCAAGGGCTGCTGGCCATCATCATTGCGCTGTCAGGCCGTTATGAACAAATTCTCAATTACGTCATTTCTTCCGACTTCATTTTCTTCGCGCTCACTGCGTCAACTCTGTTCGTATTTCGCAGGCGCGCACGTCCGGACGAAGTAGTGGGATATCTGGTCCCAGGCCATCCCTGGACCACCGCGCTGTTCATCGCCTCGAGCACGCTGATCGTCATCGGTACCGTCTACAGTCACCCCAAGGAGAGTCTCGTTGGCTGGATGATTTTGGCTTCCGGAATTCCGGTGTACTTATACTGGCGTGCCTTGGGACGAAAAACTGCGGACGCGGTGAAGGAGGGCGCATGAAGCGGGTGATGAGTTCGGCATACATGCAATGGGCGAAGAAACGCTCAGGTTCCCGTTACAATCTCGCTACCAGCGGTCTGGCGAGCTATCCGTTGTCGGGGCTTCCTGTAACTCTAGAAGATCTCGATCCGCTGGCGCGCGCCGGCGATTACGGATATCCGCCGTTACAACAAGCGCTGGCCGCGCACTCGGGTGTAGCGCCGGAGAACGTGGTGACGGCCGCGGGTACATCCATGGCCAATATGCTCGCCATGGCTGCCATCCTGGAGCCCGGCGACGAAGTGCTGGTGGAGCATCCCACCTACGAACTGCTGCTTTCCGCGCTCGGATATTTGCAAGCCGGAATCCGCCGCTTTCCGCGCCACCGGGAAGCCGGCTTCGCGCTCGATCCGGCTGAAATCGAACGAAACATCACGCCCCGAACGCGGCTGATTGTGATCACCAATCTGCACAATCCTTCGAGCGCGCTGACGAAGGAAGAAACTCTGCGCTCGGTTGGCGCATTAGCACGCAGCGTGGGCGCCCTGGTTCTTTCGGACGAGGTTTATCTGGACGCCGCCTTCGATCTGGCGCCGAAGCCCGCACTTCACCTGGGACCTGAGTTTGTGGTCACCAGCAGTCTCACCAAAGTGTACGGACTGAGCGGACTACGCTGCGGCTGGATTCTGGCCGAGCCCGATCTGGCGCGCCGCATCTGGCAACTCGACGACCTGTTCGACGTCAACATGGCGCATCCGGCCGAACGCCTGAGCGTGATTGCGTTCCAAAATCTCGATCCGATACGCGAGCGGTCGCGCGCGTTGCTCGAAACCAACCGGGCGCTGCTGAATCGGTTCCTGGCAAGCCGTACGGATCTTGAGGTTCGGCCACTGGAGTTTGGAACCACCGTTTTTCCCAGGTTGCTCTCGGGTGACGTGGACAGATTTTGCACGCTCTTCCGCGACAGGTATCACGGCACCGTAGTCCCCGGATCTTTTTTTGAAATGCCCGATCACTTCCGCATCGGAATCGGCGGCGAAACAGAACCGCTACGCGAAAGCTTGGCCCAGCTAAGCGCCGCATTGGACGAATTCCGGTCATAACTTTTCTGTGAGCGGTGCGCGCTACCTTGCCGAGCACGCGCTCGGATTCCACTCGGAGGCGTCCCGCTGCTTCCGCAGGTTCGTGCTGGTACGGAACGGGTCAGTCAAAATATATGGGATCGTCGACGATCGTATTGATGACCAGGGTTGCGTTGCCCCCGCGTTCGTGGACCAGGTCGTAATACTCGGTGACGGTGGTTTTCTCGCTGTAGGGGACGCCGTTCTTGCGGAGATACCCGGGCCGCAAGTTGGTGGTTGTTACTTTCAAGACGGTCCCAGGCAGCCACCGAATAGCCTTGCCAGGACGGCGCCTTGGTCTCAGGCGGTGTCGCATTGAAATGCAGCACACGGGTTTGCGTACCGGCGTCGGCTTCGATCTTCAGTGTCGTGTCGTTGTCCCATGTGATGTGGAAGCGGCCCTCAGACACGATGGAAACCCAATAACCGGTTAGATCGATCGGCGCGCCGGCCTTGGGGTCGGGAGTGGCCCACCCTGGAGCTGCTGCCCCCACGCGCCAGCCACAACGACGAGTAACGCGACGATGGTTTGTTCAACTCGCATGGTGCGAGAACGAAATCACTTCAAGTGCTTGAGGGACTGCTCGTTTTCCACACACAATTCATCGAGCAACTCGGTGTCGACTACGATGCGCTGCTTGAGGCTGACAGTCCATGGCTTGGTATAAGCCTTGGGATCATCGACGGTGACCACGATGTCGAGGTGTCCGAAGTCCGGACGCCGGATCTGCTCCCGCACCTTGGCGGCCTCCGTCAGCACACTTCCATCCCAATCGATCCAGGTATCGTCGCGCACTCCGATGGTGTCGATCACGAGCGTATCGCCCGACCATTTCCCCGACGAATATCCTTGCAAGCTAGGGTTCGGGTCTTTCGGCAGCGGCCGTGCGTCCGTAAATACCTGGCGGTATCCGGCGTTCAGTTCATTGAGCATTACCAGGAGATTTGTCGTGTGGACGAACTTCAGCAAATGCGGCATCCCGTAGGCGCGAAGAAAGTTGTCCGGCCAACATCGGATGTGTGGATCGTCCTTCGCCAGGTTGTCGGTGCGCTCCTTGACGATGGGCACCAGCCAAGGTTGATATGGCAACCCTCCCGGAAGATCGACGCCGAGATTCGCCATTTGGCGCGAGCCAACGATGGCAGTGGGCTCGGCAGGGGTGTCGGCGTCTTTGGAATTCGAATCCCTTGGACCGGGCAGGTCCTTGGGACTCGACAAGCCGTGCGACCGGCGATCATAAGGCTCTCCCGTGGTCCAGATTCCGGAAAAATCAGGCTTGCCATCCGCCATGCGCGGTGTGGGGCCGAACATGTCCACCTTGCCATCCGTTTTCCGTGGCACTCCAGCAGTGGGATACTTCAACCACTGCGCGGACAGATGAATGGATGCTAAGGGCGTACCCAGAATTACCAAAGCGGCGGTTACGAGCGCTGCGTGGCGCCCAGGTCGAGAAAGACACGGCATTGGGCTTAGCATACATCAATCATTTTCGCTCCGTGCGGCTGGAACGACACCGTCCCCGTTCCGGCCACAGCATCGCCTGCTCGCCTTGTATACTGGACTATGTCATTTAAACATTACGTGATGGAGGAGGCGTTTGAAGATGCCTTTTTCGAAGGCGCGACGGCTGGCCGTTTGCGTTGCTCTCGTGGCGGGCTTGGCGCGGGCCGCGTCGGCCGCCGAGGTTCTGATCGCCGACGCGAAATCACAGCCGGAAAGCTTGACCATGGCGCCGGGCACCAAGCCGGTGCAGCGACACACCGCGCTCAAGAGCTTCGACCTGGAGAATGGCACGCCGAAGATCCGCTGGAATCTCCCGGGCGACACCATCTGGATCGCCGAGCGCGGCGCGGGAAAAGCCGTGTCGATCCCATGCCGAAATAATTGCTCAAAACAAAGACCCGATGGTAGCTTATAGTTTGCACCAGTGCTCGGACAAGAGAATAGAGGAGAAACGATAATGAAATTGGCGAACGTGGCATTGCTTTTCACGCTGGCGTCGGCGGCGGCCTGGGCCCAGGTCAATGCGGGTGAACAGAAACCCGAAGCCAGCCTGCCCTTCAACATGACGACGGTGACCACCTTTGACCTGCCCTGGCGGATCGCCTTCCTGCCCGATGGCCGCATGCTGATCACTGAAAAGGTCGGGCCTCTTTGGCTGGTGTCCCAGGATGGAAAGAAAATCCAGGTGACGGGTACGCCCCCGGTTTATTGGGAAGGCCAAAGCGGCATGCTGGGCGTTTTCCTCTCGCCCACGTACGCCACCGACCAGAATATCTATCTCACCTATGCCGAGCCCGGCGACTATGGCGGCGGTCTGGCGCTGGCGCGCGCCAAGTTGACCTTGAACCCGAACCCGTCCGGCCCCTTCGCCAGCCCCGCCAGGCTGCAAAACCTGGAGGTGCTGTGGCGCCAGTTGCCCAAGGGCAAGGGCGGACAAGAGGGCGCGCAGATCGCTTTTGCTCCCGACGGCAAGTCTCTGTTCCTCACAGTTGGCGACCGCCAGCGCTTCACGCCCGCCCAGGATCCGGATCAGCCCGAAGGCAAGATTCTGCACCTGACCCTGGACGGCAAACCCGCGCCTGATAATCCCAACTACGGCAAGACCGGGGCTTCCACCATTCCTCTGATCGATCCCGCCGCTGACACCGAAAAGGCCAAGACCGCGAAGGTGGTGAGCACCTACACTTTTACCGGCCCGAACGAGACGCCGTCTGAAACCTGGGCCAGCGGCGTTCGAACGCCCTACGGTCTGGCGTTTTCGCCCACCGGCGAATTGTGGGAAGTGGAGCATGGCCCGCGCGGCGGCGACGAGTTGAACCTGATCCAGAAGGGCAAGAATTACGGCTGGCCGCTGGTCTCGTTCGGCAACAACTACAACGGAGTGCCCATACCCAAGCCCGACATGCGGCCCGAGCTGGCGATGCCGGTAATCTATTGGGTGCCGGTGATCGCGCCCGGCAACCTGATGTTCTACCATGGCACCCAAACCTTCCCGCAATGGGACGGCAACGGTCTCATCAGCGGCCTGGGCAGCACCTCGCTCAACCGCATCATTTTCGATGGCCATGGCGGCGCGAAAACCGCCGAGCGCTGGAATATGGGCAAACGCATCCGCGACGTGGAAGAGGGTCCCGACGGCTCGCTGTGGATGCTGGAAGACGCCGCTGAAGGCGCCTTGATCCACGTGACGCCCAAGTGATTCAGGCATGGGCTTGTGCCAGCTGACGTTTGAGATTCTATAAAAGTTGAAGGGACAAATCGGTATCTCGACAGGCTATCTTGGAACCGCGGGTATTCGTAAGGATCCCATCCAACTGCAACAGCGCATCGTCAGTCGAGACAATAAGCTCGGCGTCGAACGCGATGGCCGTCGCTGCGTGGAGTGAATCGGCGGCTCGAATACCTTGCGTCTGCAAGTTGATTTGCTGAAGCTGAAGGCGGATAGTTCCTGAAGTCAGGTCGAGAACGGAGATGTTGAATAGTTCGATCACTATTTGAACCTGTGTCGTTATCGACCGCGCCGCCGGAATCAGCAGCGTGCTGGCATTTGAAACACCCTTGGAAGATTGCGCGAGAAGCCGATATAGCGCTTCTTCGACCTCGTAAAATGTCAGACAAGAGGTCGCTCCAGTGTGTGATCGTCTGACTTTCTCGAACAACCGTTCAGCATCAACCGCCATGTCTTCGGGTGAGCGCCCTCGTCGCCCGGAGGACCTCAGTACCGCGTTAGCATTCCCTCGTGTACTGAGGTAGTCGATGAATACTCCCGTGCCAAAGTAGACGCGCACTATGCAGCATGAAGATGGGCAACGAGCTCTGCGGGAGTGACTACCTGGGGTTTCTCGGCCGTCACCAAGTTCTTGAAGTCTGCGTCTTTCGTGACAAGGAAGTCACATTCATCCGCGCTGCTCAAGATCAGGATGTCATTCGAGTGCGACAAGCGGTTCCTTAGAGATCGTACTCGTGGCAGTAGAGCTTCAGCCTTGGCGAAATCCACTGGAAGTACACGCAAATGGTCTCTAATCTGTTGGAATTCAGGCCGACCGGCGGCATCGGCGGCTAGAAGGAGTTCCTGAAGCACAATAGGGTTGACCGCCAGGCGAATTTGACCATTTGCTTCGGCAGAAAATAACTGGGCTGTCGACTGATCGCCCCTAAGGTACTCGATGATCACGTTCGTGTCCACAAACACCAGTGGCTGATTTGCACGGCGACCCTGCTCATCTTGGAGCAACTCCGGCTTGGCCACTTGTTCCACGTTTTCTATTATTTGACGCGGGTAGCTCTGTTTTTCGGGCGACACTCGCGTCCCATATTCCTATATACTGCTTGCACGCGGAGGAAAAACATGAACCGAACGGCGCTGATGGCTACTATCTTATTCGTCTGCACTACGGCCGGCGCGGCGATTGACGATCCGGTGCGGCTCGACACGGGCATGATCTCCGGCGCCACAACGGAAAGCCCGGAGGTGCGCGTATTCAAGGGCATTCCTTATGCCGCGCCGCCGGTGGGCGACCTGCGCTGGCGCGCGCCGAAGCCGGCCGGGCATTGGGAAGGTACACGCAAGGCCGATGAGTTCAGCCCGGTGTGCATGCAGGGCGGCAGCCAGAAAATGAGTGAGGACTGCCTGTACCTCAACGTGTGGACCGGTGCGCAGTCCGCGAGCGAGAAACGCCCCGTGATGGTGTGGATTTACGGCGGCGGTTACACCGGCGGCTCCGGGTCGCAGCCAATGTACGACGGCGCGGCCCTGGCGAAGAAAGGCGCGGTGGTGGTGACGTTCAACTACCGGCTGGGCGCCCTGGGCTTCTTCTCGCACCCGGAGCTGACCAAAGAATCGGACCGGCGTGGAGCGGCGAACTTCGGCGTGTTGGACGCCATCGAGGCGCTGCATTGGGTGGAGCGGAACATCGCGCGATTTGGCGGCGACCCGAAGCGGGTGACGATCTTCGGCGAATCGGCCGGCGCGGGGATGGTGGCGAACCTGATGACCATGCCTTCGGCGAAGGGCTTGTTCGAGCGTGCGCTGGGCGAGAGCAGCGCCTGGTCCACCGCGAGGATCGCGCCGTTGAGCCCGCTCGCGGATGCCGAGCAGGAGGGCGTGAAGCTGGCCGACGGCGTGGCCGCGAAGTCACTCGCGGAGCTACG
>JBEKLB010000099.1:0-17006 GCA_050010415.1 Bryobacteraceae bacterium | reverse complement strand
CTTTACCAACCCACGGGTTTTCCGGCGTTCTGTTCATCCAGCCATTTTTTGAGCGGAGCGAAATAATCGAGAATTGCCGTGGCATCCATTTGCTCCTGCCCCGTCAACGCCCGAAGCGCTTTGGGCCAGGGCTGGCTCTCCCCCATCGCGAGCATGGCGTTGAGACGATCCCCGGCCGCCTTGCTTTCGTAAATGGAGCAGCGATTCAGCGGCGCGGTGCATCCGGCCGTTTTCGCCAGCGCCCGATGAAACTGAAACTGCAAAATGTCCGCCAGGAAATAGCGCGCATAGGGCGTGTTCGACGGCACGTGATACTTCGCGCCCGGATCGAAATCCGCTTCACTGCGAGGCACGGGCGGCGCGACACCCTCATACTGGAGACGAAGCTTCCACCAGCTCTCGTTGTATTTGTCCGGCGTGACCTGTCCGGAAAACACCTGCCAGCGCCACTTGTCGATCATCAGGCCAAACGGCAGGAACGCTATTTTCTCGAGCGCTTTATACAAGAGCAACCCGATGTCCTTGGAACTATCCGGGACTGTAGCCAGCAGTCCAATCTTCTTCAGGTATTCAGGCGTCACCGACAACGCGATGGTATCGCCGATGGCTTCGTGAAATCCGTCATTCGCGCTGTCGCGGAACAAGTAGGGCTGCTGATCGTAGGCGCGCTGATAGAAATTGTGGCCCAGCTCGTGGTGAACGGTGGTGAGGTCGTCGGCGTTGATCTCGATGCACGCCTTGATCCGCAGATCCTCGACAAAATCTACGTCCCAGGCGCTGGCGTGACAAACCACGTCGCGGTCCCGGGGCTTCGAGAACAAAGACCGTTCCCAAAAAGTCTTCGGCAGAGGCGCGAACCCGAGTGAGATGAAGAAGCGTTCGGCGTACTTCACCATATCTACCGGCTGCGTTCCTCTGCCCTTCAGAATCGCCGTCAAATCGTAGCCAGGGTCGGCATCCTTGGGAGCAATCAGTGGATAGATATTCTCCCATTCCTGCGCCCACATGTTGCCCAGCAGGTGCGCCGGGATGGGGCCGCTGGCGGGAACCAGGTCGCCGTATTTCTCGCGCAGTTTCCAGCGCACGTAGGCGTGGAGGGAAAGGTACAGCGGCTTTACTTGCTCCCACAATCGGTCCACTTCAACCGGAAAGGCATCGGCCGGCATATCGTACTTAGACCGCCACATCGCGCCCATGTCGGCGAAACCCAATTCGCGCGCGCCCTTGTTTCCCAGCTCCACGTACTTCTGGAACAGCGGCCGTATGGGAGGCGAAATGGCGTGCCATCCGCGCCAGGCATCCAGCATTTGCGCCGGATCGGTGCTGGTGCGCAGAATTTCGCTCAACTGATCCAGATCCAGGCAGGCGTCTTTGTTAGCGCCTCCTGAAGCGCCGGCTGGGCAATACGAGCCGCTGCCGTAGGTCCCCTCCATGCGGGCGGCAACTTGCGTCAGTTCCTGGGCTTCTTTGGGATCGGAGGGCGCGGCCAAATCCAGGGAGAGGCGCAGCAATCGGAACTGGCGCGCCATGTCCTCAGGCATCTTCAGACCGTTGAAGCGGGTGGACTCCTTGGCCAGTTGCATGGTGGCCGCGATCTGCTCTTCATCGGCCTTGGCCGCTAGAATCTCGGAGTCGTAGGTGATGAAGGTGGATTTCACCCAACCGGCGCGCTGATCCTGTACGGAAAGCTCCAGCAGCTTAGACTGCGCGCGATCGAGGAAAGATCTGGCTTCGGCCAGCGTAGGAGGTTTGGGGTTATCGGCCAGGCAAAAGCCGGACCCAAGACAAAGAATTGCAACAAGGTTTCGCATCCGGGTAGGGTTGAACTCCTCCGAGCGCTAACGAACCTGGGTTCGTCTCCCTCATAGTGTACCTCCCGAATGGTGTCCCGAATAGGGTGTGACGGCGGCGTATGAAAATGAATAATTATTGAACCGTCGTCGAACCTTGGCTGGCCTGGGTCCGGAACTCGTACTGATGGATTTCGATAGCCGCTCGTCCTTCTTCGGAGCGAACCACGCGGCCACGCGCCACCAGCTTTAAAGCGACTTTGCTGTTCAACTGGGCAGGCCAGCTGATGGAAACTTCAAGGCGTCTGCCGGGGAGCAGATAACGATCGGTGGTGAACAGAACACCGTTGCTGCTCATGTTGACCGTCAGCCCGGCGCCGCTTTCACCCTCCGTGCTGCTCTTTCGGCTCAAAATCTTATAACGGACTTCCCGCTCGATAGGGAAGCGGTCCGCGCCACGGCGATCGTCTTTGTCCTTATCCAAGCTCATGTTTGCACCCGGGACCAACATGCTGTTGTTTCCTTTCCGTTTCTTGCACTCCTAGATTGCAGTAGGCGTGCGAGTGCTCCTATAGCGGATTCCTCCTAATTTCGAGTGGTACTCGGCGTTAAAGGGGGTAGTACCTTTCAACCAAGGAGACGACTGTTACTTGGCCGGTGGATTGGACTGGGGACGCTTGCGGGAGCGGATTTCTTCCAAACGTTCTGCGATGCGTTGTTCCAGCCCGCGATTAGTGGGTTCGTAAAACCTTGTGCCTACAAGGGATTCCGGCAGGCACTCCATGTCCGGCAGCGCGTCTGCCATTTTGTGGGCGTGCTGGTACCCTGCACCATAACCCCACTGCTTCATGGCTCCTGTGGGAGCATTTCGGAGATGAAACGGCACCGGTTCCGCCACGCGCTTCTCCACAGTCTCCATCACCCGGTTCAGCGCCTGGTAGGAAGCGTCCGATTTCGGCGCCACCGACAGGTAAATCGCCAGTTGTCCGAGCGCCAAATCCCCCTCCGGCATCCCCAGGAAGTGGACCGCCTGCATGGCGGCAATGGATTGCTCGAGCGCACGAGGATCGGCGAGGCCTATATCTTCAATCGCCATGCGGACCAGACGCCGTGCGATATACATGCGATCCTCGCCTGATTCGAGCATGCGGCCCAGCCAATAGAGCGCGGCATCCACATCGGAGGATCGAACAGACTTGTGGAGCGCGGAGATCAGATTGAAATGTTCCTCGCCGCTCTTGTCGTAGAGCAATGTCTTGCGCTGCAGCGTGTCCTCGATCGCCTGGCTGGTGAGCTGCCCGTCTTTGGCAGCGGCTGCGGCAAGTTCCAGAATGTTGAGGGCGGTTCGGGCATCGCCATTGGCGTAAGTGGCGATTTGCTGGAGCAGTTCCACCGGCGCGCCGATCTTCACCACAGGCAAAGCTCGCTGCAGCAAAGCGAGGAGTTCTTCCTCGGTGAGCGGCTTCAGCATGTAGACCTTGGTGCGCGAAAGCAGCGCTGAGATCACTTCAAACGACGGGTTTTCGGTGGTGGCGCCGATCAGGCTGATGTCGCCGCGTTCCACGTAGGGGAGAAACGCATCCTGCTGCGCTTTGTTGAAGCGATGAATCTCGTCGATGAAGATCAGCGTGCGCCTTCCCACGCGGCGGTTTCGCTCCGCGTCGGCCATCACCGTTTTGATTTCCTTGATCCCGCTGAGCACGGCGCTGAATGGAATGTAGTCGCAATGCGTGAGGCGGGCGATGATTCTTGCGAGGGTGGTTTTACCAACGCCCGGCGGACCCCAAAGAATGATCGAGCCGAGCTGATCCCGCTCAATTTGCATCCGCAGCGGTTTCCCGGGTCCCAGGATATGCTGCTGCCCGACGAATTCTTCCAGCGTTTCCGGACGCATCCGTTCCGCCAATGGGCGCTGGCTGTCGTCTTTCAAGCTGGCAAGAGGACTCGGTTCAAACAGGCTCATGTTTGCTTTGGCGTCCCGTCTGTCCGTGGTTCTTGAAAATCGCCGAATTCGGCCTGTCGAGCCGAAAAGCAGCACAAAAGAGCCGAATCACGTATCCGGCAAACAGCGATAAGAAGCAAGCCGGCAGCCCCAATAGAACGATGAAGAGAACTTCGCCGGCCTCGAAATCTAGCCACGGCTCACCGCCTAATAGCTGTGTCAGCAACTGGGCTGTCACCATAAATAGAGGAACTAGCCATCCCTTTTCTAGGCCCAGAAGCCCCGTCAGGAACGGTGCAATAACCAACCAGATTAGGAGCCAATCATCTATCCGGGCATAAACGTGCCCAAACGGCGCGAATGTTTCGCAGCCGATGCACCATGGTGTCGGATGAAAGCTAAGTGCGGCCATGCTAAGTATGCCGATCACCCATGTGCCGTAGCGTTTCATCCGCCGCCCCCCATCCCATCTTAAGTCTTTGCTCGAAAATTCAACCGAAACCATAGCCGACGGCGGACTTAATCAAGTGCGCTTTTGCCACTGTGATGGATCGCGGCTGGCATGGAAACACGCGACGACAAGCAGGGTGTCGCCTTGAACGACGAAAAACAATGCATACGGAAATCGCCGCAAGAGAGCGCGGCGCGCGTTCCTGAACACGAGAGAGAACTGTCGTGGATTGGCGCTCATGCGTTCGGTGAGGACGTCAATCGCTTCGCGGAAACGCGGGCCTAGTCCGGGCGCTTCAGCCTCATACCAATCCTGCGCGTCGATCAACTCCGCTCGAGCGGCCTGGGCGAAAATGACCGAATACCCTACGTCAGCGCTGCTCCAATTCAGCCTTCAATGCGGCCCACGTCACGCCGTCGCACCGGTCTTGATCGAGGGAGTTGAGACGGCGTTCCAGTTCGGCCTGCTGCGCGCTAGTCAATGGGAGTTGTTCCTGTTCGAGACTGTCCCAAAGCTGCGCAATTAGCGAAAGGCGCTCGGGCGGCGACAAGCGGACAATCTCATCGGGCGTAAGCAGTTCCATAGCCTTGAGAATACGCAACAACGTACGTAAAGGCCATAGCGCTGAATGCGTTCATCCGGCGGCCATCCTTTGCTTGCGCGCGACAAACAGCGCAATCCCTGCCGCCAGTGCCGCGTTGAGCGATTCGACGCCAACGGTTGGAATCCGGATGGCCGTGGCCTTGTCGCGCAGCCGTTCGCTCACGCCTCGTCCTTCGCTGCCGACAATAATGGCGCACTTGCCGCCCAGTTCCACTTCGCCGACGTCGGTGGTGCCCTTGGGCATCAGGGCGAAGAGTGCGATCTTGCGCTGCTCCGCCGCAGCTAGGAAGAGCTGCTGATCGAGCGCAGCCACCACCGGAACGCGGAAAATGGAACCCGCCGAAGCGCGCAGGCATTTCGGGTTGTAAGGGCTGACGGTGCCTTTGAGGAACGCCACTCCGGTGGCGCCGAACGCCTCTGCCGCGCGCAGCACGGCGCCGGCATTGCCCGGGTCCTGCAACCCATCCAGCACCACAGTAAGCGAATGGCCGCGAAATAGCTGATCGACGCTCCATTGCGGAGGCCGGACCAATGCCATCACGCCCTGGCTCGCCTCAGTTGCCGAAAGGCCTCGAAAGATTTCGTCTGGGAGCACGTGAATGCGGGTCTTTTTCAAGCCGCGGACATGGCTCTCCACCGCGCCGCGAACCGATTCGGCCGCGAACACGGCGGGAATCTCGCAGTCGCTGCGCAGCGCTTCTTCGAGTAAGTGAAAGCTCTCGGCCACCGCCAGACCGTCTTCGGTGAGGGCGCCGCGCGCGATCGCTTTGCGAACATCCTTCAGCAACGGATTTCGCGCGCCTAGCAGCGTTGGCATACTGTAGTGTGAGGACGCTTGTAACTCGCCCACTCCTCTATCATGAACCAGTTGCCTTCGTTATGAAATGGATCGTAGCGATTGCGCTAGTGGCAGCCGCGGCATTCGTGTCGCTCAAGGTGACGCGCGTGGCGCGTGAGATTCAGCAGGAATCCCTGCTGGACGAAGCTCAACCCGCCGATGCGATCATCGTGCTGGGCGCGGCTGAGTATCGCGGACGGCCGTCGCCGGTGCTCGAAGCGCGCCTGAATCATGCGTTGATTCTCTACCTGAAAGGCCTGGCGCCCCGCGTGATCACGACCGGTGGCGCCGGCGGCGACCCGGTTTTTACCGAAGGGTCGGTAAGCCGCGCTTATCTCAGCAAACATGGCGTGCCGCCGGAGGCGATTGTAGTGGAGCGTGAGGGCGAAAGCACCGCGCAAAGCGTAGCCGCAGTGGCGGAGATTATGCGGCGCATGAATTTGAGGAGCGCCATCGTGGTCAGCGACGGCTACCATATCTTCCGCGTGAAAAAAATGCTCGAATCGAGCGGACTGAAGGTCTACGGATCGCCCCGGCCGTCCATTCCTCCCGGCGAGTGGAGAGCTCGCTGGCAGGATGTTCGCCAGGCTGTGGGCTACCTTCTGTGGAGAATGGGCATTGCGGTCTAACTCATTGTAACGTCTACACTTTGACTCACCGAGTGTGTTAAGTTGTTCCGCTTTCGTTGGGATTCCTGCTTAGCTCGAGACACCGTTTGGTTCTAACCGAAAAACTACCGTACTAAGCAAATGGTTCTCAGATCCGCCGGAACCTTAGAAAATTATTACCTCTGCGACGGGGAAACGTTGCTCCGGTATGTTGCACTTATAGATGAAAATCCCTGCGCTTACCACCGGCGGCTGAATTGGTCCCTGATTTGCACTGCTGGGGGCCTAACGGCGCAGGGCTGGCGGTTAGTGAGTCGAGGACGAGCGGAGGAGTTGATATTTCCATATGCAAAATGAACGGCGGGTGAAATCGAGATATCGGCTCGAGCTGAAGGCCCGCTTCCAGGCGTTGGGTGCGGACGGCCCGGATGCCGGCGTCGGACAGACCGTGAACATAAGCAGCAGCGGCATGCTATTGGCGTGCGCCGGCAACATTCCGGAAGGCACGCGGCTCAAGGTGTACATCGAGTGGCCGAGCCTGCTGAATGGTACGACACCGTTACAACTCATCACGGTAGGCAGAGTGGTCCGCTGCGAAGAGGTCGGAGTTTCGATTGCGTTTGAAAGCTACCAGTTCAGAACCATGAGCCGCGCCAAGCATTCCAATGTCACCCAGATGCCTGGCAACGTTTTCCCCTCCTACGGGAGTGCGCAGACGGAACCGATCGCGTTAGTGGCCAAGTCGTCGTCTTGAAGGCTGTGGGGAGTTTTCCGCGGTTCGCAACTAAGCGAAAGCCGGACTGATTCCTTCGTTAGTTGGGCCTGGGCTGGAGGGGCCTTGGGACGAGCTTTTTACGACGGGGGAGAGCTTTCCTTCCGACAGCTCAAATTCGGTATCGGTGGCCATGTGGATCACCTTGACGATGTAGCCATCCTCGGTTAATCCCCGGCACAACGCCTCGGCGGTTCCGAAACCCTGGGCTAAGTACAAAGTGCCTGGGGAGTTTGGAGAACGCCAGAGATACAGATAGTAGTTGTTGTCGGGAATGCTCGACGGTCCCATCTTCGCCCTATCGGTAGATCTCGACCATCGCTATAGGTTCCTTTGCTTAGAATATGGACGTCAGCAGGGAGCACATTCGTCCCAACGAATCCGTGTTGTGGGAAACGCGGACCCAGGCCACCCGAGCGTGCTGACCCGGTGGACAGAACAAGCCGACGCCGCCCGCTGACAGCCGGGAATCCGACCAAAAATCCACCAGGTTTCCTTGGATGTAGAGGGCGAAGGCTTCTCCGCGCACTTGCAAATGCACGCGATACAGCGTATCTGATTGAAAACGCTCTGGATATCTGGTGCGCACGGCCTTTGTGGCCTGCCCCCAGATCACTGCGTACCTCTCCACTGCAAGCGATAGCATCGGGCCTGAGCCATCGGTAACCAGCTTTGCCACCTGATAGCTTTGCGAGGACGCGGCGCGAAAAGCCAGCCCCACACCCTTGGACTCGATCTGCACTAGCGCGTCCAGGTCGTAGTTCGTCAGATGCATGCTGGGCGCATATAGCGATAGCGTGCCCAGATTGACGAATCCGTTCTTGTCGTAAGACCAGGTGGTGGGACGATTCTCACCCGTCTCCCAAGCGTCTAAACCTTCGCTAAAATCGTCATACAGATCCACCTGCGCGCGTTTCGAAACCTGTCGGCGCAGTGTTTCCCAGGGATCCGGCTTTTCCCTGGTGCGGCGATGGGACGGTGTCAAAACAACGGCGCCCGCGATAGCCGCTACCGCCAGGAGCGCCGCGATCACCGCCACGTGCTTGCGCGGGGAAACCAGGGAAGGCTCTGGCGCCAGGTATGCGAGCAGATTGCAAAGATGCCGCCGAAGATGACGCCAATGTTTCATGAGTTACCTGATTATGGGCGGAACCGGCAACAAATGTAATGCAGGATTCCGCGTGTTCTTAGAAAGAATGGACCTGAGTACTCACGTAGAGCCGTGACTAGCTCCCTTGTTGATGAGGTACCCGGAGGACAATAGGAAAATCAATGTTTCGCCGCTTTTGGTGCGTCGGGGTGATTCGCGGTGACGTGCTCAGGAGGCTTTCGGGCTTTGGGATGGGAGGACGCCTCGTGAGGATGGCGGGAGATGGCTTCGTGAGGCTGACGCGATGCAGCCTCATGCGGATGATGAGCGACCACTGGCGGGTGAGCTTCGGCGAGCAATCCGAATTGAACCGTCGCGGAACAAACCAACATTGCGGATCGAATCAAGAATCTCATTCAGTACAATCGGCCCTAGGTCACAGTTCGGCGGGTGCGGGTATAGTCTTTAGCGCTGTCTCTAGCTCTGCTGACTTGGTTGGTTTTCGCCGATAGCTAAGGTATGGCTCCTGGGGAGACGCAGCCGACGGGCACGATGGGATCTTCGAACGGGGAACCTTCAAACGAGGCGGACAGTGTCGCACCGCCCGCGCTCGAAACCGCCCCGAGTTCGGAGGAACATAAGAAGCGCATTCCTCTGATCTGGATTCCAGCTACCCTCAGCGTTGGCCTGCTCATAGCGGCCATTTATTTGGGCGGGCGAATTGTCAGCGCGCATCCGCACGGAACGCCAGCCGCAGCGTTACAGGTAGCGAAGACTGCCGCGCCGGCACCAGCACCTGTGACACCAGTAGCTAGCGCATCACTTCCTAACCAGCCAATTGCCAACGAGCCACCTACCAGCCAGCCGCCACCGATCAAAGAGCCGCCACCACCGCCAGAACCCGTGCAGGTCGCACCAGTGACGCCAAACGATGAGATTCCCAGCATCACGCCCAAAGCGGGAGAGCGTTACATCCAGGTAGGGGCGCTCGATCTGGAGATGACTGCCACCCGCCGCTTTGTCGATCGCCTGAGAAACGAGAAACTGGAGCCGCATGTGGCTCCGGGGCCGAAGCCAGACCTTATGCGCGTGCTGATCGGGCCGTTCGATAATCCCGATGCACTCCGTACAAGGCAGGCCCAGCTTCAGGCCGAAGGCATCGATACCTTCGTGCGGCAGTATTGAGCCTGCCCGCTACACCACTTATCGGCGCCCGCCACCACCGCCGAATCCGGCGTGCATTCCACCGGCAAAACCGCCTCCAGCAAATCCGCCCGCGCGCGCGGAGCCGGCAAAGCGGCCGCCCGATGCGATGGCGCTACCGCTGACATGCCCGTGCCCTTGCAGAGCCGCGAAACTGCGTCCTGCAAAGCCTGGGCGATATCCGTGGAGGCCGTATCCATACCCGCCATAAAATCCAACCACCCATGGCGAGTAAAACGGCCATCCAAACGGGCTGTACCAGATGCCATCGCCCGGTATGAATCCGTACATGTCCCAGTAGGGATTCCAATACCAGCCAGGTCCATACCAGTAAGCGCCGCCGCCCACGAAAACATTTTGCGCGGACTGCATGCTGGCCTCAGCCACATACTCGGACCGCAGATTGCTCCAGGCGTACAACGGATCCTGTCCGGCTTGCGATTTAGGATCGAAATGCACGGTCTTCCAGGGCCCGTTCAGGTTGATCAGGTGATCCTTCTTCACATCCACGTGCCGATCACCTTGCTCGACGGAAGCTTCGCCATCGAAGACCTGGACCAGCCCTGAATCGGCATTGAATGCGTACAGGCCCTCTTTTGCCAATCGGGTGGAAGCTCCATTCATCGCAACCCAGAGATTGTTGTCCTTGAATAATTCGGCCGCTTCGACGATGGCATGGCCGCGCAACACCTCAACCCGCGTGTCGGCCAAGCCCGGCGATACGAGGCGTACCGCGCTGTTGTCGCCAATTCTGAGAAAAACACCGGGAGTGAGGAGTATTTCGGCCCGGCCCTGCCCTGTCTCCAGCACTTGGTTCGGCTGCAATTGAACCGATCCCACCGATTGCGGTGTGACTGTTTGTCCGGCTACAGCCACTTGTCCTTCCACATAGTTCACCGTTCCCGGGATAGCGCTGCTGGCCGCGGCTGCCGGTAAAGCCAGGAGAACAGATGCTGCCAGCACCCCAAGTAACGGTTTGTAATTTCGAAACATATACTTTTCTTTCACTTACCTACAGTTTGGATGCGTGCAGTTGCAAGTTGGTTGCATAACGCAGGTCACGAACATGTCCTTAGGCGGTAGGAGAGGCTAAGGCAATTAAGGCCAGAACCTTAGGGCAAAACTCGATACTTTCTGTTCCCAACTCCGCCGTTTAACTGGCATGGAGCCCCAGGTGCGCGCGGGGTTCCCGAATGTGCGCTGTTCATGGAGAGGGAGAGCACGACCACGATGAAGAGAAATATGGTTCCACTGCTAGCGATTGCCTTTGTCGTGGCGATCATTTCCACGGGAGTCTTTTATGGATTGTTCGCAGGCAAGTTGCGGTCCTCGAGCGACGTGCCAGGACATGCCATCGTGGTGGCGGCGCGCGATCTGGATCGAGGAACCGTAATTCAGCCGAACGATGTCCGCGTATCGGAAGTGCAAGGTGTCTTAGGAGGCGCATTCTCGAAGCCGGAAGACGTTACCGGCGTAACGCTGCTGGCATCGATGAGGGCCAACGAGCCATTGCTTGAGGAGCGCGTATCGCCGCGCTTTTCGGATGCACAGGCAGCCGGCGGCCCGGTGCCGACGGGAATGCGTGCGGTTTCCATGCATGTTTTTCAATCCGAGAGTTTGCTGAGCCTGCTGCATCCCGGATCGCGCGTGGATCTGCAGGCGGTGTCGGAGAAAAATGGAGCGGCGGAAATTCGCACGGTGCTGGAGAATGTCCAGGTTCTCGCGGTAAGCCCCCCGGACGCCAATGGCAATCGCCCGCCCGGCGCCGTGGTGACAGTTTTGATCAAGGCTCAGGATACCGACATGGTGGCGCTGGCCGACGCCGGCAGCCGAATCCGCGCTGCACTGCGAAATCCAATGGATCAGGAAACCACACCACGCCATTCGCTAGAGCTAGCTGCGCTGTTTTCAGCATCGAACAGGCCGGACTCAGTTTGGCCCGAAGAAGGGCGTTTGGGCGGCACCGCGATCTGGGATCATCCCATTCAACTGCGCGTCCGGGTACTGAGCGTGAGCGACGCCGCTCTGGAAGAGTTGCGGGCGCAATCCGCACCGGTGGAGTCCGATAAGGCATGGCGCACGGCCACTTTCCGTTCCGCGGGTGAGGGATGGGACCTGGTCCGCAAGCTGGAACAAAAACATGAGCTGGAGATGATCTCAAGCGAGAGGCTTATGGCGGGTGTCGGGCGGCCTATCAGCTATCGTGTGGGAGCCAAACCGGACGAGCTTCGGGTACAATTCTCGCCGGAATGGCTCGCGACCAATCAGCTTCGCCTGCATGTGAAGCCCAGGATGGGCGCAGCGAACGCTTCGGATATAAAGTTCCCCGCCGGTCCGAGCTTCCTGCTGGAAAGCACGGTCAGCGCACCAGATGGCGGGAACCTCGCGGCCCGGCTGTTTCCCGGGCGCTCCTGGGAGCACCAGCACATGGTGATCTTCGTCTCCACGCAAACCATCCTGCAGAAGACCGTAGATGCAGTTGCGCGAAATACTGATCCGCAGGGCAAGAATCGGGGACGTTAAGTGCTGGCTCTTTCCTCCGTTCTGGTTTTTCTGACAACCTTTCTCGCGGCTGGATTGGCCGTGCTCATCAGTTGGTTCGCGTGGCAGCGCATGGGGGCCGAGGCGCTGGCCGAAGACATGTCCGATCACCTGCTCGATGATGCTCCGCGGCTGCTCAAGGAAGATTCCCTCAGCAGCATCTCCCCATGGGCCAGGCTGCTCGAGAAATCGGATTTCGTCAGAATTATGCACCGCCATCTGCTGCAGGCGGGCCTCAGCTGGTCCGTGGGACGCGTTACGCTGCTGATGCTGCTGGCGAGCAGCCTGGGGCTGGGAATTACCATGCAGTTCGATTGGGTCCCCGGCTGGGCCGGGCTGCTGATCGCCGTTGCCGTGGGGTCGCTGCCGTATCTCTATATCCTGCGCTGCCGCGCCAAACGCTTCCGCCAATTTGAAGAAAACTTCCCGGACGCTCTGGATTCGCTGGCTCGTTCGCTGCGCGCTGGACACCCGTTCCCCGCTGCGATGGACATTCTGTCGGGAGAATGCGAGCAGCCCGTCGCGGCCGAAATGCATCAGACGGCGATCGAAGGGAACTTGGGAACGTCTTGGGAGCAAGCCCTCAGCAATCTGTCCGAACGTGTGCCGCTGCTCGAAGTGACCATGTTCGCCTCCTCCGTCCAATTGCAAAATCGGACCGGTGGAAAATTGAATGAGGTGCTGGGCACGCTGGCGGAGAACATGCGTGAGTCAGTGTCGCTGAAGGGTGAAGTCCGGGCGCTGGCCGCGCACGGCAAGTTGACTGGCGTGGTGCTGACTGTTCTGCCGATCGCCATTGCCGCCGTCATGGCGGTAGTGAATCCGTCCTATCTCACGGTCTTGATTCACCATCCCTACGGGAAATATCTGATTGCTGCCGCAGTGGCTTGCCTGGTGCTAGCGCACTTCGTGATCCGGCGCATCGTGGACATAAAAATATGACCGGAATTTGGATGGGCGCCGGGTTCTTCGCATTCGTTTTGACCGCGGTGGCGCTGGCCGGGTATTGCTACCAGAGGCTGGCCGAGCGGCGCGGCACCGAGCACTCGGGGCAATTGCTGGCCGGCGATGGGCAGACCACTTCACAAGCGGCCTTCGCGAATCTCTTCCAATCCATCGGTGAAAATTTCCCGGCCGCCAAGAACGAGCAAAATCCTTACCGCGTGCGGCTCACCGCGGCGGGATACCGCTGGCCGTCGGCGTTGCCGATCTTCTACGGAATCAAGTGCGGCAGCGCTCTGTTTTTTGCGGGGTTATTCGGAATTGTGGCTTTGCTTTTGCAGCACGCTCCTTCCGCTACTCCGCTTCCGATGATCTGTGGATTGGGAATCGGATTCCTGCTGCCCGACCGGGTGCTGAGTTCGCGAGTGCACGCCCGGGCGCAGCGCTTGCGAAGCGCAGTCCCGCCCGCGCTCGACCTGATGGTGCTCGCCATGGAAGCCGGCCAGGCGCTCGATCAATCCATCGCCGACGCAAGCCGCGGCTTGAAGCGCACTCATCCAGACTTGAGCGGTGAACTGGCGCAGCTCTATATGGAGTTGAGGACTGGTGGCACGCGCGCCGACTCGTTCCGCGCACTGGGCGCGCGCAACAAAGAGCCTGAGCTGCGGAAGCTGGCGAATCTGTTGATCGACAGCGACCGTTTTGGTGTTAGCATCGGCCCCGCGCTGCGTTCGCACGCCAAATATCTGCGCACCCGTTTTCGCCAGCAGGCCCAGGAGAAGGCCCGCAAAGTGGGCGTAAAGCTGATCTTTCCGGTGTTCTTTCTGATCTTCCCCTCGGTGCTGCTCGTCACGCTCGGCCCGGCGTGCATGATGATGTTTGAGCAGCTCAAGACGCTAGTGCAATAGCGCAAGCGCGCTACTTGTCCTCTTTCTTGTCTTCTTTTTTCTTGTCCTCGTTCTTTTTATCTTCGTTCTTTTTGGGAGCCGGTCTCTCCGATGCCGCCGCCGGAGGACGATTCGCCGCAGGCGCAGGCGGTGCCGCTTTAGGCTCTGCCGCAGGGCGTTGAACTTCTCGAGGCTGCGCAGGGGCTGGCGCAGGCGCTACGGCAGGCGGCGCTGCTGGCTTGGGCGGCGTAGGAGCTGGTCTCTGGACTGCGGGAGCGGGTTGTGGTGTGGCGGCCGGTCTTTGGACTGGCGGTGCGGATTGTGGTGCCGGTGCCGGTCTCTGGGCTGCGGGGGCAGGAGCCTGAGCGGCGGGACGCGCTGGCGGCGCCGGGGCCGGAGTTCGAGCCTGCACTTGCCGCACTAAAGGCTTGGGGGGCGCTGGCTGGCTTTGCCTGATCTGCTGTACCTGATTGGTGTCGAGCGGACGTCCCGCATTCGCTGTCAAGGCTTGCTGCTTCTGGGCGAATGGCACGGGAGGCGGAGGCGGCGTGCGTTTCGCGACCACGGCCCGCGCCTGCAGGGCGGCCGGAGGTTGCACCACTTTGGCTCCCGGAGCTGCGACGGTAGTGACGCTCGCCCGGGTAGGAGCAACCGCAGAGGTGGCAACTATGGGCGCCGAGCGAATGGCTTCCGGCCGCACCACAATAGCAGCCGATTGAACCGGCTTCGCGCTCACAAACGCGGCCTGTTGCACCGCCATTACGGCGCCGGGCGCGCTGCGATTCACATACGTCACGTTGGTTACATTGACGTTGACAGTGTTGTTTACAATCACTGTGTTGGAGATGTTCACCTGATTCAGATAGACCGGGCTGGTGTGATAAGAGGGCACGAACACCTCACGCGGCCCAAGCGCAAACCAAGCCACTCCGCCGCCCACCGCGCCGCCGCCCACCCAGGCCACCAAAGCCGGCGCGTAGACCGGGCGCGCCGCTAACGGACCAGGCACCCAGCCCCAATAGCCGCCCACGTATGCCCAGCGGCCATAGTGGAACGGCGCGAAGCCCCATTGGGCGTCATCCACCCAGGTCCAACCCCAGGGATCCACCCACAGCCAGTGGCCATTATGATAGGGCGCCCAGCCGGCCGGCGTTCCGTTGGGCACCCACACGGCGCCATACTCGGGCGTGGTCCGCCACGATCCGTATTGGTCCAGGTCCTGATACCCAATCAGCTGCCGCGAGACGTAACGCGCCGAAGGCGACTGATCTTCTTTCTGGTCGCGGCCCGCGCTCCAGGTATCCAGGTAATCGGGCGGCGGAACATCGCTCGGTTGATAACTCACCTGATCGGTACCGGTAACGCGCATTTGCTGGCCGGAATTGAGGCTGAAGGCCTGGTCGGGGCCCGTCACCTCGCCTTGGCCGTCGCGCACCGTGACGATGGTAGCCGACAAGTCCGGTTTGACATCGATCCGATAGACACCGGTGCTCGCCAGGGTGAAGGCCAAGTTGGGAGTGTCCACCTCGAAACTCTCCTGCCCGCTGAGATAGCGCAGGTGAATCAGAAGCGAGCCTTCGCTCAGGCGGAGCTGCACGTTGGAGTCGTCCAGGTTCAGGAATTCGAGCGAGGTGGCCTGGTTCATGCGCAGCGCCCCACAGCCGATTTGCAGTTCCGCCGTGCCTCCCACTTCCACAAAAAGGCGGTCTCCGGTGGTGAGCGGCCGGTTGAAGTCCACCGGAGCCCAGTCGTCTACGCCGCCCGGGAGATAGGAAGACGATCCATATATGTAGCTCAGCCGCGCCACTCGCCCGGGAGGGTCCCCTTGCGCCATCAACAGGCAGGCGGATACCGCCACGCCGCACAAAATTCTATTTACAAATTGCATCCCCGTCCTCCAACTACCTAGGTAAACGCAGCTGCTCGAAGGCGCGTTGCGCAACCCAGCATTAAATTGACTCTATGTCAGCCACGTCCGTGGATGATGATCTAAGACGCGGTCAGGTACATACATGCTACAAGGTTCCTCGGTCGCGCCGCAAACCCGTCAGCGCAGAACTGGAGCGCCCGCTGCCTGTGACAACTCGCGCTTTCTCCTAAAGAACCTCCTCTCAATCCGATAAGAAAGACTAGGGAGGCAGAGGCACGAGTGCTAGACGTTCTCATCGTGGATGATTCGGCGGCGATTCGAAAGATCCTGCAGCGAGTATTACGGCAGACCGAAATACCGATCGGCACAGTTTACGAAGCGGGCGATGGCGCGGAGGCGCTGGAAACCATGCGCCGGCAGACTATTGGGTTAGTGCTGTCCGACATCAACATGCCGAACATGGATGGCCTGGAGTTTCTTACCAAGATGCGAGCCGAACAGATCTGGAATGGCATCCCCGTCTTGATGGTCAGCACCGAAGGGACGCAAGCCAAGGTGCTCGAAGCGGTGGGGCGCGGCGCCTCCGGCTATGTGCGCAAGCCGTTTACCGCCGAACAGATCCAAGAAAAGCTGGTGGGATTGATTTGAGAAACCGAGGAAGACGATGACAACCAACACCGAGGCGGCGCAGACCCTTTCGCAGGATGAATTGGTCGAAGCCATCCGGGGCGCGACCGACGAGGTGTTCACCACCATGCTGAATCTCACGGTAGCGGCGGGCGCGGAGTTTGTGGAGAAAGAAGAGGCCGTTCCGAGTTCCGGGGTAGTGTCGCTGATCGGGCTGGCGGGCGCCTGGGTGGGATCGGGGAGCATGGCGTGTTCGGCGGGCTGCGCCGCCAAGATCGCGTCGGCGTTGCTGATGACTCCCTACACCGCCATTGATGAAGACGTGCTGGACGCGGTGGCGGAAGTGACCAACATGATTATCGGCAACGTGAAGACCGCGCTTGAAAGCCGGCTGGGTGCGATGGGATTGAGCACGCCCACGGTGATTTATGGCCGCAACTTTCAAACCCGCAGCTCGGGCAATCAAAAGTGGACCGTGGTTCCGTTCGCTCTAGGCGAAGACCAGATGTGCGTGCAGGTGTGCATCGCTCCGAACGACGATTCGGGCAAAAAGACCACGCGCACCGGTTTTCCGGTGCCGCATCTGCTGCGCACCTAAGCCGGGGCCAGAGGGAGTACGGACATGAGCGCTGAGTCTGAAGAGAAACGCGGCGCCGACGCCACCTCCGCCAATCCCTTGGCCAGCGATCCGGAGCTCATCGGGGATTTCATTCTGGAATCGCGCGAACACCTGACCGCGATTGAACTGCAGTTGCTGACGCTCGATCAAGACCCGTCCAATTCCGAGGCGATCCACGCCATATTTCGCGGCTTTCACACCATCAAGGGAATGGCTGGATTCC
>JBEKLB010000098.1:0-17037 GCA_050010415.1 Bryobacteraceae bacterium | reverse complement strand
GGCGAGCCTTCTGCCCCGGTGTGGCTGAAGAATCAATACCACGAAGCGCTGCTGAAGGCTCGCGCCGAGAACAAGTTGGTGTTCATCAACTTCACTGGGTACGCCTGCACCAACTGCCATTGGATGAAGGCCAATATGTTCCCGAAGCCCGAAATCACGGGCCTGCTGAAGGACTTCGTGCTGGTGGATCTTTACACCGACGGCACCGACGCCCCTTCCGAACAGAATCAGCAACTCGAAGAGAAGCGCTTCGGCACGGTGGCCATTCCGTTTTATGCCATTGTCGATCCGGATGAGCACACCATCGCGACGTTCCCCGGCCTGACGCGCAACGTGTCGGAATTCGTCGGCTTCTTGAAGAGGCGCGGCGAAAACAAAGTGGCTTCGCGCCTTTAGCGCCGCAGGCGCTTCGCCAGATACAATTCGGTGGCTAGCGTCTCCTGCTCCCGGTCGCTCGCGATCCGCCATTCTTCCATCGCCTTGCGCCGCAATCGATCGAGAAGTTCGGCAGCCCGGCGGGCTTCGATCACGCGCTGGCGCTGGGCGTCGGCTTGCTGCACCGCTTGACGCTCCCGGTTTTCAATTTCGCGAATTCTGTTGCGGGTGTGCAGGCGATATACGTCCAGGCTCTCGAGCTCGCTTGCTTCGATGGAGGACTGACCCAGCACCTGCCGGTGGCTCGAGGCGCGTTCGCTTTGAATCCCCTGTTTTTCTTGCTGGAGCTTGGACAGCGCTTCGCTGAAGTGTTCCAGCTTCAGCTCCTCGAGCGCCACTTGCCCCGCACGCCAGAGCCTGACGCGCTCCAAGGGAAAAGAGAAGCGTTTCATTAAGCAAGCTTCGCCAGTTCGCTCAACTCGGCCATGGTCTTCACGAAGGCGCTTTCCTCCCGGCTCGCCTGCTTCAGAAAATCGAGCAGGCGGGGCCGCAGGCGGATGGCCGCGTCCAGCTTCGGATTGGCGCCGCTCGCGTAGGCGCCCAGATTGATCAGGTCTTCGGAGCGCTGGTGCGTAGCCAGCGCCTCGCGGATCTTGGCCGCCGCTGCTTTTTGTTCGGGCGAGCATAAGCGCGGCGCGAGGCGGCTGACGGACTGCAAAACATCGATCGCCGGATAGTGGCCGGCCGCGCCGAGTTCGCGCGACAAAACGATATGACCATCCAGAATGGCCCGCACCGCATCGCAGATGGGTTCGTTGAAATCGTCGCCTTCCACCAACACGGTGAAAAATCCGGTGATGGAGCCTTTCGGAAACTTCCCGGCCCGCTCGAAGATCTTGGGCAGCAGATGGAAGACGGACGGCGTATAGCCCTTCTGGCTGGGTGGCTCACCGGCCGCCAGACCAATCTCGCGCTGCGCCATGGCGAGCCGGGTGACCGAATCCATCACCAGCAGCACGTCTTTGCCCTGATCGCGAAAATATTCGGCTACCGCCAGCGCGACAAACGCGGCGCGAATTCTCAGGGGCGCGGGGCGGTCCGAAGTGGCCACCACCAACACCGATTTCGCTAGCCCTCCCGGGCCCAGCTCCTGTTCGATAAAATCCCGGACCTCGCGATTGCGTTCTCCGATGAGCGCGATGACGCTTACATCGGCGTCGCTCGAGCGCGCCATCGCGCCCAGCAGCGTACTTTTGCCTACGCCCGAGCCACCGAAGATCCCGATTCTCTGGCCCTTGCCGCAGGTGAGCAGGCTGTCGATGGCGCGAATGCCGGTCACGAGCGCCTCGGCAATGGGTTCACGCGCGAGCGGGCCGGGAGGCGCCGCGTAGAGATCGTAAGGCACGCCAGTCTGGATGGGACCGAGATCGTCCATCGGTTTGCCGAAACCATCGATGACGCGGCCGAGCAGTTGGGGCCCGGCCTCCATCCTGGCATCGTCCTGGCGTGTGGTGATTCGATCGCCCAAATGCAAGCCGTCGGTTTCTTCGAGCGGCATCGACAGCACGCGCCCCTCGCGGAAGCCGATCACCTGGGTGCGAATCACGCGCCCGGAGCGCGCGCCGATTTCCAAAAAATCGCCCACTGCCGCTTCCGGCCCTTGGGACTCCACCAGCAATCCGACCAGCTCGGTGACGCTGCCCGAGAACCGGCAGGTTTCGATGCGCGCCAGTTTCTCCAGATACGGAGCCGGATTCAAGAGCCGCTCCTGACCACATCGGCGAACCCGCGCTCGATCTCGGCGAGCTGCGTATCCACCGAGGCGTCCAGCACGCCCCGGCTCGAATCGATCAGGACGCTGCCCGGCCCAAGGCTCGCATCCTCGACCAGCTCCACGCGCTGCGGCAGGCCCATCTGCTCGATGAATTTCCTTAGCGTCGCGGCGTCTGAAGGAGCCACTCGCACCCGATGCAATTCGCGCGCCTCCAGCTTTTCGAGCGCGGCCTTCACCAAACCCCACAGAGCTTCGGGCGCCACCGTCAGCTCGCGATGCAGGATGCGGCGCGCCACCGCCAGAGCCAGCGCCACAACATCCTGCTCCGCTTCCCGGCGGGCCCTGAGACGGGCGCCGGTGAGCTCTTCGATAGAGCGCGCGAGCTTCATTTGCATCGCCTCCACCTGCCCGGTCAGGCTTCGGCGGCCGGCCGCTTTTCCTTCTTCGACGCCCTCCCGGTGCGCCAGCTTGAGGCGCTGCTCGATATCGCCAGCGGCCTTCGACTCCGGCCCTGCAACCGGCTCGGGGATATGGCAGGGTTGTCCTTCACCGCTGATTGCTTCTGAAGACGAGACCCGGCGCCAGGTCACTGGCTCGGTTGCGATGGTCCCGCCGCGCAGCAGCTTAGACGACATACTGTTCTCCGACCGTGCCTTTGAGGCTGATGGCGCCTTCGGCCTCCAACTGGCGGAACACCGCGATGATCTGCTGCTGCGCCGCTTCCACTTCCTTGATCTTGATGGGCCCGAGCGACTCCAGATCTTCCCGCAACATTTCGGCGCCGCGCTGCGACATGAGCTGCAGAATATGATTTTTCAGTTGATCGCTCGTGCCCTTGAGCGCCAAGGTCAGGATCTTGCGGTCTACCTTGCCCAGCATTTCCTTGATGGCTTCCTGGCTCAATAGAAGCAGGTCTTCGAAGACGAACATCATGTGCCGGATGGTCTCTACCAATTTTGGATCGTTCTGCTCGATGGCCTCCAGGATGTCCTTGCTCGAACCCGAATCCAGCCGGTTGAACATCTCCGACACCGCCCGCACGCCGCCATAGGATTCGCGGCTCAGCTCGCCCAGCGATTTCAGCCGCTGCCCGATAATAGCGGCGATCTTGGAAACGATGAGGGGCGAGATCTGGTCCAGGTGCGCCATCCGCAGCGCCACGTCCGCACGCAGCTCCTGCGGGAGCGACACCAGCAATCCGGCGGCTTGCGAGGCGTTCAAATGCGAGAGGATGAGCGCAATGGTCTGCGGATGTTCATTGTGGATGAACTTGGCGAGCTGCTGCGGATCGGCTTTCTGCAGCGTGTCGAAATTGGCCAGCTCCGAGCCTAGCGTCTTCACCAGCCGGTCCACCAGTTTTCTGGCGTGCTCGGGCCCAAAGGCGCTCATGAGCATTTTCTTCGCATAGTCGATGCCGCCCTTGAGAACGTACTCATGGGCGATCGACATCTGGTAGAACTCTTCCAGCACTCCTTCGGCCTGATCGTTGCTGATGGAGGAAATGCGCGCCACTTCCTGGCCGATCATCTGTACTTCGTCCTCGTCCATCTGACGCAGGATTTCCGCGCTGGCCTGGTCGCCCAGAATGATCATGAGAATGGCGGCTTTGCGAATGCCCGAAACGGTTGCGCTGGGTGTGCCTTCGAGATTCTGAATCATTGCAGGTCGCTTCGCTTCATTTGCAGATCGCTTCGCTTCATTTGCAGATCGCTTAGTGCTTGACTTCGTCGCCCGACTCCGACATCCAGGCGCGCAGGACGTGAGCCATACTGGCGGAATCTTTCTTGGCCTGCTCAGTGATGTGTTTGGTCAGCACAGCGGCTTTTTTCGTAACGGGCGGTAGTTTCAGCGCGTTCAGAGCGTCCGTCTCCTGCTTTTGACGCTGCGCCGCCTGTTCAGCCAGACGGTTTTCGATCTGGCCCTGGAGTTCGTCGGGTGATCCAGGAGGAAGTTCCCCGGGCAGTCCAATGGAACCGTGCGGTGCTTTTTTCCGCATCACACGCACCACAATGAAGAGCAGGGCCAGCAACAGCGCTGCTCCAGCGGCCACGCCGATCACAAAGACCCTGTTCTTGAGGAATTGGTCCTGCCAGGACGCCGGCGGAGGGGGGGCAGGTTTAGCCGCCGGGAGTTGCTCCGGATTCAACGTGGATTCAAATGGCAGCGTCTCCACCACCAGCTGATCGCCCCGCTCAGTGGACAAACCGATGACGCCCGCCACCAGATCGTGGATGGCTTTCAGCCGGTCTGCCGAGGGTGCTTCGACAATCCGCTTGGCCTTCGCTCCGACGCCTTCGTAGCGCACGTCGGAATCCACCAGCAGCGAGACCGACATCCGTTTCACCGTACCCTGCGGCTCGCGCACGTGACGCACCGTATGGCTGGATTGGTAGCTGACATTTTCGGTGCGGCGCGTGACCGCATTGCCGCTCCCAGGACGCGAGTTTGGCCGCGGCAGAGTGGACGCCGTGCCTGGCACGCCGGCAGCCGCCGCTCCGCCGCTGATGTCTTCGGTTTTTTGCGAGGTAACGATCACCGACTTGCTTGGGTCGTAGCTCTCCTCGCTCTGGTCGGCGCTTGAGAAGTCGCACTCCACCGACGCCGTGGCGCGAAATTTTTCAGCCCCCAGCAGGGGCTCGAGAGTGTGGCTGATCTTGGCGAGCAGATCATGCTCCAGCTTTTGGCGGTATTCGAGCGCCTCTTCGGACGGCTCCGGATCGTCGGGCGAAGAGGCTTTGCGCGCCCGGTTCAACAGATTGCCTCGCATGTCGACCACCGAAACGGCCTCCGGCAGCAGCCCGTCCACGGCGCTGGCTGCCAACTGGCAAATTGCGGCCACGTTCTGCGGTGAAAGTTGCGCCCCGGCACGCAGCTTCACCAGAACGCTGGCTTTGGCGGGCTGGCGCGAGTCCAGAAAGAGCGAGTCTTTCGGGAAGGTGATATGTACGCGCGCCTGCTCCACCTCGGCCAGCGACATCACGCTCCGCTCCAGCTCACCTTCGAGAGCGCGGTGAAAGTTCACCTGTTCGGTGAAGTCGCTCATCCCGAAGGTGCTCTTGTCGAACAGCTCGAAGCCGATGCGCCCGGACTTAGGAAGGCCGGCCCCAGCCATCAGCAGCCGCAGTTCGGCCACACGCGCCGAAGGCACCAGCACTACCGAGCCATTTTCCGATAGACGGAATTCCGATCCACTTTCGCGCACCTTCGCGAGCACGGCCGCAGCGTCCTCGGGTGCTAGCGAACTGTACAGCGGGCGGAAGTCACGCTCGCGGTTCCAGCGCGAAAATACCGTGAGTCCACCAATCACCGCCGCAGCCGCCAGGACCAGCGACAGCGTCTGCTTCCAGGTGAGGCTCTCCAGCAGTCGTTTGATCTGATCCATCACGTATTATTTGCCAACAGCCAATCTCCTAACAGCAAAAGCCAACCCGCTACATCTGCATGCGCATCACTTCCTGGTACGCCGAGACCACCTTGTTTCTCACCTGGAGGAACAGGTCAAACGAAATCGAGGCTTGCTCGGTGGCCAACGCAACCTTGTGTACCTCTTCGTCCGCGCCGGAAAGAAATTTACCGATGCTCGAATCCGCATTCTGCTGGAACTGCTCCACACGCCCGATGGCGTCGGCCAGCACGGACCCAAATCCCGGGCCGGACTGGCTGGCGCTCGTCTGGTTCAACCCGGCAGTTGGCGCTAGCGGGAGAACTGCCGCCGGAGATCGGATGGGGGTGATGGGTAAAGACATTGCCGCTATTTCATTGAGGCCCTATTTCATGGAGGCCCTATTTCATTAAATCGATGGAACGCTGGATCATGTCCTTGATCGCGGTCATCGCCGCGACATTTCCCTCGTAGCCGCGCTGAGCGCTCAGCAGATCCACCATGTCTTCGGACGGGTTCACGTTGGGATATGCGACGAAACCGTCCTGGTCCGCGTCGGGATGCCCGGGCTGGTAGCGCTTTTCGCCCTCGCTCGGGTCTTGAATGATATCGGCCACCTGGACGCCGTTGACGCCCGATGTCATTTCGGTTTGGAAGACCGCGGAAAAAGGGGAGACTTGCGGCGCACTCTCAAAAACCGCGTCCTGTCGCCGGTAGGGCCCGCCTTCGGGCGTCCGCGTGGTTTCCGAATTGGCCAGGTTCTGAATAACCAGCTCGGCGCGGGTGCGCTGCGCGGCCATCCCCGATGCGCTCACCGAAAGCAGCGAAAACAGACTCATCCGGACTGGCCTTCTTTGATCGCCGACTCCACCGTCTTCAGTTGCGCCTTCATCAACGTGGAGGCCACGCTGAACCGCAGCGCGTTCTCCGACAGCAGCCGCGCTTCACGGTCCAGGCTGACGTTGTTCCCATCGCTCTTTACGACCAGGCCGGGAGTGTCGATAACATTGGGAGACTGGCCTTGGGAAAGGCTAATGAACTCGAATTGGAAGTCGATGTCTTTGGCCTTGTATCCGGGAGTGTCGAGGTTGGCGATGTTCGATGTCACCAGCTTCTGACGGGCACTGAGCAAATCCATGTACTGCTCGATCTGGTTGGTAACGCCGTCGATCACACGCGGATGGTTTGCAAGAGCGAGGCCAAATGCAGGCCCGGGGAGAAACCCGCTCTTATCAGCCATTTGGGTGCGACGACGTGGCCCCGTGCCGAGGGTTAGGTGGGCCAAGATTCTGCCACTGCCAGGGAATTGCCATTTCTGTTCAGAGGGCCACGTTCGGATATGCCTTTGACATGGCGGGCGGAAAAGTAGTACTAGAGTAGTACGACTTTCAAGCTCTCAGGAATCGATTGTAAGGGGTTTCACCCACTGAATCTAGGTGGTTTCGTCGGGTTAGTTTAAGCGTTACCTGAAATTGATTACGTACCAGTACCCCTGTAGAATCTAGATGCGGATGGTCGATACACTATATATGAACGAAACCTTCACGACATTGGAAGACAACGGAGTACGCCACACTCCCGCGGAGCCGAGGAAAGGCACCATTCGAGTGCTCATCGCCGACGATCATCCAATCGTCCGTGACGGCCTGAAGAAGCTGCTCAGCCTGGAAGAGGACTTCCAAGTGGTGGGCGAAGCCTCGGACGGGTGCGAAGTACTGGATCGAGTGCAGGAGCTGGATCCCGATGTGCTGCTGCTCGATCTCCGCATGCCCAATCTGGACGGCCTTTCCGCTCTGCAAGCCCTGCAGCAGACCAACAAGCGCACTCGCGTGATTGTCCTCACCGCGTCAGAAGACAAGAACGAGTTCGTGCAAGCCATGAAACTCGGCTGCTCCGGCATTGTGCTGAAGCAGACTGCCCCGGAGCTGATCGTCAAGAGCATCCGCAAAGTTCACGGCGGCGAAATCTGGCTGGACTCCCACACCACGGCGGCCGTCATGCGGCAGTTTGCGGCGCCGGGCGAAGTGGGTTCGAGCGGTGGTTCCGGCAAGACCCGCGAGCGCTCGCCCCTCAGCCAGCGTGAGCGCGAGATCGTTCAACTGGTAGCCCAGGGTTACAAGAACAAGGAAATGGCCGAGAAGATGTTCATCAGCGAGCAGACCGTGAAGAACCACCTGCACAACATCTTCGATAAGCTGGGTGTCTCTGACCGTCTGGAACTGGCGCTCTACGCCATCCACAAAGGTCTGCACCTCGCAGCCGAACGTTAGGTTTTCCTCCTCCCGCGGGCTGGCGAAACCGTCAGCCCGCACACTCCCCCGGCCCTTCCCCAAGCCTTCAGTTCCAGCTCAGCCTTAGATTCTGGTACCGTCCCCGCCTCAGCAGATTTCCCTTCTCGTCTGGTACTTTCCACCCATTGCTGTCTATTCGGCCTAGGATTAAAGTCCTTGGTACGGAGCGTGCCACAGGATGCGACTTACGCTTGTTCTCTCGTTGCTTTGCTGCGCTGGAGCGGCTTCGCTCTCAGCTCAAGTTCCGGTCATGAATAAGGTGCAGCCCGATAGCGGCAAGATCGGATCGGTTTTGCGGATTCAGGGTGTCTATCTGGGAAAAACCAAAGTGGATGAGGTCTATCTGACGGACCATACCTTCGACATGAAAGTGAAGGTGCTGGATCAGACCGATGACTCCATCGAGTTCCGGGTTCCGCCTTTCGCCAAACCCGGGCGATTGCAGCTGGTGGTCAAGACCGTGGGCAAGGAGCCGATCATCCTGGAACAGCCCGTTTATGTCACCATCGAAGACGGCAAAGAGCCCAAGGAGACGCTGCAGGCCACTGCCACCGCCACGCCGCCTCCCGCCAACGGAACAAAATAAGCGGCGGTCCGGCTCTTATTATTGCTGCTGCTGTTGTTGCTGCTGCTGATGAGCGGCCAGTTCGTGGTCTAGCCCCTCTTCGCGCAGCGCGGTGGACCAATCTTCGATGCCGAGCTCCGGCTCAAGCGGCGGCGCATCGGACGGAGCAACTTGAACCGAGACCAGCAACTGGCTGTCGGCCGATCCTTTAAACACGCCTTTGGTGGGAGGAACGTCGGCGTAGTCGCGGCCCACCGAAGTTCGCACATGCCTCTCGCCGGCCAGCACATTGTTGGTTGGATCGAGGCCCACCCAGCCTAAACCCGGAAGCAGCGTCTCCACCCAGGCGTGCGTAGCGCCCTCGGCCGAGCGCGTTTTGTCGCCCGCTTTGTGGAACAAGTAGCCGCTGACGTAGCGGCAGGGAATCCCAATGCGCCTGGTGAGGCCGATCATGATATGAGCGAAGTCCTGGCAAACTCCTTGCCGGCTTTCGAGCGCATGGTCGATGGGTGAATCCACGCTGGTGCTCTTGGGAACGTAGGCAATCTTGGTGTAGAGCAGCGCGTTGAGATTGAGCACAAACTCCAGGGGATCGCGGCGGCGCGCCTTCTCGCGCGAGTCCATCCCTGAGTCAGGGCCCAGCTCCTCGGCGAACGCCTCCAGCAGCTCGGTGGATTGACCGAAATGGCTGGGCATCAGCATCTCGATATAGTCGCCGGCGGCAATCATCTCATCCAGTTCGTCCCAGGCGCCTTCACCCAGCGAATCGGGCAACCCGGGCGGCGGCTGCACATCCACCAATGCGTCGGCGACAATGGAGAGCTGTTTATGCCGGCCGGGAACGTCGAAGTGATGCACCATGTTGCCCAGATAGTCCCGGTAGAACTGCACGCGCGCCTTGGGCTGCACCATCAGCTGGAACGAAAGGCAGCGCTGCGGACCGTCCGAGCGCGGCTGCATGCGTGCTTCCATCAGGCTTTCGCTGACGTGCGCGCTATAGCGGAATTTTGTGAGATGGCGAATGGAGTAGTACATTTACGCCTCGATTGCGGCCTCCACCGGATAAGTGATATACACTTCGTAAATCGCGGTGTGGATGCGCGCGCATTGTTTCTGAATATCGGCGAAAAACTCGGCTAGCGTGGCGACCACTTCCTCGAGCGGAGTGAACATCAATCCCGCGCTCAGACGGCCCGCGATCTTGGCCACGCGCGGCGATCGCCTGCTGGCTGCCGCCTGATTGATGGCTTCGAGCGAACGCTGCAAGTGGTCGGCCGCGAACCGGACCGAATGTGGAAACTCATTGTTCAGCAGCAGGAACTCGGCCACGCGCTCGGGGCGCAGGTCAGCGGTGTAGACCTTGCAATAGGCTTCAAACGCGGTGCAGCTCCGCAACAGGCCGATCCATTCCATGTGCTCGCCCGCGTCCATGGGCTGGCCGGCCGGGAATTCGTGAAAGTAGATGTCGAGCAACCGGGCAATGGACGCCGCGCGCTCGATGAAGCGGCCCACCTGGATGAATTGCCAGCCTTCGCCATGGTTCATGGTTGAGTCGGTGACGCCCTGCACCAGATGCGAGCTTTCGACGATGACGGCCAGAAAATCCAGCGGCTGCGATTGCCAGAGTCCGGCCGACTCCATGCGCCGCACTTCGTGAAACAGGCGGTTGAGATGTTCCCACATCTCCGAACTGATCTGCTCGCGCACCTGGCGCGCGTTTTCCCGCGCTGACGCGATGCCGCCGGTGATCACCCGCAAGGCGTAGGTTTGGGCACGAGTGAACGGATCGCTGTTCTCGGTGACGGAGCCGGGATGGCCCAGGCTGCCCAGCACACGCAGCCAGCGGCGGTCCGACGAGCGCGGGTCCTGCTCCAGCATCAGGTTCAATTGGACGCCGAGCACGCGCGCGGTATGTTCGGCGCGCTCCAGGTAGCGGCTCATCCAATACAAGCTGTCGGCGACTCGAGAAAGCATAAAAAAGAAGTCAGTATCCTCTCACTGCAACACCCACGTATCTTTGCTCCCTCCGCCTTGCGATGAATTCACCACCAGCGATCCCGAGCGCAAGGCCACGCGCGTCAATCCGCCGGGCACGATGGTCACTTTGTCGCCGCACAGGATATACGGACGCAGATCGACGTGGCGCGGTTCCACGCGGCCATCGAAGAAGCACGGCGCGCGCGAAAGCATCAGCGTGGGTTGCGCGATGTAGTTGCGCGGATCGGCTTCGATGCGCTCCCGAAATTCCTCGCGCTGTTCAGCCGTGGAGTGCGGCCCGATCAGCATGCCATAGCCGCCCGATTCGCCCACCGCTTTCACCACATACTTCTCCAAATGCGCCAGTACATGCCGGCGCTCGGCCGGTTCGGTGAGCAAATAGGTCTCGACGTTGTCGAGAATGGGATCTTCGCCGAGAAAATACTTGATCAGCTTGGGGACGAAGGCGTACAGAGCTTTGTCGTCGGCCACGCCGGTGCCCAGAGCATTGGCCAGCGTGACATTGCCCGCGCGATAGGCGTTGAACAATCCGGCCACACCCAAAATGGAATCGGACCGAAAAGCCAGCGGATCGATGAAGTCGTCGTCTACACGCCGGTAAATCACGTCCACGCGACGCAGCCCGCCGGTGGTGCGCATGTAGACCACGTTGTCGTGCACCACCAGGTCGCGGCCTTCCACCAGCTCAATGCCCATCTGACGGGCCAGATAAGTGTGTTCGAAGTAGGCCGAGTTAAACACGCCCGGAGTGAGCAGCACGATGTTGGGTTCGCCACGGCCCTCGGGCGCCAGCGCGCGCAGCGTTGTTAACAGCGCTTCCGGGTAATGATCGATCGGCCGGACGTCGGTATGCTGGAACAATTCCGGGAAGGTGCGTTTCATCACTTGCCGCGAGGTGAGCATGTAGGAAACGCCGCTGGGCACTCGCAGATTATCTTCCAGAACGACAAATCGTCCGTCGGGAAGACGGATGAGGTCCGTACCCATCACCGCGACATAAATGTTTTTGGGCGCCGTAACGCCGCGCATCTGCCGCCGGAAATGCTTACAGCTATAAACCATTTCGCGCGGGACCACGCCGTCGGCCAGGCAGCGGCCTTCGTTGTAAATGTCGCGCAGAAACATGTTGAGAGCGGTGATGCGCTGGGTGAGTCCCTTCTCGATGGTCTGCCATTCGGAGCTGGTGACGATACGCGGCAGCAGGTCATGCGGGAAGATGCGCTCGGTGCCCTCGTCGCGGCCATACACCGTGAAGGTGATGCCCTGATGCAGAAACGACACATCGGCGGCCTGCTTTTTGCGCCGCATCTCTTCAGCCGGCAGCTTGAGCAACAGATCGTACAGCGCGCGATAATGTTTGCGCGGCTGGCGCTCGGAATCGAACATTTCGTCGAACGCGTGGTCCAGCTGGTAGTTTGCGAACGGACCGGAAGCGATGCGCGGTTCGTCGAATCCAGGAGTTGCCATGAGGTGTCTAGCTTGATCGCTTAGCTTCGACTGGGAAGGATGTAATTCAGATTATCACAATCGCGTAAACTGAAGGATTGTTTTCCCTGCTTCTTCACGCTCCCGCCGATCGCGAAGATGCTCTCATTGCTGAACTTCAGGAGTGCGGCACGGCAGGAGTGACGGAAGAGGATCAGGGCCTGCGGGCGTTTTTTGAAAATCGAGGAAACGCTGCGGCTTTGCTCGACCGTTTCGCCGAATTTTCCCCCGAGTTTCGCGAGGAACCGCTGGTGGATTGGGAACAGGCGACGCGCGATGCGTGGCCTCCGCTGTGCGTCGGCGAGCGGTTCTTTCTGGTGGCGCCTTGGGATCGAGACGCACCGGTTCCTGCGGGACGTTTGCGCCTCGAAATCTATCCTGGGATGGCTTGCGGGACGGGACGCCATCCGGCCACGCAGCTTTGCCTGCAGGCCATGGAACGCTGGGTGAAGCCGGGCTTGCGGGTGTTGGATGTAGGCTCGGGGTCGGGTATTTTGTCGGACGCCGCCAGGCTGCTGGGCGCTTGGGTGGCCGGCTGCGATGTCGATCCCGACGCGGTTCGCATCGCGAGCGAGCGCGTTCGCGTGCCGCTGTTCGTGGGCTCGGCCGATGCCGCTCGATCCCAGTGGGCCGACGTGATCGTCGCGAACATCGACGCCTCCACTTTGGAGCGCATCGCGCCGGAGTTGGAGCGTGTGCGCGCGCAGGGATCCACGCTCATCCTTTCCGGCTTCCCGGAGTGGGACCTGCCCCAAGGGTTTGCTCCGAGGGCCACATTGCGACTGGAGGAATGGGTTTGCTTCATTTGTTAGGCCGCAGTAACCAGAAGTGAATGTCGTAGTTCCAAACCGTGAAGGCCACGGTCTTTCCATCGGGTGACCAAGCTGGTTGCGTCTTGTGGCTCCGATCGAAAGTCAGCTCGATCACCTCCCGGCCATCCATCGATACCTTGTAGAGCTGCAGCCAGCCGTCGGGCGCGGGCTTGACGAACGCCATCCAATGTCCATCGGGCGAGACGGCAAACCCCGGAACGCGTTGTTCACTGGAGAACCCGTAAAGACGCTCCACGCGTCCGCCTTCTCTGGGAACGCGATAGAGCCCCTGCTGCGCCGGAAAGTGGAAGGCTTGAAAAAGAATGCTGCGGCCGTCCGGGCTCCACTCGGTATGCGTGACGTCTTCGGCGAAACCCTGTAACGGAACCTCGATGGGCGCCTGCGTTTTACCGGTCTCCTGATCCACCGCGATGCTGTAAACCACGCTGCGCACCGGACGCTCGCCTGGCCGCCGGGAATCCACCACAATGGAACGGCCATCGGGCGACCAGCGCGGCCAACCGGTTTCCGCGCCTCGGCCGAAGTGTGTGATCAGAACCGGCTCGGCGGATCCGTCCGCGGGCCGGAGCCACAGATCGTCCGACTGATCCTTGTGCGAATGAAACACAATCCAGCGGCCGTTCGGGGACCAGCAAAGGCTCTGGTCCTCGGACTTGGAAGCGTACACGATCCGCGCAGGCTCGCGAGCGGGCAGCGGCGCTGTCAATGAAACAGTTCCGACGTCCTGCGCAATGTCTGGATAATGAAAATCGTCCACCATTCTTCGCCAATTTCCAAATGTGATCCCGATCCACTTGCCGTCGGGATGGAAGGACGGCGTCTCCGACGGAAAGGTCGTGAGCTGGGTGGTTGCCCCGCCCTCGGATGGAGCAGATGCAATGAACGTTCGGTAGTCTTGTTGTTTGAAAAGGATCGATCCGTCGTTGGCCGCGGAAGGCGCGTAAGTATCGCGCGAAAACACGGTGAGCCGTGTGGCGGGGCCACCCGCTACGGGACGAGACCACAGATCGAGAGTGCCGCTCGAATTAGGAGCGCCGAAATAGACCGAGCGCCCGTCGGAAGAGAAAGCGATCGGTCCATAGGCCTCCTGATCAGCCAGGACGTTGGTCCCGCCGCACGGAAAGCTCAGCTTTTGCGAACCGTTGGCCAGAGCCAGACAAGCGATGCGGCCGTCCGGCGACCAGGCGGGAAAAGTCAAGAGCGCATCACTTTTAGCCGCCTGCTTTCCCGACGCGCCGTCCGCGGCTAGAGTCCACAATACGCTCCCGCTGCCCGGCATTCGCTCCACCGCGGCCACGGACTTCCCGTCGGGCGACCATGCCAGCTGGTCGAGCAACTCTAATTTGAACGGACGTTCCGTATTCCCACTCCATAGCGGCAGACGCGCGGACTTTTCAATGTCGTACAGCCACCAGCGTGCCCCCAGCTCCGCGCTGTCGACGGCAATGGTTCGATTATCCGGCAGCCATGTGATGTGGCGGATGATGGCGCCAGACTCGGGCAGTTCTTTCGCTGGGCCGCCAGCGATGCGCTGAATGTAGAGATGCTGGGCAACGGAGTATGCCAACCATTCACCAGAAGGAGAAATTGCTCCCAGTGGGTCCCGGTAATTCACCGGTCCCAGTTGAGGTGCAACGGTTACATATTGCATCCTGGGCTGGGCCGAAGCGCAGATCGCCGCCGACGAAAGAAGCAGGCTGAGGGAAATTCGCTTCAAAACAGAAGCCCGTGGAGCTTTACGCTTCACGGGCTTCATAAGGAATAGGAGAAGGTATCTGTTATTCAGACGCTGGCCGGCGCTTTAAAGTTGGACGGTCATCGTCATCGGTGCTGGTAGTTCCACCGTTGCCGCCATCGTCCGAACCTACGGTGCCGCCGTTCGATCCGGGCGCGCGCCGCAGCGTAGGACGAGTGGGATCGGCCGGGTTATCCACTTTGCGCTTGTTGTGCATCGCGAGCAGGCGCCCTTTCACGTCGTTGAACTCGGAAGTGGTGAGCACGTACTCGGGCTTGGCCTTGAGATATTCCTGAATGTTCTTCTGTGCCGCCTGGATGCGAGAGTCGGTGGGCGGATGGGTGGAGAACACCTTGGCAACGGTGCCCGGCTTGCGCTTCTCCAAGGTCTCGATCTTCTCGAAGAAATCGACGAAGGCGGTGGGATCATACCCGGCTTTGTACATGTATTCCAGGCCCAACAAATCGGCTTCCGATTCCATGGCGCGCGAAAATTTCAGAAAGCCCACCGGCACCAGCACGCTGGCCGCCTGATAGATTCCATATCCCGTCCAGCCGCCCATGAAGATCAGCGGGATCATCCCCAGCTGTGCGATCTCGCCGCGCGTGGCTTGCCGGGTTCCATGCCGCGCCGCCACGTGCCCGATTTCATGCGCCATCACACCGGCCAGTTCCGCTTCATTGTCCGCTTTCAAAATGAGCCCTGAGTTCACGAAGAAGAATCCGCCCGGCAGCGCAAACGCGTTCACTTCTTCGCTGTCGATCACTTTGATAGTGAAAGGAACCTTGGCGTCGGAATTCCGCACCAGGTTCTGACCCACGCGATTGACGTACTCGGCGACCACCGGATCGTTGATAATCTTGGCTTGGCGTTCCACTTCGGAGGCGAGCTGCTTGCCGAGCGCGATCTCTTTTTCGAGGGAGTAGAAATTGACCTTGCCGCTGACGTTCCGGTTCCCGATTTGGTCGGGATCTTTTTCGGGGTCTTCGGCGAATACTCTACCCGGCGTGACCAACGCCAAAGCAAGCGAAAAACTCAGGCTAGCAGACAACAGGCGTTTCATCCACAGACTCCTATAGTCGAGTATAAACCTTCATGCTTTATACGTATAGTGGTGATTATGGGTTTCGCGAAGGATTCCGACCAAAGGTCCGGCCCTATTCCGCTCCAGACCGAACCTCTCTGGCGACAGTACCGGGAAGAGTTCCCGG
Organism: Bryobacteraceae bacterium; assembly: GCA_050010415.1. Classification (GTDB taxonomy): domain Bacteria; phylum Acidobacteriota; class Terriglobia; order Bryobacterales; family Bryobacteraceae; genus Palsa-89. Next base: position 1,388 of record JBEKLB010000098.1, on the reverse strand, counting down.
TCACCCAGAACCTGATTTACCTGAACCACGCCGCTGTGTCGCCGCTACCCAGGCGGTCGGCTACCGCTATGCAGGGGTTGGCCGAGGAGGCTCTCCAGTACGGGGCCCTGCACTATGATCAATGGTTGGATGCCTATGAGGGACTTAGAGTTGCGGCCGCACGGCTAATTGGCGCCAACCGCAGCGAGATCGCGCTGACCAAGAATACCTCCGAAGGCATATCGACGGTAGCCATGGGACTGGATTGGCGCCCGGGCGACCGGATCGTGGCGTTTCGCGAGGAGTTCCCCTCGAACTATTACCCTTGGCTACGCCTTGAGGCTAAGAGGTGTTCCGTCGACTGGCTGTCGGCCGACGATCCGCTGGAAAAGATCGAAATGGCCTGCTCCGGCGCCCGGCTTCTGGCAATCAGTTTCGTCCAATATCTCAGCGGCTTTCGGGCTAATTTGAATGCAATCGGCGAGATCTGTAAGCGGCGCAAATGCTTCTTTTTCGTGGATGCCATCCAGGGGCTGGGGGCTTTTCCGCTGGACGTGGAAACCGCGCACATCGATGCGCTGGCCGCGGACGGGCATAAATGGCTGCTCGGTCCGGAGGGATGCGGGATCCTGTATGTCCGGAAATCGCGACAGGACTCCATTTTTCCCGAGGAGTTCGGCTGGACCACCGTGGCCGGCTACAACGACTATGCGTCGCGCGACATGGCGCTGCGGCAAGACGCCGGACGTTACGAATGCGGAACGCTGAACACCATTGGTTGCTACGGACTGCGAGCATCCATCGAACTATTACTCGAAGCCGGCGTGGAACGCGTCGCGGCCGCGGTGCAATCGCTCACTGACCGGCTGGCTGCGGGAGCCGCGAGCAAGGGCTATCAGATACTCGGCGATCGCACGCCTGAAAACGGCGCCGGAATTGTCGCCATTCAGAAGCCGGGCTTCGACAGCCGCAAACTGGTGCATGACCTGAAACAGAAGGGCGTCATCGCCGCGCCCCGTCAGGGTTGGATACGGCTGTCGCCGCATTTTTACATCAGCCCGGAAGATATCGATCGCGTAATCGAGGCCTTGCCTTGACTGAGGCTTTACTTTAAGGCCGGGTTACCGGAGGGTTCACGCTCTTGGTATCGGTGTCTCTCTAGGGCCTTTCCGTAGAAAAACTATTTTCGCTTAGCTTGTTCGGGAAACCGAACGCGCGCAGCCAAAGGCTGAACTTCCCGCAGACCTCCTGCGATTGAAAAACAGGAAATTAGATCTCTGCGTTTCTGAAAGCCGAACAAGGGCGTCAAACAAACAGGAATTTTGTCGCGTCGCGGGCGATTCTCCTGTCTGGACACGAGCTCGATTTATCAACTCTTCACTTGACTCATATCCGTTACTTGGTGAATT
>JBEKLB010000097.1:0-24407 GCA_050010415.1 Bryobacteraceae bacterium | reverse complement strand
CGCCGTATCCTACGTTTAGCGCTCTCCAGGTTCACGCCCCTAACTAAACACACCGTATCCGCCGATTAGCAACCGGGGGTTCGTGCGCTCGTGACCAGTCTCTCCGGTTTACAGGAAGCTCTCAGGCCGCCTGGCACAACTGCGCCCGGAGCCTTTGCCGCGGCGTTCATCGCGGAATCGATCGCCATTTTGGAACAGGTCGATATCGCGGCCATCGAGCGCATGGCTGTGGCGATGGCCCGCGTTCGCGGACTTGGCGGGCGTCTGTTCATCCTGGGCGTCGGTGGGTCGGCCGGACACGCCGGTCATGCGGTGAACGACTTTCGGAAGCTGTGCGGCTTTGAGGCCTACGCGCCCACCGACAACGTCTCCGAGCTTACTGCCAGAGCGAATGACGAAGGCTGGGATACCTGTTTCGCCGCCTGGCTCCAGGGTTCGCGCATTGGCCCTTCCGACGGTGTGCTGGTCTTCTCGGTGGGCGGTGGGAGCCGCGAGAAAAACGTGTCGGTGAATATCGTGCGGGCGCTTGAGACGGCATCGGAAGCGGGCGCGCACATCTTTGGCATCGTGGGCCGAAATGGCGGATTCACGCGCCAGATTGCCGAGGAGTGCATCGTTATTCCCGCGCTGGCTCCAGATCGAATCACGCCACACACCGAAGGCCTGTGCGCCGTGCTGTGGCATTTGCTGGTGAGCCATCCGCTATTGCAGCGCGTCGCAACCAAGTGGGAGTCGCTGCCATGAATGCAGTAAATGTGACGTCGAGCCGGTATTTCATCGCCGGCGGCGCCGGGTTCATCGGCAGCCATTTTACCGACCGTCTGCTGTGCGACAAGAGCACCGAAGCCGTCACGCTCTACGACAATTTTTCGAGCGGCCGGGAGTGGCATTACGCGCATCATGAGCAGGATCGCCGGCTGCGCGTGATCTGCGGCGACGTGAAAGATCTGGCCGCGCTTGAACGCAATATGGATGGCCACGATACGGTCATTCATCTGGCCTCCAATCCGGACATCGCGCGCGCCGCCGTGGAGCCCGACATCGATTTCCGCGAAGGCACCTTTCTGACGCAGCAGGTTGTGGAGGCCATGCGCCGCACCCACACACCCAATCTTCTCTACGCGTCCGGCAGCGGAGTGTATGGCGATCTGAAGGACTTCGAAGCGTACGAAGACTTCGGGCCACTGGTTCCTGTTTCGACATACGGCGCCAGCAAGCTGGCCGGCGAGGCGCTGATTGCATCCTACTGCGCGATGTTCGATCTGCGCGCTTGCGCGTTCCGTTTCGGCAATGTGGTAGGAGCGCGCCAGACGCATGGAGTGGGCTTCGATTTTATTCGCCGCCTGCGCGTTCAGCCCGATCGTTTACGAATTCTGGGCGACGGCCAGCAGAGCAAGTCGTACATTCACGTCGACGATGTGGTGGATGCGGTGCTGCTCGCGCATCGCAAGTGCCCCAAGAACTTTGAGGTCTACAACGTGGCCACGGGCGACTACATCACGGTAACGGAGATCGCCAAGCTGGCCATCGAAGTAGCGGGGCTTTCCGAGGACCAAGTTCGTTTCGAATATACGGGGGGTGACCGGGGTTGGAAAGGTGACGTTCCCATCGTGCGGCTCAATACGGACCGCATTCGCAGCCTGGGCTGGGCGTGCAAACGCACTACCAGCCAGGCGCTCTGTGTCGCCTTGAATTCCATGCTGGCAGACTCCCGGCTGGGGAGGTTGTAGTGGGGTGGGTTGTAGTGAGGTGGATAAGGTGAGGCGCGCCGTATTCCTGGATCGCGATGGCGTGGTGAACCGCGCCGTTCTTCGCCAAGGCAAGCCATACCCGCCCGCCACCATCTCGGACCTGCGGCTGTTACCCGGCGTTCGCGAGGCCTGCAATCGGCTGCGCGAAGCTAAATTCGCTTTGATTCTGATCACCAATCAGCCGGACATCGCGCGCGGCCTGGTTTCGGCCGACCAGGTTTCAGAGATGAATCAGCGCTTGAAGAGCTTCTTGCGGCTGGATGGCGTCGGCGTCTGTCCGCATGATGACTCTGCGCGTTGCTCCTGCCGCAAGCCGCAACCGGGGCTGCTGCTCGAAGCGGCTCGCGTCTGGAACATAGACCTGGAATCGAGCTTCATTGTGGGCGACCGCTGGCGCGACATCGAAGCCGGCCATCGCGCCGGCTGCCGCGCCATTTTCGTCGACTACGGTTACGCCGAACAGCGCCCGGATGGGCCTTTCGTTGGCGTCCGCTCACTCCGCGAAGCCTCGCAATATATTCTGCGCACCACTCGCCCGGGCCATTTTATGGAGACGCCGCAATATGCCTGATGTCGCTTTATTCCGCGTCAAGATTTTTGCCGATGGCGCGGACCGCGCCTCCATTCTCGACCTCGCGGCCAATCCCTTGATCAAGGGATTCACCACCAATCCCACGTTGATGCGGCAGGCGGGCATCACGGATTATGAGTCCTTCGGACGATCGCTCGCCCGCGCCATCCCCAACCGTCCGTTCTCCTTCGAAGTGCTCTCCGATGACTTCGACCAGATGGAACAGCAGGCCCAGAAAATCGCCACCTGGGGCGACAACGTATATGTCAAGATCCCCATCACCGATACGCGCGGACGCAGCTCAGCGGCCCTGGTGAAGCGCCTGGCGCAGCGCGGCGTCAAGATCAACGTAACCGCGCTCATGACGCTCGATCAGGTGGACGCGGTGGTGTCCTGCCTGCGGCATGGCCCGCCCAGTTGCATTTCGATTTTTGCCGGCCGCATCGCCGATGCCGGTTACGATCCGCTGCCCATCTTATGCGGCGCTCTGGCGCGCATCCGGGCCTATCCGCAAATCGAACTCATCTGGGCCAGCCCGCGCGAGTTGTTCAACATCGTGCAGGCGGATGCCATCGGTTGCCACATCATCACGGTCACGCATGAGTTGCTCAAGAAACTACCGCTCATTGGCCGCGATCTGACGGAATATTCGCTCGACACGGTGAAGATGTTCGTCAACGACGCCCGTGCCGCGAGTTTTACTTTAGATCCGCTGGCACCGGCGCCGGAAACTTCGCCAGTTGTTGTCGAGCGTTAAGCGGCTTCTTTTTCCACCGCCAGGGCGCGCTCGCGCTGCCACTGCAGTTTGCCTTGATATTCCTGATGGAGCGTCGTGAATCCAGCCCACCAGTAACCTCCGACAAATAGCAACAGGAACGGCACAGCCAGGAAATTCCAGGTTTCGATCGCGTAGGCCACCATGAACGCGAAATATCCACCGGCCGCCAATTCCGCGTAGGGCAGCCAGCCGCTGCGGCGCTGGTAACTCGCATTCTGAATTTTCACCTTATGGTCGCCCACCGCATACTTGGGCGTCCGCGCAAAAGCCGATTTAACCCCGAACACCGCTTCGATCACCGCTTTGGTATTGATCAATGTCAGGGCGATGCCCGCCGCCATGAGGGCCGGCATCAATGCGATGGAGCGCTTCCAGTTGCGCGGGTGCAACTCGCGCTGCGCCACCAGGTAAAACGCCCAAATGGAACAGAACGATGCAACGATGAGCGGCAGATCCACGCTCAGCATCTGGAACACGCCCATGTAGAATCGCACGATCATCACCGGCAGCATCAACGCCGACATCAGCAGCATCAGGGGATAAGACAGGTTCGGCGTCAGATGGCAAAACGCTTCCAGCTTGACGCGCCACGGTTCTTTTGACCGCAGAATCCTCGGCAGAAGCTTGATGGCAACCTGCGTCAGCCCTTTGGCCCAACGTGATTGCTGCACTTGGAATCCGTAAGTGTCCACGGGAAGTTCCGAAGGACACTCCACGGACGGAACATAGACGAAGCGCCAGCCTTTCAGCTGCGCGCGATAGCTCAGGTCTGAATCTTCCGTCAGCGTATCGTGCTGCCAGCCGCCCGCGTCCTCAATCATCTTGGCGCGCAAAACGCCGGCCGTCCCGTTGAAATTGAAAAACAGGCCGCTGCCGGAACGCGCTCCATGCTCCACCACGAAATGGCCGTCCAGCAGCATCGCCTCCACTTCGGTCAGCAGGTTGAAATGCCGGTTCAGGTAGCTCCAGCGTGTTTGCACCACGCCCACGCCGGGATCGGTGAAGTGATCGACGGTGCGCGCCAGAAAATCTCGAGGCGGAATAAAGTCGGCATCGAAGATGGCGATCAGCTCTCCCGTGGCGGTCTGCATGCCTGCCTGCAACGCTCCAGCCTTGTAGCCCGAGCGGTTGTTGCGGTGCAGATACTCAATGGGCAATCCGGCGGCCTGATACTCCCGGACCAGAGCCTCGGTGAACGGATGCGTGTCGTCGGTGGAATCGTCCAGCACCTGGATCTGCAGCAGCTCGCGAGGGTACTCCATCTGACTGGTTTCTTCGAGCAGCCGCTCCACTACGTAGCGCTCGTTATAAAGAGGCAGTTGGATGGTCACGCGCGGAAGCTGGGTCCAGCGTTCGGGCTCAGATGCCCGCTCGCCGCGATGCTTGAAGTATTTCCGGATCATCTCGAAGCGGTGGCAGCCGTAAAACGAAAGGATGAAGAGGATGGCGAAGTAGGGAATCAGCAGCGCCCAATCGAAAAACTCCAGCCGATGCACGCCGTTGAAGGTGTCATCAAAAAGGGAACGGACCAGCTGATCAGTGGTCGACGTTGCGAGTAGTAGGGCTGTGGGGGCGATCGCTATAACCATAAGGTCCTGCAACGAACAGGGTTAGACGCCGGGGACCGGGCGGCGTTACATTCTTCCATTATACCGCAAGCCGTTACAATAAGATTGCCGTGCGATTTGTTGTCCTCCTGTTTTCTATGGCTTTCTCTTTGGGCGCGCAGGCTGCTCCTCAGTTTGTCTGGCAGGGCCAGGTGGACGGCATCGTGATTTTGCACTTGACGGGAAAGCGGCTGGCTGTGCAAGTTCAAGACGGCGCACCGGTGGAACGCCAGAAGTTTCATTTTTCCGATCCGCTGCCCGAAAGCCGGCAAAGCGTCCGAGTGGAAGTGCTGGAAGGACGGGGCTTTGTGCATGTGGTGGATTCGCCGAGCATCGAAAATCACTACACGCTGGCCGTGGAGATTGAAGACCGGCAGCCCGGAAGTTCGTTCTACTCGATTGCGCTCTATTGGGACGCGTCTAACAACCTCTTCGAGCGCGGGGAGCAGAAAACCGACAAGGTCGCGTGGAAGGGCCGCGTGGATGAGGCGGCCATCATCAGTTGCCGCAAGCAAACTTGCGTTTCGAGCGCGGAGCCAGACGCGCCGGCGCGGGGCGTGGCGGTAACTGACGAGCATTTCAAGTTTTCTCACCCGCTGCCCGACCGGGACGCTGAGGTTCGACTGGAATACCCTGAAGGCCGCGGCGAGATCCGTTTGATCGAGCAACCCCGCCAGGCCAACAACTTCACAGCGCGTGTTTCGATCCGCGATCCGCAAGGGGGCGCGGGCGAGTATTCGTTCACACTGGTTTGGAATCGCAGGCAATCCAAAGACTCCAAGGAGTCCGCGTCGATTCCCGACTCGTCGGGCCGCGCTTTTCTTTGGAACGGGACCGTGGAAGGCCGGGTGCGGGTCACGCTCCAGGGCGGCGCCAGTTTCTCCGAAGTGCTCGAGGGGGCTCCCATCGTTGGCGAGCACGACGAAATGTTACGGCCACTACCAGCCCGTGCTGATCTGATGCCTAGGATTCAAAAGCTGCGCGGCCGCGGGCGGGTGTCGATTGTGGAATCGCCATCGGAGAAGAACAATTACCGCTTGGTTTTTGAGATCGACGATCCGGGAGCCGGCGCGGATGGCTACGAAGTGGAGCTGGACTGGTAGCTCCTGTAGCGCACGCACTCTTGCGTGCCGCGTCGCCACTCCTGGCGACGCAAGGTATTTGCTTATGGTGTTCGCAGGAGTGTTCCCATGGATCGTTGATCCATCCAAAGGGATGAAAACTCCTGCGATCATCGATAGGATCCGAGTAGTGGGACCGGCGAGGTCGAGTTCGCACTGGAGCAATCGAGGCGGGAGGAGTGTTTGATCCGAAACGCAGCAAGTGAATCCAACAGTGTGCGTTCCGAATGGTTCCCTGGTAGGGAACGGGAATAGCACGAGACGGTGACTAATCGTAGCAATGCGTTTCCCGCTCCCACACCAAGGAGCTAACGATGGAAGCATACTACGTAGCAGGAATCGATGTGCACAAGGCCATGCTGGCGGTGGTGGTCAGCGAGGTGAAGCCCGGGGAATGCGAGTTCCACAAGCGGCGTTTCGGCACTACGCGAAGCCAACTGCGAGAGCTGAACCAATGGCTGACGGAGGTGGGCGTGCAGGAAGTAGTGATGGAATCGACTGCGCGCTACTGGCGACCGGTGTGGGTAGCATTGGAGGAAACGGGAATCAAGCGGCATCTGGCGCACGCGCATTCCAATGGAGCACGGCGTGGGCGCAAGTCCGACTTTCGGGATGCCGAGCGGTTAGTTCATCGGTTAGTTGCAGGAGAACTGGTGTTGAGCTATGTGCCCGAAGATGAACAGCAGGGTTGGCGTTGGCTGACGCGCACGCGCTATCAACTGGTGTGCGAGCGGGGACGGGTGCAGAGCCAGATCGAAGGACTGCTGGAAGATGCACAGATCAAGCTGTCCAGTGTGATTACGGACCTGTTAGGCGCCAGTGGCCGGAGGATCTTGGAAGCGCTGGCACAAGAGCAGGGTTCACACGACGCAGCGAAGCCGGCGCAGTTGGGGCATGCGAAACTGCGGGCCAGCCGGGAGGAACTCACCGATGCCTTGGACGGCCGTTGGCTGGATCGGCACCGCTTCCTGCTGGGTTTGCACTTAGACCGAATCCGGCAACTGGATTCGCAGATTGAACAAATACAACAACAGACCGCAGCCGCCATGCAAGCTTGCCAGGAGGCGGTGGCGCGCTTGATCCAGGGGCCTGGAATCCGCACCGAAGGCGCTCTACAGATGCTAGCCCAGATTGGGCCCACCGCAGCAGCCTTCCCGAGCCCGGAACAGTTGGCGTCCTGGGTAGGCGTATGTCCGGGCCAACAGGAGAGCGCCGGTCAATCCTACAACCAGCGTTCGGCCAAGGGAAACTGGCAGATGCGGCGTTTGTTGAGCCAAGCAGCGCACGCCGCTTCGCATGCCAAGGGTAGCTTTTTCGAAAGCCTGTATCGCAGGCTGGTCGTCAAGATCGGACCACCCAAAGCTATCTGGGCGGTGGCCCATCGGTTGTGTCGTCTGATCTGGAAGATCCTCCATGAGGGGGTCCAGTATCACGAACAGGGAGCCCCCACCTCGAGTTCCAAATCTAGCAGGCAACTGAAACTGACAGCGGAATTTCGCAAGCTCGGCTTCCAAGTTCAATTCACTCCGATCAACCCGAGCCATCCCTGAGCGGAGTGTTTTCGACGGTGCGAACACGGCACGCAGGAGTGCGTGCGCCACGTTCAATTAATGCCCGCTCGGCGCGTCTTCTGTTTCGGCCTTCAGCGGAAAATGCGCGCCCTGCGGAATGGGCGCGAGCATCTTCTCTTTGCGGTAGATCAATGTGGAAACGTTGTAGCTGGCGATTTCAAAACCATGCCCGTGCGTGATGGCATCGGTGGGACAAGCTTCCACGCAATATCCGCAGAAGATGCAGCGTGAATAATCGATGTTGTAGACGTGAGCGTAGCGTTCGCCTCCGCTGATGCGCAGTTTGTCGGTATTCTCGGCGGCCTCGATATAGATGCAGTCGGCCGGACAGGCGGCCGCGCACAGGAAGCAGGCCACGCACTTCTCCAGTCCATTTTCGTCGCGCTGCAGCACATGCACACCGCGATAACGCTCCTGGAAGGTAGGCGGGGCGTCGGGGTACAGATCGGTGATGGTGGGGTTCATCATCTCGCCCAGGGTGATGGACATGCCCTTGGCGATGGCTGCTGCGGATCCGAATGCTTCAGAGATTTTGGAGGCCATTTGGAATTTCCATTATCGCAGGTCCCAGACCGGGCCTAATTCTTGGAGCCTCAGCCGGCTTTCCATTCCGGCACGTGATCGTCAGGGCCGAAGGGCGAAGCGCCCCAGCGCAGGCCGATCTCCTCGAAATCGCGTTTTGAGAATCCATTGAAGGATCGCGCCACAACGCCATCCCGCTCGATCAGAAACAGCGATGGAACAGAGGTGATGCCGTAAGCGTTGCTCGCGGGATACTCTTCGCTCGCCAAATCCAGCAGCGTGGGAAAGGTAACGCCGAAGCGCTCGATGAACTCACGAGTGGCGCCGGCATCGTCCTGCGAGATCCCGATCACCTGAAGCGCGCTGTTCGCGGCCAGCCGCTCGAGGTAAGGAGCGGTGAGCTGGCAGACTGGACAGCTGATTTTGTAGAAAGCCAGAAGCGTGGGCCCGCCGGCCAGAATATCCTCCAGCGATCGCTGGCCTGCGTCCACGCCCACCAGCCTGAAAGCCGGCGCTGGTGCTCCTGCCGCCACCAGCCCTTTCTTGCGACGCCCGAACATGCCGATGGCTTACGCGCCGTCCTTCTGCTGCTGGACGAAGCTAAGAATGTCGAAGTGTTTGATCTCGCGATCGGGGAAGAAGCTGTTGATGGCTTCCTGCTCCTCATTGTAAATCTGAAACACCGTCGTCAACTTGGTGAGCAAAACCAGCTCCAGGTTGCGGCGATTGAGATTCACCAGCTTCAGCGCACCTCCGGCTTTTTGCACCGCCATGAAGCAAATCACCAGAGTGCCGAGGCCGGTACTATCGATGTACTCCACGTCTTTCAGGTTCAAAAGCTGTTGTAGACTGCCGGCAGCCGTTTCCGCGCTGACTTTTTCGCGCAGATCGGAAGCTCCGCCGACCGCCAGCTTCCCGCTCAGGTCGAGGATTTTGACGCCTTCCTTCTCGCGGGACGCAATCTCGAGATTGGCCATGTCCTCTTAGTGTACCCGTTCGGCGACGGGCACGGCCGGAGTCTCCTGCACTGGGGCGTGCGACATGAAAGTGGAAGCGACAGAGTTTTCTTTTTTGGCGCCGCTTCCCGAGCGTATGTAGTACGCTTGGTTGGAGGAGGCTTATTTCCCATGCCGGATTCCCTTTTGGACTTAGAGAGGCGTCGGGCCGAAGTGCTGGCGGAAATCTCCGCCGTGGGCGATTTCCGTCGTGGCTCGATCTCCGCCACGGGAGGCAGGTGCGGCACTTCGAGTTGCCACTGTCATAAGCCGGACGATCCGGGCCATGGCCCCAACTTCCGGCTCACCTACAAGGTCGAAGGTAAGACTGTTACCGAGAGCTTTCCCAATCTGGCGGCACAGCGTAAAGCCGAGCGCGAGATTGCCAGTTTCCGGACTTATCAGGAACTGAGCCGGACTTTGATTGAGACCAACGAGAAGATCTGCCGTTTGCGTCCCGTCAACGACACTGTGACACCGCAGGAAAAAAAACGGCGGAAACGATCCAGCGGGAAGTCGAGCGGGAAGTAAGCGCTATACTCCGGCTCATCTTTCAGGAACACCGCAAGACTGGCAGACTCGATCTGGAAGCAGTCGAGATGGCCCTGCGGGCGGCTATGCATCAGGCCGGGGCGGTGGCGTTGAGCCAGTTGCTGCGGTGCGCTCCTCCCGGCCTGGAAGAGCGCGACATACCTTGTCCCTGCGGGCAGCAAGCCCGCTTCCGAGAGATGCGTTCACGGCGCGTTCTGACCGCCGTGGGCGAGATCGAGTTCCTGCGCCCCTGGTATCTGTGTCGGCAATGTCATAACGGACAGTGCCCGGCCGATGCCGCTCTGGACATTGAGAAGGCGGACCTGTCGCCTGGCGTGCGCCGCATGCTCGCGCTGATTGGTTCGGCGGCACCCTTCGAGCATGGCCGCCAGCAGATGGAACTCCTGGCCGGTCTGGAGGTGACCACCAAAGCGGTGGAGCGTACGGCGGAAGCGATTGGCGCTGACATCGCCGAGGGCGAACAGTGCGAGATCCGCCAAGCCGTCCAGTTGGATCTGCCGGTCATTGTCGGTGAGCCGATTCCCATCCTGTATGTGCAGATGGACGGGACAGCAGTGCCGGTGGTGAAGAAAGAGACGGAGGGGCGTAAGGGCAAGACCGACGGCCAACCGGCCCATACGCGGGAAGTCAAACTGGGATGCATTTTCACGCAGACCAGATGGGACCAAGAGGGCTATGCGATTCGCGATCCCGGTTCCACTACCTATACCGGAGCCATCGAGACCGCCGAAGAGTTTGGCAAGCGCATTTACCTGGAAGCCTGGAAGCGCGGCTGGAGCCGGGCGCAAAACAAGGTTGTTATGGGGGATGGCGCAGAATGGATCTGGAATCTGGCCGAGCAACATTTTCCCGGCGCGGTGCAGATCGTCGATCTGTATCATGCGCGCCAGCACCTGTGGGAGTTGGCGCGTAAGCTGCACCCCAACGACGCCGTGCACCAGAAAGCCTGGATAAAAGTCCACCAAAAGCGCCTGCTGGACAAGGGAAAAATCGAAAAACTGGTTCTCTCGCTGCGGGCTACCGAATCACTCAATGCCGAAGTCCTGGAAAAGATTCGCATCGAGGCGGAGTATTTTGAGCGCAATGCCGACCGCATGCGTTACCCCAAGTTCCGTCGTCAGCATCTCTTCGTTGGCTCCGGGGTGATCGAAGCGGGCTGCAAGACTGTGATTGGTTCCCGGCTCAAACAATCTGGAATGTTCTGGACCGTGCGGGGAGCCAACACCATCATCGCCTTGCGCTGCTGCCACCTTAACGATCGCTTTGAAGACTATTGGGAGTCGCGACGGGCGGCCTGAGCTCCACTTCTATGTCGCACACCCCCTGCACTCCCAGCGACCAACGTCCGGCGGGCAGCTGCACGATAAAGCGTGTACCTTCTTTCAAAGTGCTTTCTACCGTGACAGTTCCGCCGTGCGCTTTGGCGATCCACGCGACGAAGCTGAGACCGAGACCCAGACCTTTTTCCGCGTCGGCCGAAGGCACACGATAGAAGCGGTCGAAAATGTGCGGCAGGTGTTCCACTGAGATTCCAACCCCGTTGTCTTCCACCATGAGCGTCACCTGATCGACGCTCTGAATCAGGCTGGCCTTCACCATTCCGCCGGCCGGAGTGTATTTGATGGCGTTGCCCAGGAGATTAGAGACCAGCCGCTCGATCTGAATGCGATCGGCGCTGATGGGACAATTCTCCGGCAGCTCCGCGGCCAGCCGGACGCCCTCTGCCTCGGCGGGAATCTGATGCTGGTCAACCAGGTCGCGAACCAACTCCGCCAGATCGATCTCGGTCTTTTGCAGGGCCAGTTGCCCGGACTCGGCCTGCGAAAGCATCAATAGAGCGCGCACGATATTGGAGAGACGCTCCACGCCTTCCAAGGCGTCGGCCATCGCGTCGCGATATTGATCCACGGTCTGCGCGGTGAACAGCGCTACTTCGAGCTGCCCACGAACCACCGTCAGGGGAGTGCGCAATTCGTGCGATACGTCGGTGGAGAATTGGCGGATCTGCTCGAAGGAATGATTCAGGCGCGTCATCATGTGGTTAAACGCCTCGATCAGCCGGTCCAGCTCATCATTGGCCTGGCGCAAGGGGATCTGCACATCCAGATTGGAATGCGTGATCTGCTGCGCGGCCTCGGCCACCGAATTTACCGGATCGAGCGCCCGCCCCGCGAGAAACCATCCCAGAACGCCGCTCAGCACGATGACCAGCGGAACCCAGGCGAAGTAATCCGTGGTGAAATTCCCTAATACCTTGTCGTTGTAATCCAGCGCGCGGCCGATGGCGAGGTAATATTTGTGGCCGTCGTGATCCACCCATAGGCCCGATCGAATCATGTAAGGAACGTGGCTCGGATCCGTGCGCACGCGGATGGCAGGCTTGCCGGACTGCAGGATGGCGCGAATCTCAGACGGCGGATCGATGCCCAGCGAATCGTAGATTTCGGAGTGCTGCAGCGGATGCCCTTGGGTATCGGCGAGCATGTAAACGCGCTGAACGCGGCGAACGGTGAAGCTTTCGTCCGGATCCTTTTCGTCGAACACCCAATCCGGACCTTCCGGGCCGGTGCGCAGATAGCCCTTGGCCGCTCCCCACTCCTCGTCCAACACGTTTTCCATCTGCGATTGAAAAGTGCCGCTCAGTATTTGGCGGAACAGCATGCCCAGCAGCACCAGCAGGATGCTGAAGAAGATGACGTAGCTCAAGGCCAGGCGGAAGCGGAGTCCGCGGGTCCAGCCGAGAGCTTTGCCAGGGGTAATCATATGGGCGTGATCATCTTGGAGCGATCAACTTGGGGTGATCATCTTGGAGCGATCATCGGCTCATGTCACCTGTTCCACCGGCGTCTCAACCGCCTTCTCGGGCGTGTCCAGCATATAGCCGATGCCCCGCACGGTGTGAATCATCTTGTCGGGAAATTTGTCGTCGATCTTGCTGCGCAGATGGCGGATGTACACGTCGACGATGTTGGTGAGGCCATCGTAATCCATGTCCCACACGTGCTCGACGATCATGGTGCGGCTGAGCGGGCGGCCGCGGTTGCGCATCAAATATTCCAAGATGCTGAATTCCTTGGGAGCCAGCTCGATGTTTTCGTTGGAGCGCGTCACTTTGCGGCGGATGCAATCGAGCAACAGCTCGCCCACCTGCAAGCGCTCCGGCATGGGCTGGCCACGGCGCAGGCGCGCCCGGACGCGAGCCAATAATTCGACGAACGCAAACGGCTTTACCAGATAATCGTCGGCGCCCAACTCCAGTCCCTTCACGCGATCGTCCACCGCGTCGCGCGCGCTCAGGATCAGCACCGGCGGGCTGGTCTTGCGGTTGCGAATCTTTTGCAACACGGTAAGGCCATCCATATCGGGCAGCATCAGGTCCAGAATGATGAGGTCATACTCCGCGCCATGCACCAGATCCACCGCGGTGGCGCCATTTCCGGCGACATCCACGGCATAGCCCGCGCTCTCGAGACCGCGGGACAAGAAGTCCTGAATTCGTTTTTCGTCCTCGACAACCAGTATTCTCATAGGGTGGTGTGAGCTATACCTTTATTAGACCACCACTGTTTTGGAACCGGCCAGGGATTGGCGATTGGCAAGTTAGCGATTGGCCGGGGCAACGGAATCGCCCGGGCAGCGTCTCACAAAGGGAGGCACGTCATGAAGAAATGGATTGCGGCGAGTGGATTGGTGATTGCGCTGGCGGCCGCTTCAGCGTGCAATCGCCGTGACACGGATCGCGCGAGAGAAGAAAGCCGGGACGCGCAGGACAAGGCCCGCAGACAATTGCAAGAAGCAAACCGAAAATTGCAAGAGGGCCTGAAGCGCGCCGACCAACAGACTCGTGAGGATCTCGACAAAGCGCGGGACCAGTTGCATCAGGCGCTAAGCCAATCGGAGCGCGATGCCGAGAAGGCGCGGGACCGGCTGCGGGACAGCAATCGGGATGCGGACAAAGATCGCGATCGCCAGTAGTTGGGCAAAACAAAAACGCGCGGCGCGCTTCTCTTTAGGGAATGATCTGGAGAGAATGATCGCGCCGCACGACATACTTGGGCTACTTGCTGCGGACGAGGGCTATCATGGCTTTGGCCGGAGCGTTGCCAAGTTTCGCTAGTTCCTTTTGGCGAGGCGTCGGCGGTACCTGGCGTCCGTCCTGAGAGTAGGAATCCCAGATCGCCGCCAGGAAGTACTCGCTTCCATAACAGTTGAAGTCGAGACGGGCGTTGCGGGGCGCATCGAGGGGCTCCCCGATCCCGAAGGTGATCAAGGCCGACGCCGGACCTGCACCACCCTCCGGGCGCACGACCACAATGGGCCCTTGCTCATGAATCAGGTATTCGCCGGCGGGCATCAACCTCTCGCCAGCGTGGAAATTGAACGGGATGGTCGCCCGCAGGTCGGCGCTCTGCGCGTGAAGACCGGCGCAGGCCAGGGCGGCAAAAATAGTTACTGCGATGAACTGCTTACGAATTGTCATACTCTGCTCCTTTTTTCCCGGATTATTAGAACCGGGTTACTGAATCTCGCCCTGGATAGCGCGCGGGGCGGAAAAGTCCGCCACTTCAGCCAACAGAGCCCGCAAAGTCCTGGATCGATGTGGTAGGATCGGCCACATCTGCTGAAGCCCTATGGAGCTGCCCATGGGAGACATCACGGAACTTTTGCACCAGTGGAGAGCGGGAAATCGAGAGGCTGAAAACCAGCTCTTCACACTGGTCCTGCCCAACTTGCGCCGCCTCGCGCACTATTTGATGCAGCGCGAGCGCAAGGACCATTCCATGCAGGCCACCGAGCTGGTGGACCAGATTTATTTCCGCATGGTAGCCGCCAAGGAAAGAGATTGGCAGAATAGGAAACATTTTTACGCTATAGCGGCTAGAGCGATGCGCAGATATCTGATCGATCACGCGCGGGGCAGACCGTCAGCGGAGTTCGTGGCGTTGGAAGGATTGGAAGATATTCTTCCCGCCACCAGCGGCAAGGTGGATCTGGCCATCGCGGTAGACCGCCTGCTGGATGAATTGGCGGAAACCAAGCCGGAGTGGAGCATGCTGGTGGAAATGAAGTTTTTTCTGGGCCTGACCGACGAAGAAGCGGCCGAAGCCCTGGGTGTAAAGCTCCGAACGATGCAACGAACCTGGAGCGACGCGCGCCGATGGCTGTATACGCGCATGGAGCCGGGCAATGCCCAAAGCGCAGGATGACGATCTGGTGATGACCCTGGTGGAGCTGGCGTTGAGCCATCCGCCGGACACCCGCGAAGAATATGTCCGCTCGGCTTGCGCCGGCGACACGGAACTGTTCAGCCAGGTGTGGGACTACGTGCGCTGGGATGACCGGATGCAGGATTTTCTGCTGGAGCCGCTGTTTCCGGCGTTGCGCGAGCATGAGTTCGAACCCGGAGCGCTGCTTGCCGATCGCTTTCGGATCGTGCGGGAAGTGGCGCGCGGGGGCATGGGCATCGTTTACGAAGCACAGGACGAAAAGCTGGGTCGCCGGATCGCGCTCAAGTGCGCCAAGAACGGATTCCGCAAGCGTCTTCCGCCGGAGGTGCGCCACGCGAGCCAAATCGCCCATCCTAACGTGTGCAAGATTTTCGAGATCCACACTGCGTCCACCACTAGCGGGGCCATCGACTTCCTCACCATGGAGCTTCTGGATGGTGAGACACTGGCCGCGCGCCTGAGCCGGGGGAAGCTGCCGCCAGCCGAAGCCCGCGATATCGCAAGGCAGATCTGCGCCGGATTGGCCGAAGCGCATCGCAACCGCGTGGTGCATGGCGATCTGAAGAGCAACAACGTAATTCTCACGGCGGATGCCGATGGCGGGGTCCGGGCGGTGATCACGGACTTCGGATTGGCGCGAAAGCCGTTCGGTCCCGCGATGGACAACGCAGTCGGGGTGGGGTCCAGCGAAGCGGGCGGAACGCCGGATTATATGGCCCCGGAATTATGGAGCGGGGAAAAGCCATCCATGGCTTCCGACGTCTACGCGCTCGGCGTGATCCTGTACGAGCTGGCTGCTAATCATCGTCCCTATGCACCGGACATCACACGCCAGGGCCGGCTGGAACACAAGCCCCCGCCTGTGGGTCGCAAATGGGACTCGACGGTGCAGAAATGCCTGGACCCCGATCCGGCCAAGCGCTTTTTAGACGCTGCTGAAGTGGCGGTGGCACTTAAACCATCGCATGCGCCGCGCTGGTGGCTGGCTGCCGCGGCTGCGGTAGTGCTGGCGGCGGTTTCGGGTCTGATTACTTTCCAGCGCGCGACGGCTCCGAAGGAATCTATCAGCCTGGCCATGCAACCGCTGGAAGCTGGACCAGACGCGGCGGCGCTGGCAGACGTAGTAACGCGCAACGCGGCTTCCGAACTGGCGCATATAAAGGGAGGCAAGCGCGCCCGGCTGAAGGTGATCCCCCTGGCCGATGTTACGGGACGGCATGCCGCCACTCACGTGCTGCACGGAAACATCGCGCGTGAAAACGGCCGAGTATCGCTGCGCGTTTTCCTGACCGATACCAGGACGCAGGTCAGCGTTGGCGACTGGAAAGCGGAATACGCTCCGGGCGAAGTCCGTTATGCCGGCAGGGCGATGGCCGCCATGGTTACCGCGTCGCTCCGGCTCCCTCCGCTGACGGCTTCAGTAAACGCGAAAGCCAGGCCGGATTACCAGGCGGGAATGGCTTACACGCGCCGCAATTCCACCATCGACAAAGCGCTGCCGCTGCTGGAGAGTGCCGTGGCGGCCGATCCGGATTCGGCGCTCACCTGGGCCGGGCTGGCGGAAGCGCAATGGTTCAAGTACTTCCTCACTGACGACCCAGCCTGGCTGGAGCGCACGTCCGAATCACTGCGGCAGGCACAGGACCGCGATCTGGATCTGGCCCCAGTCCACCGCGTAGCCGGACTGCTTCGGGCCAATGCAGGCTCTTACGAGCAGGCGGAGGCGGAGTATCAGCGAGCCATTGAAATCGACCCGTCCAATGGCGATGCCTATCGGCGACTCGGGCAGGTTTACGAGCGGAGCAACCAGATGGATCAAGCGCTAACCGCGTTTAAGAAAGCCGCGGAGGTGGATCCCAATTACTTCAAGGTTTATCAGGATCTGGGCACGTTCTATCGCGATCGCGGTGACATATCGCAAGCCGCGCGGCTGTTCGAACAAGAAGTGAAGACGGCTCCCGATGAGCCGGACGCTCACTTTGTTCTGGGCACTGCCTATGAGGAATTAGGCCGATTTTCCGAGGCCGAGCGTGAGCTCCGCGCCGCCATCGAATTGGAGCCGACATCGCCCGCCTCGAACAATCTCGGGTTCACATTAATGCAGCGCGGGAAGGATTCGGAGGCGATACCTTTTTTGGAGCGCGCCTCCACTGGGCTGCGGGAACAGTACGTGGCGCTCATGAACTTGGGGAACGCTTACCGGCGAACGAATCAGCCGGCCGCGTCCAGACAAGCTTATGAGAGAAGCCTGTCTTTGGCCGAAACGGAACTGGGCCGGGACCCCCGCGATGCTTTAGTCAGATCCCGGGTGGCATACCTGTGCGCGCGGCTCGAAAACCGGGCACGCGCGGAAAGCGAAATACTTCAAGCTCTGAGCCTGTCGCCTGAGGATGCCAACGTGCGCGACATGGCGGTGGATGTTTATGAGGCGCTCGGCAGGCGTGACGACGCCCTGGCTGTATTGAGAGCGTCCTCCGACGAGGTTCTGATGGAAGCTGCCCACTGGCCCGATTTGGCGGGGTTGCACGCCGATCCTCGCTTTCAACAATTAGTAGCGTTGCACCACATCCAATCGACAAGGGAGTAACCAATGGCAACGACGTTCGATATCCAGGTCCGCGACGGCGTGGTGAGGATCACGGTGGGTGGACCAGAGAACAAGGGGCATAAAGGCGCTGAGTCCGGGCAAGACTGCTGTGCTCCAGTGGTCATCGGCCCGATTGTGATCAGCGATCCGACGGGGGCCTTCGGATCGTTGGGCGGTAGCGGGAAGAACGTGGGCACCGGTACCGGTGGGAGCGGAAAGAACGTAGGCACCGGCACTGGCGGCAGTGGAAAGAACGTGGGCACTGGAACCGGCGGCGATGGCCCGGAGTCCGGATGCTGTTGTCCCGTAGTGATTGGCCCTATCGTTATCGGTGGTTGCTCCGGTCAGGGCGCAGCATCGTCCGTCGGATTCACCGGCTCTCGGGCGGTAACCGTTAATCCGCCGCCGGGGACGAAGACAACCACGTCCGCGGAGGCCTTCATCGTCCAAACCCAGCTGGCGAGTAACTGGTGCTGGGCAGCGGTGGCCGTTTCCATCAACGCCTTTCTGGATCCGCCGAACCCGCTAGCAGGCCTCGCTTGGACCCAAGCCTCCCTGGCAAACCAACTTCTGGGGAAAAAGGCGCCGGGCTGTAGCGCGAACCCGATGCCCGGCTCGTGCAATAAGCCCGAAAGGCTGGACGTCGCGCTTACTATCACGCGCAACATGATGCCGGACGGCGCCCTCACTAACCAGCATCTGACATTCGATTGCATTCAGAACTGGGTAAACGTGCAGCTCCCGCTGGGCGCGAGAATCACGTGGTTCGGTGGCGGCGCGCATTTCATCGCATTGGATGGCTGCAAAGTGATGAGTAACGGGCAGCGGATGGTGCATGTGCAGGATCCGAGTTTCAGTCCCGCTTCTTCCCCAGGGCTGTGGGATTACGACGCCTTGGTGGAGGTCTACCTGGAGCAAGGGTATTGGAGCGACACCTATCTGGTGACCGCAAATCCCAACGCTTAATTTCGATTTCGATTCACGAGGCTTACATTCACTAGGAAGGTTCACCCATGGCACTGCTCACACCCACCCCACCCCATGCTGTTTCCACGGCCTTCTCCAGCGGACTGCCCGCGTTCCTTTCGGGCGGCCCCGCGGGCACCGTCGTAAGCGAGAAATATGTCGGCAAAGCGCCACCCATTCCGAGCCTCGTGGACGTTAGCACGCCCGGCGGCATCACCAACGTCACGTCGGCGCTGGAGGCGTTCGTCCTGACGCTCCAGGACGCAGCCAACAACACCGGAGTTATCTCTCCCGCCGCAACCGGCTGGATCTTTTTCGCGGGCGACGCAAACAACAAAACAGTGCTAGGAAGAATGATCCAACGGCGTCATGCCTGGAAACTCGTCGCGGTACACTACGGGCCTGTGATTTGGGAAACGATGAATGTGTCCGTGAATCTCGCTAAAACGCAGCCTGCGGTGCTTCCAGCCGGAAACTACGATTTACGCCTGCTGGCTGTTCCCGGACTGAACCTGGAAGTCTTCTGGTTAGCGGCGCAGACCCCTGGATCGAGTGACTGGATCATTCCCACCCCGACGGACCCTTCGGTACCGAGCCCTCCACTTGCCCCAACTCCGCAACCGATGCAGACTTTCTTAGCGCAGATCGGGCCGCAAGCCGTCAGTGCACTGAGCATGGCGTCGGGATACGGAGCTTAGGCGGACTTTTCGGCTGGTCTCCGCTATCCCTGGTGAGACTAGGGACTCGATGGCGGACACCATGCTGATTGAAATTGAACAAAAAGATCGAATGTGTATCCTGCGCTGCAAAGGACGTTTCGTTGCAGGGCCAGAGATGGAGTACATGCAAACCAAACTGGACGACATCAAAAGGCTGGCATGCATTCGCGTGCTCGTCGATTTTCAGGATGTCACGTCCATCGGATCGATGGGAGTTACCTTTATTGTGGGCGTGTATACTTCCGTCGTACGGAAACCCGGTGGACGTTTCGTCCTGGCAGGAGCCAATCATCTGGTGCAACATGTGCTCGATCTCACAGGGCTGAGCACCGTGATCCCTCAATCGCCCGATGTGGCGTCGGGCCAAGCCGCGCTTTGGGGGGAAGGCCCGATGTGCACACCGATGGCGCGCAGTGACGCGTCCAGAGCCTGTTAAAGGAGCGCCGTGGGCCGCCGGGTCCAGGCCTTGCCCTTCTCTTTGGAGACTGCTTCCACATCCTTGACGTAGGCGCCGGCCTGCGTGAGCATGTGATGCAGATCGTTTCCGACGCTAATGAACGGGAAGCCCTTTTCCAGGAATTCTCCCACGCGTGAAGTTCCGAACAGGAACAGGCCCAGGATTACGTTGTTCTTCTTGGCCGCGGCGCGCAGTTTATCGGTGGCGGCGAACAACTCGTCGGAAGTATACATGTCGGGGAATTTGTATTTTTCGAACAGACCCATCGACATGCACAGGTCATTCTGTCCGAGGAACAGCATATCGACGCCCTTCACCGCGGCGATCTCGTCGATGTTCTTAATGCAATCGGCGGTTTCCACTTGCAAGGCCAGGATCACGTTGTCATTGGCCGCCCCCGCATAGCCCAGCAGCCCGGCTTTGTTCATGCTGCGCTGCGGAAAATAGACCGAGCGCGTGCCGACGGTGGGATAGCGCGCGCAACTGACGGCCTGGCGGGCTTCTTCGGCGGTATTGATGTAGGGCACCAGGACGCCATCCGCGCCCATGTCGAGAGACTGCTGGATGCCGCCGCGATCGTGGTATCCGGCCACGCGCACCATGGACTTGGCCCCGCCGTTTGCGATTCCCGCCAGCATGGCGGACAGCTCCGGAAATCCCATGGGTCCGTGTTGGGAGTCCACCAACAGCCAGTCATATCCGCTATGCGCCAACTGCTCGGCCACCGTCGGACTGTGCGAATTCAGGAACAAGCCGAGCTTGGGCTGTCCTTCGCGCAGTTGCTTCTTAAACTCAGCTCCACTGAGTGCTTCACTCATTCGTTCATGTCTCCTGGATTTTGGGCAGGCCCTCGGTTACGATCGAAGCCCAACCTGCATGAAGTATACAACGTGGGCGATTTACGATTCGGTAACTTTCAGCCGCCGGACAGCGCCTAAATCCAGATGTCTGTGCTCGCCGATCTTCGGTTGAGTTGTCGGGCTCTCATCAAGAATCCCGGATTTACGGTGGTGGCCGTGACGATGCTTGCTTTGGGTATCGGGGTCAATGCCACTGTTTTCACGGTGACGAACGCTGTCCTCTTCAAGGGATTTCCACTGGTTCAGCGGAATGATCGCCTGGTGTACATCACGCCCAAAGGCTCCAATTGCTGCGTCTCCTATCCCGATTTTCTGGACTGGAGGGTGCAGGCGAAGTCATTCCAGGGTATGGCAATCGTGCATGGCGTCGGGAAAAGTCTTAGCGATCCCAGCGGTTTCGCCCAAAGGTTAGACGCCACCGAAGTGAGCGCCAACACATTCCGGTTGGTTGGCCAGAGGCCGATTCTCGGCCGTGATTTCGCGCCGTCCGACGAGATAGCCGGCGCCACCGCAGTGGCTATCCTGAGCTACGGTTTTTGGGAAAGCCGATACGGAAAGGATCCGGCGGTGGTAGGCCGGGCACTACGGATGAACGAGGTTGCAACCACCGTGATCGGCGTCATGCCTTCCGCCTTTTCGTTCCCGCAGAAGCAGGATCTATGGGTGCCACTGGTGGCCACACCAACGGTGCTGAAGCGAGAAAACCGCGACACCTGGATGGCGATCGGCCGCATGGCCGATGGCGTCACCATCCAAAGCGCCCAGCGGGAAATGGAAGTCATCGGAAAACGGCTTGCCATGGCCTACCCGGTTACCAATCAGGACCTGGTTCCCGAAGTCCAGAATTTCACCCAGTTCTTCATAGGCGCGGACGCAGCCACCTTGTATGGAGCCATGTGGGGCGCAGTCGGATTTGTGCTCTTGATCGCCTGCGCCAATCTGGCGAATCTTTTACTGGCGCGCGCGATTGGCAGATCCCGCGAGATTTCCATCCGCATCGCACTCGGGGCCGGGCGCTGGCGCATCATCAGGCAGCTGCTGATCGAGAGCGTCTTGCTTTCCGGGATCGGCGGATTTTTCGGCTGGTGGATTGCGAAATGGGGCGTCCGCACCTATGCGCTGGCCATGGCGCAGAAGGCGTCCTGGCTGATCGTCGACTATACAATGGACCACCGCGTTCTGGGATATCTGATCGCGATTTCCATCGGAACGGGATTGGTTTTTGGGATGGCGCCGGCGCTCCGCCTCTCAGGGCTCGATGTAAACGTCGCGCTGAAGGATGGCGGCCGCGGCGTAACGGCGGGCGGGCGCGGGAAGCATCTGTCGGCCATCCTGGTCATCGGGGAAATGGCGCTGGCCGTGGTCCTGCTGGCTGGAGCGGGTGTGATGATCCGCAGCTTTCTGAAGGTTCACAACGCGACTCTCGGAATAAACACGACCAATGTCCTGACAGGGTCCGTGGCTCTGCCGGCAAACCAGTATCCGGGAGCAGACGAGCAGATTTCGTTCTTCGAGCGCCTCACTGCTCATCTGGAAAGGATTCCGGGCATCGAATCGGTAGCGATCGCCGACGCCACACCGCAGTGGGGTGCGCGGCGACTTGGGTATGAGATCGAGGCAGATCCTGACACGGCTAGTCAGGATGCACGGCGCCGGCCTTCGCTTCACGTCGTGGTGGTAAGCCCGAGGTACTTCCATACCCTGCAAGCGACCATGCTCGCCGGGCGCGATTTCAACGACCATGACAGCGCGGCCGAAATGCCGCTCGCGATCGTCAACCAGCGTTTGGCGGACAAGTTCTGGCCGGGAGAAGACCCGCTCGGCAAACGTCTGCGTCTATTCGACGGAAACACACAGCCAGCCTGGCGTACCGTGGTAGGCGTCGTCTCCAACATCAATCAGAGTGACGAAACACGGCAGCAGTTCGATCCTTTGATTTACTTGCCATACCGGCAAAAACCTCTTGGGGTAATGTGGATTTTCGCGCGCACGAGCGTTCCTCCAGGCCACCTCGCAACCGCGTTTCGGCGTGAGCTTCAGACGCTGGATCGCGATCTTCCTCTGTATGGCCCAATCACTCTGGAGAAGCGCCTGGAGGTGTTTTCGGACCGGAAATTCTACGGAGCGCTGTTCGTGATCTTTGCCGCGATTGCATTGCTGCTGGCTTCCATCGGTCTCTACACCGTCATCGCGCATTCGGTGAGCCAGCGCGCGCAGGAGATCGGAATTCGGATTGCAATCGGCGCAACGGCAGGCGACATCCGCAGGCTCGTGCTCTTCGAGGGAATGCTTCCCTTGGCGGTTGGCCTCACCATCGGGCTAGCTGCGTCGTTCGCCGTCAATCGTCTTTTGAGATCGCAGCTAGTCCAGGTTTCACCCTCAGACCCTGTCACGCTCGTCGTCGCATCCGGCGTATTGATCCTGGCGGCCACACTCGGTTGCATGTTGCCGGTGCGCCGCGCGATGCGCGTTGATCCGGTCATCGCCCTCAGGCACGAATAGCTAGTGTTTGCCGAAGAAATTCAAAACCGTGAGATTAAACTTTTCAGGCTGTTCCCAATAAGCCGAGTGGCCGGCTTCGGGGATGACTGACATCGCCGAGCCTTTGATGCGAGCCGCGAAAAGCTGCATTACTGGCGGGGGCGCGTACAGATCGGCGTCGCCGGTCAGCAGGAGCGTTGGCGTCTGGATGGTTTCGAGCGACGCAAAAGTGATGTGATTGCGCAGTGGCTGCGCCGCTGCCGGCGGCCCTGCTGGCCGACTGATCTTTTGCAACTCTACCCAGCGCTCGGTTCCGGGCGCGTTACCAGCCCGGTACGAGGGACCCAACTCGCGGAACTCCGGCGGCAATTTATCGAATTCCGGCGGACGAATTCGGCGTCCCAGTTCGAGAAAGTCGGGGTCCTCGACGCCTCCGATCGAGTTTGCGACAACTAAGCTGCGCACCCGCTGCGGGTACGACAACGCGAAATCGAGCGCGACAAATCCACCGGCTGCCGTGCCCAAAACGTGCACGCGATCCAGATGCAACTGGTCGAGCAGGCTGAGTAGATCAGCGGCGGCAGTGCTGGGCTGAGCTTGCCCGGAATCCATCGTGGTGCGGCCCCAACCGCGCCGGTCGAAGGCAATCACGCGGTAGCCAGCCGAGGTAAACGCCGGAATCTGGTATTCCCACACGCGGCTGCTGCCGGTGGCCGCATGCAGCAGGATTACCGGCACTCCAGTACCGCCGGTATCGCGGTAGAAAATCTTGGCCCCGGGGACGGTTGCGTAGGCCTCACGCACTGCCGGCTCCTCGGAAACGGGTGTCTGGGCCGGTAGACTCGCGACGGCCAAAATAGTGAAAGCCCAGGGCGTGAATCGCACGGGCCTTTACTTAAGCGCCTTGGCGGAAGTATCGAACTGACTGGTGATGGTGTGGCGCTCGGAAGCGTACTGCTGCTGCTGGTCCTTGCGCTGCGCGTCATATCTTTGGCGCACCGTTTGCAGCTCGGCGTCTTCCTGCTGGCGTAAAACCTGGCCCGCTTCATCCTCTTGCGTTTTCAGGTTGGCAAGCGATTGCTGCTCTTGCTGGTACAACGCGAGATACCCAGGCTTGATTTGATTCCACAGAGACGCTCGTTGATCGCCATCCTGACTACGCGTAGTCGCGTATTGATCTTGCAATGGTTTCATGGCACCCTGGAAAGCTTCGTTGAGAGAAGCGAGTTGCTGCTCGAGAGGCGCGATCTCGCTCTGATGTTTCTGTTTCAACTCCGCCATCTGCTGGTTGATGTTGTCCAGCTGAGTTTTTTCTTGCTGTTCCAGTGCATGAATTTGCGACAATACGGCGTTACCGGCGGAATATACCAGCGGCGCGGCGCCCAAGGAAACGAAGAGAGTCCAAAATATGATTCGTCCGGCGGGCCTGTGCATGTGGTTGCCTCTTCTTCAAATTGTATTCCTAATCCGCACCCCTGACGTTTGCACGGCCTGTAGCATCATTTCGATATCCGCTTCCGTGGTGCCATAGTGCAGAATGCAGGCTCGCAACGCGAACCGGCCGGCCAGCGTAGTGTTGGTAAGAAATGCGGCCCCATCCGCTTGCAGCTGCTCCATGATTTTCTTGTTCAGAGCGTCCAG
>JBEKLB010000096.1:0-17274 GCA_050010415.1 Bryobacteraceae bacterium | reverse complement strand
TTTCCGTTTCCGGCTTGATCGAACCCAAGCAGTACGTTCCACGGCGCACCGCTCGAGTACGTAAAGTTGCCGCTCAGTTGCCACCCGCTTACCAGCACGTTGCCTTTAAAGGGAAATGAGTAGACGCTGCTGTATTTCACGAATTGCGACCGGTCAAACTGGCAGCGGCCTTCGTCGTAGTTGCCGGCCAGCGGATCCGTCCAAGGTGCACCGCCCTCGAGGCCGGACGTGCCAGAGGTGTTGTCTATGCACTTGGACCAGGTGTAGGAGAGCTGGCCTTGGATGTTGTGCGAGAACCGTCGGTTCAGTCCCACCTGCAGAGAATTATAATGCGAATCCCCCACGGGAGCCTCGCTGCTGAGAGCGCCCAGAGCGGTATTCTCACGCGGGTTACTGACGATGGCACCGGTCGGCGATAAATAGCCGAAATATGGGACGCCGTTCACGATGTTGGGCACCACAGGATTGATGTCGCGGCCTTCATACAAATGCAGGCCCCGCGAGCCAACGTAGCCCACCGTCAAAGTGGTGTTTTCAAACAATTCGCGTTGGATGTTCATATTCCACTGATACATATGCGGCGAATCGTGAATGTTGTAATCGATACCTACGATCTCGGACGGAGTTGAGTAGCCGGTCGAGAACGCGTTCGGGAACGGAGGAAATATCTCGAAGGCCAGCTCGTACGGCTTATTGAAGTAATAACCGGAAGCGTAGGTGCGGGCCCGAATGGGATCGTAGAAAATTCCGGCGCCGATGCGAATTGAGGTCTTGTGGTCTTTAAACGGATCAAACGCCAAGCCCAATCGCGGATCCCAGTTGTGAGTGGAGGGGTTCGACGCGAAAACGTGCGTGACCGGAACGAAGTTTCCAAACGGTGGATTGAGTATGGCATTGAGTGGTTGCAGGTTGGTAGTAGGATTGGTGACGAACTCATAGCGGACACCGATGTTGACCGTCAACTTGGAAGTCGCCTTCCACTCATCCTGAGCGTACCCGTCCACTTCAATCTCGCGGAAGTCGCGAGTGGAGTCCGTGTACGGAGGGATGGGTCCGATGAAGAGGAATGGGTTGCCTTCTAAGAAGTTCGGGATGCTGGTAAACGTGTAGGAGCCGCCCCACCACCCGTCTTGCGTAAAGTTGCTCTGCACCCGGCTGAATAATCCGCCAAACTTGAAGCTGTGAGACCCCTTGTTCCAGATCACGTCGTCGGCTACGGGAAATTTGTTTTGCACTTGGCTCAGCGGAGCGAAAATGCTGGTGCCGAGCGCCGAAAGGCCCGTGATGCTGACGCCGCCATTTTGATGCCCGCTGGGGTAGAAATTGAGCGCAGGCGTTGGATCTAGATTCACTTCATTGTCGGCCTCTTTGGTCCGCGTAAAGCTGAAGCGGAGCAGGTTGACCACGTTTGGGGAAATCAACCGGCGCCACTCCACGGTTGCGAAGTGGTTGCCCGTTATGCCCTGTTCCGGCCAGCGGGGCGGTACTGGCGAACCGAGGAACGGCAGAACGGTGCTGGCGCCGTCATGCACGTAGCGCACAAAGAACGAATTCTTGTCGTCCATGGTGTAGTCGATGCGCGTTAAAAGGTAATTTTCGTCGCCGGTCTGGCTGGCAACTTCCGGCACCTCCAGGATGCCGGTGGGTGATACTGCCGTGGTCTGGGGATAAAGCGCCAGGATCGGCGCTGCCACCGCACTCACTCCGACATTCGCCAATCCGCCCGAGCATGCAAGATTTGGAGCCAGGTTGCACGGCACCAATCCCTTCAGCATATTGGCGTCGGGGATAAACGTGGGTACGGTTGAACCCTGCGATTTCCTCAACTCCTCGTCATTGAAGAAGAAAAACAACTTGTCCTTCTTGATGGGCCCGCCGATGCTGCCGCCAAACTGATTTTGGCGGTAGGCAGGTATGGTGGAAGGGTCAAAGAAGTTGCGCGAGTCCAGGTCGCTGTTGCGGAAGAATTCGTACAAGGAGCCGTGAAAACTGTTGGTGCCGGATTTGCTGGCCGTATTCACCACTGCGCCATTGCCGCCGAATTGAGCGCTGTAGGTGTTGGTGAGTACCGAGAATTCGGCGATGGCCTCAATGCCGAGGGTGGTGCCCAACACGCCCGAACCCGACCCGTGGGCCCAGAAACCTTGAATGTCGACGTCGTCCAGGAGATACGCCTGGCCTTCCGACCTTGCGCCGGAAACGCTGAAGTTAGCCTCCAGGCCGTACAGCAGGTTCGCGCCCCCGGCTGGGGCTCCCACTCCGTTGCCCGTCGTGATTCCCGGCGCCAGCGCGATGAGGTCCGTAAAATTGCGGCCGTTCAACGGCAGGTCAGCAATTTGTTTCTGTTCCACCACCGAGGCAAGAGTTGACGAAACCACGTCCACCTGGGACGCCTCTCCTTGTACGGTGACCGTTTGCTGCTGCTGGCCGGGCGAAAGCGCAATGTCCACCACCGTCTGGCTGCCGACGATGAGCGTGATGCCGCTGCGGAGTACGGTCTGAAATCCCATGGCCGATGCCTGCACGTTATAGCCGCCCACGATCAAATCCACTACCGTGTAGCGGCCCTGCGAATCGGTTGTAACCGTCTGATTGACGCCTGTGGCAACATTGGTAACTTGCACCGACGCGTTGGGCACCGACGCCCCCGATACGTCCGTTACGGTGCCCAATAGTGTGGCGTTTGCTCCCTGTCCATACACCAGGTTCGGCAGCGCGGCCAATGCCAGCAGCAGGCCGAAAACCAGTGCCGTGAAAACGCGCTTGCTACGACGTGGTTCTAGATGTGCCATTCTGAATCTCCCCTTTTTTACGCGACCCGAACTCGGCCAACTGGTGCAATGAAAATGAAGAGAGTGGCGGCAGGAAAAGCTCGCACGCTGGTGTGACCTCGAGTCAGCATACCTGGCCAACCTCCAAAGGAATTGGTAATGTCCTGAAGCTTACCGGGCGAGTATACTCCCTGCATGCAGCTTAGTCGAGCGCGTTGCAGTGATAATTAAAATCAGAATTACTGATATTTCGGTTACGCTACCGCTGGGCGCGCAAACTCCCACCCTGTCGTGCCTCCTCCGGCCCGTGGCGTAAGTGAATTGGTGATAGTGACTATCACTCTGGATCTCAACGGCCGGTTTTTTGACGCTTACAGCTGGACCAGTTTGGCGCCGGCCAGGTCCACGGGAAACTCTGAGTTTCTGAGAGCGTCCTCCAGGTTCCGCCGCGCCACGCGTGCATGCTCGCGCGTGAGAGTCTCGGCGCGCATCACCTCGCGATTCGCGATCGCCTCAATGATCCCGCAATGTTGATCCGCCGAAATAAGAAATAGCTCGCGCAGATCGCCGGAAATATATTGCCGCTTCAGAAACGCACTGGGCGAAGCAAACGGAAGCGAACAGGCCTGCTTGATCGCGCGTTGCAGCATCCGGCTGCGTGAGAGATCCAGCAGTGCCGCGTGGAATTGTGCGTTCAGTTCGATATAGCGGCTGAAGCTCTCGATCGTTAATTTGGTGCGCCGTACCAACGCCATGATCTCGCGGCTGGATTCTTGCATCGGCGCCAGTTCCGCGACGTCTTTGAATCGTTCGGCCGCCAGCCTGGCTGCGGCGCCTTCCAGTAATCCCCGCAGTTCAATTGCGTCGTAAATGTCTTCGGTGGAGAACCTCTGAACAACAAACCCTCGCGTGGGCCGGATCTCCAGAAATCCTTCGTTAGCTAACCGCTCCAAGGCCAGATGCAGCGGAATCCGGGACACTTTCAGTTGCGCCGCAAGCGGGACTTCGCGGATGCGCTCGCCAGGACGGAACCGGCCTTGCACCAGCATCTCGCGTAGCGCTAGAGTGGCCCGTGCGGTCTGAGAGGAAGCCTTGGATCCCTGTTCGGGAAGCTCCTGGATACTTAGTTCCGCAGTGCTCTTTCGCGTCGCCATAGCTGCTCGGTGGTAACATAACATACTACCTCATGTTTTTCCGTAATGCATACATTTTATGGTCTTGATAATCGTCGACTTATCTTGCCGCGCTTTTGAGGGTATTTTTCTCGCTGACGACGCTCCTAGCGCCGGTTTTGCCGCTCGCCCAATCGGAGAGCCGTAGCTGAATGGCTTCTTTCAAACGCCTCCCGCTGCGCGAATCCATTATCCGCCGCACCACCATCCAGGCTCAGCAAATGGGAGCGGTCAATTTGTCGCAAGGCTTTCCCGACGATGACGCGCCTGCCGAACTCAAGGAACTGGCTCGCCAGGCCATAGCCGGCTCTAATCATCAGTACACCGATCCATCGGGTGCGCCCGTGCTGCGCCGCGCCATCGCGCACAAGCTGGAGCGCTTCAACGGCATCCCGGCCGACCCGGACCGCAACATCGTGGTCACCTGCGGAGCAACCGAGGGGATGGTGGTCGCCATGGAGGCGCTGATCGAGCGCGGCCGCGAAGTAATTACCTTCACTCCGATCTACGAAAACTATGTGCTGCAATCCATCGTCTCCGGCCTCCAATTGCGCACGGTGGAAACGCGCGAGCCGGATTTTTCGTTTACCCGCGCCGGGCTCGAAGCCGTACGCAGTTCCAACACCGCCGCCATTTTGATTTGCAATCCCTCCAATCCAACCGGCAAAGTCTTTACGATACAAGAACTCGAAATCATCGCGTGCTTCGCCGCCGATCACGATTTGCTGATCTTTGTCGACGAGACCTACGAGTATCTGGTGTGGCCCGGGCACCGGCACGTGAGCATGGCGTCGCTGCCCATGGCTCGCGATCGAACGGTGACGGTTACTTCCATGGGAAAAACTTATTCGGTTACCGGTTGGCGCGTTGGATATATCGTGGCGCCCGCCGAGATGGTGGAGCAGCTTCGCAACATGCACGATTTTCACACCGTGACGGCGCCGCACCCCCTCCAGGTAGCGCTGGCCGGCGCGCTCGATCTGCCAGTCGAGTTTTATGCCCAGCTGCGATGCGAATATTGGGAGCGCAAACAACTGCTGTGCGAGGCGCTTGAAAAATGCGGGATGACCTTCTACGAGCCGGGCGGATCGTATTTTCTGTGGTGTGATTACGCTCGGGTGTCGGATCAGGACGACACTGCATTCGGAGAACGCCTGATGCGGGAAGCGGGCGTAGCCGGAGTGCCTGGCTCAGTCTTCCATCCGCCTGCCGCCCAAAATCCAAAGAGGATTCGCTTCACCTTTTCCAAATCCCGCCCCACCATCGAAGAAGCCGCTCGGCGCTTGAAAACTTTTCGCCCGTAGTAACTATTCTCCATCCGGCAGCGCGAAAACATACAGCGCATTTCCGCTGAATGGATGATGAATGTCCGGTGCAATTGTGAGCGGGACTTGTCGTGGGCTGCCGCCACCCATGCCCGTCGTCACGGCGATGTACTGCTTTCCGTCCATGCTGAACGAGACGGGAAAGCCCTGCACCGCGGTACCCAGGCGGATTCGCCACAGCTCCTTGCCCGTTTTCACGTCCACAGCATGAAACGTGCGATCCAGGTCGCCTGCAAACGCCACCCCTCCGGCCGTCGAAAGCACCGCCGTCAAAAACGGCGCTCGCTGCTGGATGGACCAATTCTCTTTCATGGTTCGCACGTCGTAGGCCGCCAGTTTTCCCACGTTGCCGTTGCTCCCCGGCATCTCGAAGAAGCGCCGGTCCGCCGCGGTCCCGCCCGAGCCTTCCTTGAAATCGACAACTCGCCCCTTCATTTCCAGGCAGCTCTGGCTGAGCGGGATGATGAGCTGGCTGGTGCTCTTGTGATAGCTCATGGCCTGCCAGTTATGGCCGCCCTCCGTGCTCGGGCAGGCTTGCACCCACTGGCCGGTCTGCTGTTCCAAAATATCCGCGCGATATCCGGGCTGGCCGGTCTGTTCATCGAATTGATCGAAAACATTCTGGAAAATAGTCTCTTTATGCGCCAGATATTTACCAGTTGTTCGATCCAGCTTCCACAAAATACCCGGCTTGCCAATGGTGAATACCAGCTTCTGCCCATTGTCATCCACTAGAACGCGCTCGAACACTTCATCCAGATCCAGCGTTTCTCCGCCTACGTGTTGAAAGTACCAGGCCAATTTGCCGGTGTCCGGATTGAGCGCCAGCGAAGAGCTGGTGTACAGCGCCTGGCCGGAGCCCGATCCACGAGTCGCTCGCATCCAAGGCTTGGCTTGCGCCACTCCCCAATAAGTCAGGTTCAGCTCAGGATCGTAGCTTCCCGTGATCCAGGTGTCGCCGCCCGCGCGCAACAGATCGGGAAGTTTGCCCCAGGTGTCGCCGCCAGGTTCGTTCTCGCGCGCCACGGTGTTAAATCTCCACAGTTGTTTGCCGTTGTTGGGATCGTACGCGCTAATAAAGCAGGTGTCTTTCTTGTATTGATCGCATCCGCTCAAGCCTTGTATGATTTTTCCGCGAATGACGATGGGCCCGCTGGTATTGGTGTAGCCTTTGGCCGGATCGGCGATCGCCGTGTTCCATACGATATTGCCGGTGCGCGCGTCCAGCGCCAGGATGCGCGCATTCGTGGTCGCCATGATTACTTTGTCCTGATAAAGCGCCAGGCTGCGCATCGCGCCGATAGCGCCGGTCACATCCGGGCCGATCCGATTCTCCCAAATCAGATTGCCAGTTCTAGCGTCCAGCGCTTGCACCACGTTGCCTGTGTTGGCAAGAAAAATAATCCCGTCGTGAACAATCGGCGTCGGCTCATTCGCTCCGCCGCCCTCATTCATGGCCCACTCCCACACCAGGCGCAGTTTCTTCACATTGCCGGTGTTGATTTGCGCCAGCGGGCTGAAGCTGGAAGCCTGGTAATCGCGCCGGATCATCAGCCAGTCGCCCGGGTCGGGATTGCGCAGCATGGCGTCGGTCACCGGTTTGTAGTTCTTCACTTCTCCCGTGACGCTGAGCCCATGCCCCGCCACGGTCTGTTGCCTCACGGTATCCGCGGGTGTTTCTCGAGGCGCCGGCCCTGGCGCTCCTGGCGCCGCAATCCCGTTTGCCGAAAAAATGAATGCGGCCAGGTTGACATACGTGGTCGCGCCCAGCCCGCCCGGATTCGCCGGCGGCATGGAAGATTGCATCATGCTGATCAGATCGCTTGCGGGCCGTTTTCCCCAAACGTTCATGAAGTTCGATCCGGCCAATTGCGGTGCTTCTCCGCTGCCCGCCAGATCGGGCCGATGGCACGTCGCACAGTTGGCTTGATAAACGTCACGGCCCGCCGCGCTTTGTTCCGCCGTGAACGTCGATTGCCCTGGCAGCTTCGCCCCGCCGTAAAACATGCCGGCCGCCGCAACCAGAATCGAAAACCTTCTTTTGAATCGAATCATTCCGTACTCCCTCTTAAGGAGGCTTCGTTCTGAGCCTCTGATTTTGATTGGGCCAGGAAGTCGCGCACGCGATCCATGTAAGCCGTGCGATCGTGACTCGAAACCAGCGCCCCCGCCATTCGAACCGGATCGCCAAAAAAGAAGCGCTCGTACAGCACCTGCCGCGAAGCGAATCCGGAAACCGCCGTGTCCCAGGCCAGCCGGAACAACGGAATCCGATCGTGCGCCTCGGCCCGCGCCGCCTGGAAATAGCGCTCGATTTCGCCGGCCATCGGCCCATTCACATCCGCCTCGGTTGGCATGGCAACCAGCCCGCTCGCACCGATCTGCTGGATGATCTCGATCATCCGGGGATACAGCCGAGGGTAGAGATTGCGCGCGGCATCCAGAGGATCCCAGGCTGGGCGCATCATCCCATACTCATCGATCGCTGCATCGGCTTCCGCCGCCCGCAGGAAAGCACGCATCGTCTCCATGTTGACCCAGATTTCGGCCAGCTTTTCCTGGATGTGCTGGAAGACCTCAATCCCGATGGTATGCGTCAGCAGCGATGCCAGTCCCAAAAGATATTCGGTCTTCGCCAGATTCTTCACCACCACTTGATGCGCCATTAACGCCAGCGCGCCGGTGCGTGCATACGCCGAGTTGCAGCGCGCCACGTCCCGATACAGCAGTACGCGTTCCCAGGGAACGAACACATCGTTGAACATCACCACCGAATCCAGTTCCTCAAAGCGCGACCCGAATGGATGATCGTAGTGCGACCGCCCATAGTCCAGGCTTTCGCGGCACAGAAACTTCAATCCCGGCGTGTCGGTCGAAAGGCACAGACCGAATGCGTAGGGAGCATCCTCGTCTTGATTCTTAAGCAGCGTGGAAGGGAAGACCATCAACTCGTCGGCGAAGGGCAGCGTAGCCAGCATGCGGCAACCGTGAATCACGAGGCCTGCGCTAGTCTGTTCCTTCACGCGCGCCGCCAGGAACGGATCGGCCTGCCGCGCGGTCCCTACCGATCGATTCGCTTGCGGCGTGATCAGCGTATGCGTCAGGCTCAAATCGTTCTCGCGTACGTATTCGTAATACCGCAGCGCATTTTCTCCGAAGCGCGGATCATCTTCTCCCAAGTAGGCCGCGCCGGATGCGTACCCCGTGATCGCGCGATTCAGATAATCCGGAGCGCGTCCCATCATTCCAAAATTCCGGTCGGCTCGCGACTTCATGGCCCGGCTGATCGAGCAAAGTTCGTCCATCGTACGCGGAATCAGGAATGTCCGGCTCACTTTGGCGTTTGAACTCGGGGAATCGTAAAGCGTTATTTCCGGTTGCTCCCATTGCACGTCGTACAACGAAGCCAGGCTCGCCACTCCATTGCGCATCGCCGGATGAATGGTCGGATCCTCCACTCGCTTCCCGTCGTACCAGATATTTGGTGGCGTAGCGCGCAGCCGTTCCAACACCTGTTCCCCGCGTCGAGCTCCGCTCGAAGTACGCATGCGTGGCATTCTATCGTCTTTTGATACTGGCCTATTCCAGCCCCAGAGTCCGCGCGGGATTGGTTTTCGACATCAGGTCGATATCGGCGTCCGATAATCCCTCTTTACGTAGCGCCTCGAAGAACGCCGCCAGGCCATCCGGGTGCAACGGGTTTCCCGGTTGGCCCAGGTCGCTCGAAAGAATGCAAGATCGAGCCCCCAGCGTTCGGATCGCTTCAACGTAATCTTTGATCTTGAGCCCATTCGGCCCCAGCAGCGCGCTGTACACAAACTCGATATACGCGCCTTCGTGCGCGGCTTCCTGCATCTGCGGAATCGTCATTCGGACCGGCGGCGACATGGCGTGAGTGACAACCATATGGCGCACGCCCTGCCGGTTGCCTTCTCGCAGGATGAGCAGCCCTTCTTGAGGCGATGAGTGCCCGGTCTCGAGGGTAAGTTGGCTTTTCGCAATCAGCCCGATTACCTGCACCACTTCGGGAAGCAACCTCCCATCCTTTGCCACCGCCACAAACGGCCGATCCTCTTTGGAAAATCGCACCTGGTTTTCGGCGTCGAAGGTGGGCATCCATACCACGCGGCCCCACCCGCCCTGCATCAGGATCATACGTTCCACCGCGGCGGGATTGATCCCGCCCACCGAGCGATTCAGGTCGATCCCGCCGAAAACTTCGATCCCCGGCACTTCCTTCCGCACCACGTAGGCCAGCGCCGCCGTCGATTCGTAATGATTCTTGAGCACCAGCCCGCGCATGCCACGCTGTTTGGCGAGCTTCGCCAGATCGATCGCGTCGATGGAGCGCGCAGTGCTGTCGGGAGCTGTATGCGCATGGATATCGATAACGCCGTCCAGTCTGGGCTGGCCATAGGCCGCCATCGTGGCAAGCAGCAGGAAAGCGCCGATCTTCAAGGTCGTCTGCACGGTTTGAGGAATCTTGATTCTAATTCAAGTTCTGAACCCTCGCTGCGGGTTTCGCCTTTCCCCCCCCTCGTGCGAATTGTTGAAACGCTTCCGGCAGTCTTTTCACTACACACCGAAGGCCCGCGAACATCGCCCCGGGACCAGCCGACCAATCTTCATGAAAACGAAACACTCGCCCATCGCCAAATGCGGCCAATCGCGCTCCACGTCGGTCGCAACTCACCGAGTCGTATTGAGGCCCCCGCGTTTTTCTAGTACCCTAGCTTCTACTGGAGCCCTATTGGATTACGCGGTCTTCGATGCGGACTATGTGGCTCGTTTGAAGCATGGGGATCCGGAGACGGAACGTCACTTCACCTCTTACTTCAGCAACGCCCTTTGGTTGAAGCTGAGGAATCGCGTGCGCGCCCGGCATTTGATCGACGAGATCCGGCAGGAAACCTTCGCTCGCGTGCTGAACTATCTGCAGTCCGGCAAGCAAATTCAATATCCTGAGCGCTTCGGCGGTTTCGTTCACGGGGTTTGCAACAACGTCCTGCTGGAATTCATGAGTTCCGAATTCGGACGCAACCAATCGGGCGAGTTGACGATCGATCCTCCCGATCAGCGCGCCAGGGCTGACAGCGAGATGGTCACCCAGGAGCGCAAGCGGGCAGTGCTGGATGTGATCTCTGAGCTGCCCGAAAAGGACGGGAGCCTGTTGAGATTGCTTTATCTGGACGAAGCCGACCGCACTGAAATCTGCCGGCGCTTTGAGGTGGACGGCGACTATTTGCGCGTCCTGGTGCATCGCGCCAAAGCTCGGTTCCGGGAAATTGTACGCAAGAAGGGCCTCGATTCATTACTAAAATGAGAGAAAATGGCTTGGGAAAAGTTGGCCGAAGGGAGGCTATTACAGAATGAATCATACCGACGCAGTAAGTAACGCCGCCGTTGAGCGCTACTTGCTCGGCCAGTTGTCGACCTCTGAATCGGACGAGTTCGAGCAGCATTTCTTCGATTGTTCGGAATGCTCGCGCGAACTGCGTGCCAGCGCCATGTTTGACGACAATGCTACCGCCGTTTTTGTCGACCAGCGCCTGGCTGGTCACCGCTCCCCGTCGGAGAAGCGTAGTCGGATTGAGGCAAAACCATCCGCCTGGGCCTGGCTTTGGCAGCGCCCCTGGAGTGCGGCGCCCGCCCTGGCCGCGACCCTGCTCGCGGCCGTCAGCGCCTATCAGGCAGCGGTGGTCATTCCCGGATTGCGCGGCCAGTTACACGACACGCTATCGCCGCAGCCCATGGCCAGCTACGTTCTGCCTCCAGTTTCACGCGGCGACGCCCGCTCGCTGGAACTGCCGGACACCGGCCGTTTTTACGCCATATATATGGATCCAACCTGGGAGGGTTCCTTCGCAACCTACCAGTGTTCGGTGCAGGATGAATCCGGATCCACGCGCTTTAGCGTGCGCCTGCCTGCGCCTCCGCCGGGTAAGCCGATTCAAATCTTGCTCACCCGGTCGCTCCTGCCTGCTGGCCGCTACACTGTAGTTATTCGTAATGCGGCGGAAACCGGCAAACCGGAAACTGAACTTGCCCGCTACGCACTTATTCTCAAACTCGATTAGATAAGGAGCTTCCGTGCAAAAGCAGACCAGCAAGAAGACATATATTTATAATGCGAACGCGATCGGCGTCGCGGGCCAGATCACTCACCCTTTCAACGAGATTATTCCCGTCCAGGCGGCCTCGGCGCTGCCTCCGGATGGTGGTGTCGGCTCCAGTCGCGTCGAGGGCTTCCGGCACAGGGACATCCTGTCTTTCGGTTCGGCATACGCCGAGGTGGTGGGAACGGAGCCGGAGGACGGCGTTTATGAGACGCTCTCGGTGTCGGTGGTGGAGAAATTCAACTTGCTGGACGTCGTCACCTGCGAGCGCATTGTGGCGCGATTGACCTCGCGCTTTCCCGGTATAGCTAAAGATGGCTGCGAGCCCCCGCAGGAAGTTTCTGTCGTGCCGATCGGTAGCCGGTTCGAAGGGCTGCGCATTGGCAATCATTTCTTCGAAAGGCTGGAACTCGCTCCGGATTACTTTTGCGAGCCCGAACGGGCCTCCTGGACCGGTTTGCTAAAAGCGGCGGAGTACGATCGCGACGGTGGACTCTCGGTCCTGACTCTGCCCGGTGCCAATGGAGATCCTGTGCCACTACCCACTGTGGAACAAAGAGCAACCCTGCTGGGGTTCAGCGTCGCCGTTCGCGACCCCAAGCCAGGGGCCGAACTGGGCCATCCCGTACGCATCAACGTGCCGCAGTTTGGTACCGTGCATCTGGGAGAGTTTTTCTGCGGCCCCACCTCTCGCAGCTTGACGATGCTCAGGATACAGTTGGGCTGCTCAGTGGGCGGCAGCGCGAACGCCGCTGCTGTAACAGGCGGAGGCCGGCCCTACCCGTAATCGCGGCGCTCTTTTTGTTGTCTGCGTGCGGCGCTTCGCATCTGGAATCGCTGGAAGCCAACTATCGAACCGCCGGGCGTCTTCTCGCCACAGGCGATTTTCAGCGCGCGCTTCCGATCGCCGATAGCGGGCTTCGCAGGTGTGGATCGTCCGAAGAGTGGTGCTGGAAATTTCGTCTCCTCAAGGCTGACGCGCTGGTGACCAGCGGCGACCAGAAATCCGCCCTCAAGCTGTTGGAAGGCTCCGCCGCGCCCGCCTCGTCCGATCTTCAGGCCCGTCGCCGAATGCACCAGGGCTGGGCCTATTTCTATCTTTCGGAGTATCCGCGATCGGAAAAGTATCTGAACGAAGCTCATGCCCTGGCTGCGGCCAGCGGCTCTCCGGCCCTGATTGCCGAAGTGGAACAGCGCCAGGGCGCCTTGCTCGTACAGATGGGCCGCATTGAGGCCGCGGAGAGCACGCTGCGCGACGGCTTGGGAATCGCAACCCGCTTGGGCGGCGAATATCTGGAAGCCAGCCTGATGGGGAACCTAGGGTATCTGTTCATGCAAAGCTTCCGATTCGAGGAAGCCATTTATTGGCTCCAGCGCGCGCATGAATTGTTTGTCCGCCTCGGCGCCAATCGGGCTGCCACCAACACCCTCGGCAATCTTGGGTGGTGCGACTACCAGTTGGGCGAATCTGAAAAGGCTCTCGCTGCTCTCGACGATGCCACGGCGCAATCGGCAAAGGCCGGTGATCCGCAGTCTGAACAATCCTGGTTAGGCGACAGCGGCGATGTCTTTTTCGAAGCGCGGGATTTTTCGGCCGCTACCGCGCGCTACCAGCGAGCGCTTACCATCGCCAGACCGCTTGATGACAGGTCTTGGAGCGCTACATGGCTCACGAATCTCGCGCAATCCAGCATCGCAATCGGCCAAATGGATATCGCTGAACGATACAACGCGGAGTCACTCGCTATCAACCGCGACCTGAAAGACCAGGTCAAGCAGCTCTACAACCAATTGAACAGCGCTGAAATTGCGGCGGCGCGTAAACAATCCGCACCGGCCGAACAACTGTTCCTGTCCATATCGAGGTCTCCGTCCGTGGATCCCACTCCCGCTCTTCAGGCGCAGGACGACCTGGCCAAGCTTTACATTGAGACTGGCCAGCCGCAAAAGGCGGAGGCCCAATTTCAATCCGCCATCGCCGCCATCGAACATCGTCAGGCCGGTCTTACGAAAGAAGACTACAAGCTCTCCTACCTTTCGAGCCTGGTGCGATTTTATCGGAGCTATGTCGATTTCCTGGTCGAGCGCGGCCAGATCGCGAGGGCGCTGGACGTGGTTGAATCCAGCCGCGCCCGCATCCTCAGAGAGCGTTTAGCCAATGCGGCCCCGCAAACCACGTTGACTGCTTCCGAACTCGAAGCGCTCGCCCGATCCACCCACCGTATTTTCCTCTCCTATTGGCTAGGACCAAAACAGTCCTATGTATGGGCCATCACGCCGTCCCACATTCAGATGTTCACGCTGCCGCCCGAGAAGGAAATTCGCGGACTGGTGGACGGCTACCGCACTTTCATCGAAGATCTCAGAGATCCCGTGGAATCGCAAAATCCGGCCGGCCTCAGATTATCCCAGATCTTGCTTGGCGACATTCGCCAGTTTGTACCACCGGGATCCCACGTAGTTATCGTTCCCGACGGCGCTCTTCACTCCTTGAATTTCGCCACACTGCCGGCGCCTGACCAGCCAACCCGGTATTGGATTGAAAACGTCACGCTCTCCGTTGCACCCTCGCTCGGATTAGCTTTGAACTCGCGCCACGCCGGTAAGCCGGCGCCTCGAAGCCTTCTGGCGATCGGCGACCCTGATTCGCCGGACGAAGAGTTTCCTCATTTGCCGAATGCGCGCAAAGAAGTGGACACCATCGCTGCCCTGTTTTCGGACTCCAGTAAGGTGGTCTACGAGGGCGCTGCATCCCAGCCATCCATCTATCGCCGGGCCGATCCGGCGCGCTTTTCGTTTATTCATTTCGCCGCGCACGCCACCGCCAGTCGAGACAGCCCCCTGGACTCCGCCCTCATTCTTTCCCGCGAAGGAAACGGGTACTCGCTCACCGCTCGCGACATCATGAAGGTTCCACTCGACGCCAGTGTCGTCACTCTTTCGTCCTGCCGCAGCGCGGGCGCTCGCGCCTATTCCGGCGAAGGCTTGGTTGGACTCACCTGGGCCTTCCTGCAAGCCGGCGCGCGCAACGTGATCGCCGGACTCTGGGATGTAGATGACGAATCCACTTCCCGGTTGATGTCCCTGATGTACAGCGATTTGACGCGCGGCGTAGCTCCTGACGACGCGTTGCGATCGGCCCAGCTCAATCTGATTCGCGATACCGGCTCGCCCTATCACAAGCCGTATTATTGGGGCCCGTTCCAACTCTACGCTGGAACCGCAGAGAAATAGCTGAAACGCTCAGCGCTTCCCCGTCACATACCAACGTACATCCGGGCGGTATCGTGCCAACCGTGGGTACTCGTCTTGGTCCCCTACGCGAGCCGAGCTGTCGCCCCGGATGTACCTTCCAAACCACGCACGTCATTCAGCGGCGGGTGGCGCTCGCCATCCCAACGTGAGATCATTTCACCAAGGCCGAACCGGCCTTCAAAGGAAGGGTCCCAGATGAGCCTTCGAATATACGCCTGTGCACTGGCAGCGGTCGGCATCGCACTCCTCATTGCGCCGGCTCAAGCCGCCGAACCAGCCGCAAAAGACGCCGCCAAACCACCAAAAAGTTGGACCCCGCCGCGCACCTCCGACGGCCAGCCGGACCTCGAAGGTTACTGGACCAACGGTACCTACATTCCCCTGGAGCGGCCCAAGGAGCTCGGCACAAAAGAGTTTTATACCGAAGCCGAGGCGGTCGCCGTGGAGAAAAAGAAGCTGCAGGAGGACAATAGCCAGGCCTCCAACGACATCCACTATGACAACGTGATCTGGCAAGGCGACAAGTACGCCAAAGGTTCGCCCAACTTGCGCACCTCCATCGTCTTTGATCCGCCGGATGGACGGCTTCCTCCTTTGTCGCCTCAGGGCCAGAAGCGCGCGGCGGAAATGGCGGCGTTGCTGCCACGTCGCGCGGCCGCCGAAAGCGCCGAGGTCCGCACTTTGGCTGAACGCTGCATCACCTGGGGCGCCGACGGGCCTCCCATGCTCGGTTCCACCTATAACGCGAATTTCCAGATCCTCCAGAACGCCGGCTCCCTGGTGGTTCTCACTGAGATGATGCACGACGCCCGCACCATTTTCCTGGACGGCCGGCCGCACGTCGCCGCTAACATCCACGAATTGGCGGGAGACTCGCGCGGCCGTTGGGAAGGCGACACGCTGGTGGTGGATTCCACCAACTTCACCGACAAAACCAACTTCCGCGGCCCGCCCGCTACTGCTCGCCAGGACATCTTCTCCAGCCCGCAGCTGCATGTTACCGAGCGCTTCACGCGCGTCAACGACCAGACCATCGTCTACCGCTTCACGGTGGATGACCCCGGTACCTGGACCAAGCCCTGGTCCGGCGAGTTGATCATGCGGAAAGCCAACGGCCCCATTTTCGAGTATGCTTGCCACGAGGGAAACTATGGACTCGTGGACATCCTCGCCGGCGCTCGCGCCGCTGAGAAAAAACGCTCGAATTAATCTCGCCATGTTTAGCAGGCCTGGGTTTAGCAGGCGTGGGTTTTTGCTCTCCGCCTTGACCGGCGCGGCAGTCACGCGGGCCGCCGCGCAGCAGCAATCTCCTTCCAACCCGCCCGTGCCGCGCAATTGGTCGGGCGATCAATTGGTCCGCTATCCGGACCCGGATGTCGTCGCGCTCGACAATCGCTTCCGCCGCTACATCGTCGGCAA
Source organism: Bryobacteraceae bacterium (assembly GCA_050010415.1). GTDB lineage: Bacteria > Acidobacteriota > Terriglobia > Bryobacterales > Bryobacteraceae > Palsa-89. The sequence continues at coordinate 1,216 of JBEKLB010000096.1, read as the reverse complement.
CACGGTCATCCAGCGCCTCTTCACCGGTACGCTTTGGGCCGAAGGTGTGGCCTGGAACGGCGTTGGCAGATACCTGGTCTGGAGCGATATCCCCAACAACCGGCAAATGCGCTGGATCGAAGAGGACGGCCGTGTTACGGTCTTCCGTTCGCCTTCTGGCTTCAGCAACGGCAATACTTTCGATTACGAAGGCCGCCAACTCTCCTGCGAGCATGGCGGACGTCGCGTCGCTCGTTACGAGTCCAACGGGACCGTGACAACCATCGCCGACAAATTCCAAGGCAAGCGCCTGAACTCGCCCAACGACATCGCGGTGCATCCCGATGGCGGCATCTGGTTCACCGATCCTATTTACGGCATTCGCGGTTATTACGAAGGCTTCAAGGGCGAATCGGAGATCAAGGAAGCCGTGTATCGCGTGGATGGAAAAACCGGGCAGATGGAGAAGGTGACGGACGAGCTCAACGAACCCAATGGCATCTGCTTCTCGCCCGATTACAAGAAGGTGTACATCTGCGACACCGGCACCGGGCGCGAAGTCCGGGTCTACGATATTGACAATAATAAACTGCGCAATAGCAAACGCTTTGTACAATTCGCCACTGGCGCCGCCGATGGCATCCGCTGCGATATCGACGGGAATGTTTGGTGCGGCGCACCGCCCGGTGTCCAGATCGTCGCACCTTCGGGCGAACCGATCGGCATGATCCGCCTGCCCGAAAATTGCGCCAATATCTGCTTCGGGGGCACTCGCCGCAATCGCCTTTTCATGGCCGCCAGCCAGTCCCTCTACGCCGTGTACGTGGACACGGTCGGCGCCCACATCGCATGAACCAATGGCCCTTACCCATCGCCATCGCGCTAGCGTTGGCGAGCCTGCTTTCCGGGCAGGAATTGTCGCACACAAGCGCACCGAGGGTACTTTCCAAGGTCGATGCGGTGTACTCGGATCAGGCCCGCCTTCTACACCAGGAAGGCGACATCACCTTGCGCGTTATCGTCGGAATCGACGGTCTGGCGCGGAATCCTCAAGTCGTCTCAGGATACGTCGGACCCGACCTGGATCAAAGCGCCATCGACGCAGTCCAAAAATGGCGGTTCGCACCGGCAACCAAGAACGGCCAGCCGGTCGAAATGCCGGCGCAGGTAGAAGTCAACTTCCGCATCCCCTCTAAAACCGGCTGGCGGATTCAACACTACCATTGGCGAGAGGCAA
>JBEKLB010000095.1:0-17307 GCA_050010415.1 Bryobacteraceae bacterium | reverse complement strand
TCGGCGTGGCAATCAGCGATGAGAGCGGCGCAATTGTTTACGCCAACCAGGCGTTGTGCCGAATGCTTGGCTATCAGGAACATGAGCTTGGCCGGATGCAGTTCGGGACCGGCGGCTCCACGAACGAGCACCGATTACTCCGCGATGATGGGAGGACAGTGTGGGTCCGAACGACCCCCATCCCCAGCGCGCATTCAGGGCCGCCCCGAATCATTACCTTCGTCGAAGACATCACGGAACGAAAAATGGCCGAGGATGCTCTGCGGGGTTCCGAGGAGCGTTTCCGCATTGCCGCGGAAAACGCCAGCGACATGATTTACGAGTGGGATCTACGCACGGGTGAGGTAGCTATCTTTGGATCCGCTCAGCATCGGCTGGGTGACTGGCCCACTCCCCAGAGCTACGCAGCCTGGAAAGGCATGGTCCATCCGGATGATCTGGAGCGAGTGCTGGGCGAAAGTGCCCGCCACATCCAGAACGGGGAGCGTTATAGCGACGAATACCGGATCGTCGGACAGAACGGCAAGGTCTATCACTATTCCAATCGCGGGCAGGCCATCCTGTCTGCCTCCGGCGAGCCTTTGAAGTGCGTTGGTTTGCTGAGCGACATTACGCAAATCAGGCTGGCGGACGAGGCCATCTCGCAATTAGCGGCCATCGTGCAATGTTCGGAGGACGCCATTGTAGCAACCGACTCTTCGGGCGCCGTCACGACCTGGAACGACGGCGCGGAGCGGCTGCTCGGCTACAGCGCCACCGAAGCGCTGGCCCTGGGCATCGCAGCGCTGTTTGCATCGAGTGACGTGGGGCCAGAGGTTCTCAGGCAAATCCGGCAGGGGCACGCCTCGCGTCCGGAAGAAGCGCTTTTCCTGCGCCAGGACGGCAGCCAGGTTCCCGTTCAATTGAGTATTTCTCCGATTCGCAAATCCGACGGCCGGATCACCGGTTCAGCCATCATCGCCCGCGACATCAGCGCCCGCAAGCGAGCCGAGAGGGACATGGCGCACCGCGCCATGCACGATCACTTGACCGGGCTGCCGAACCGCTTGTCGCTTGCCGACGGCCTGGCGCACAGCATCGCCGCGGCCGATCTGGACGCTTCGGGAACAGCCGCCGTATTTGTGGACTTGGATGGATTCAAGTTCGTCAACGATACGCTGGGGCACGAGGCCGGCGACGATCTTCTGCAGCAGGTGGCCCGGCGGCTGAGCGCCTCGGTGCGCCACGGGGACCTTCTCGCCCGCATGGGCGGCGACGAGTTCATGCTGGTGGTCAACGGCGTCGATGACGACCAGGTAGCCTTGAGCCTGGCGAACCGTTTAGCGGAAGCGCTGCGCGAGCCTTTCTTGATCGCCCGCCGCGAGCTCGTCATCACGGCCAGCATGGGCATCAGCATCTATCCCCGGGACGGCACGGACGTCAGTGCTTTATGCCGCAACGCCGACGCCGCTATGTACGAGGCCAAACGAGCCGGCAAAGATCGCGTGCGCTTTTACCGGCCAGCGCTGGGCGCCGCTTTTCAGGCACGGCTGGAACTGGAAGCCGATCTGCGCCGCGCGCTCGATCGCGAGGAACTAAGCCTCTACTATCAGCCCATCTTCGCCGCCGCCGACAACCGCCAAATCGCGTACGAAGCTCTGTCGCGCTGGCCACATCCCGCCCTCGGTTTCGTGCCCCCCAGCCAATTCATCCCCTTAGCGGAAGAAACCGGTCTCATCGTTCGGTTGGGCGAGTGGGTACTGCGCGATGCGTGCCGCCAATGCCGCTGGTGGCAGGACCACGGCAAGCCATCGGTACGCGTGGCTGTCAATGTCTCGGCGTTGCAGTTCGAGCGCGCGGACTTTGTCGAGACCGTCTTCAGCGTGCTCAGCGATACGGGCCTCGGCGGCAATTTGCTCGATTTGGAACTCACCGAGACCATCGTCATGCGGGACATCGACAGCGCGAGCCGAACGATGGCCCGGTTGCGGGAGCGCGGTGTCCGAATCTCAGTGGACGACTTTGGCACCGGCTACTCGTCGCTCGGCTACCTTCACAAGCTGCCCATCGACACGCTTAAGATCGATCGCTGCTTTGTGACGAATATCACCGAGAACGACGCCGCTGAGCGGCTGATCCACGGTATGATCTCGCTGGCCCACAGCATCGGCAAGCGAGTGATTGTGGAGGGTGTCGAAACCACCGCCCAGTTGGAAATTCTGCGCAAGATGCGCTGCGATGAAGTGCAAGGTTTCCTGCTGGGCCGTCCCGAGCCCTTCGCCGGTCGCGATCCGCGGCCGCAAGAGATACCGGCCGAGCAACTCATCGCCTGAACCGGCAGTCTACCCCGCGATTCCCAAGTACCGAAACCCGAAGCGTTCCAGCCTGGCGCGATCCAACGCATTGCGTCCGTCCAATACCAGCGGCACCCGCATCCGGCTGGCCATCACTTCCCAATTCAGTTCGCGATAGTCCTGCCACTCGGTAACCAGCACCAGCGCGTCCACATCGTCGGCTACCTCTTCGGGCGTATCGCAACAAATGACGCCAAAGCCTGGATAGTCCAGCTCGAATTTATGCATCGCCACCGGATCGTGGACTTTCACCTTGCATCCGCGATCCAGCAGCTTGCGTGCGATATCGATGGCCGGGGCTTCGCGCAAATCGTCGGTGTTGGGCTTAAAGGCCAAGCCGAGCAGACCGATGGTGCGGCCTTTCAGGATTTTCAGTTCGCCCAGTAGCTTCTCTACAACGCGATCGCGTTGCCGGCGGTTCACCTCTCGCGCGGCTTCCACGATCGGCATTCCGATGTTGTACTCCTTGGCGGTCGAAACCAGCGCCGCGGTGTCCTTGCCGAAGCAAGAGCCGCCCCAACCGATTCCAGCTTGCAGGAAGCGCGTTCCGATGCGCGCGTCCAGGCCGATGCCCTTAGCCACCTGAGAAATGTCGGCGCCCACCTTCTCCGCCAGCAATCCGATTTCGTTGATGTAAGAGATCTTGGTGGCGAGAAACGCGTTGGCGGCATACTTGATCAGCTCGGCCGAAGCGAGATCGGTGGAAATCAACGGTACCGCGCCCACTTCCTCGGGCCGCGGAAGATAGGGAGGCGGCGCGAAGGTCTGATCCAGAATAGGACGGTACAGCGAATACAAAACTTCCAAAGCGCGCCTGTTGTCGGAACCAACCACCACGCGATCCGCATAGAGGCTATCGTGCAGCGCGGTGCCCTCGCGCAGAAATTCCGGATTAGACGCTACCGAGAAATGCCCATTCGCTTTGCGCCCATGGTGCTGCTCGTAGGATTCACGCACGATGGAATCCACCCAATTTCCGCTGCCGATCGGCACTGTGGATTTGTTCACCACCACTAGAAAATTGCCTTCGTAGTACTGCCCGATTCCTTGCGCCGCGGCGCGCAAATATTTCAAGTCCGGACTCCCGTCGGGAGAAGGCGGCGTGCCCACCGCGATAAAGATCACGTCGGCGTCCTTCACCGCTCCGGCGTACTCGGTGCAGAACTGCAGGTTGGGCTGCGCCGCCGCCATCAGTTCCGTCAGAAAGGGCTCGTAGATAGGCGTCTTCCCCGCCTGCAGCATTCCAATCTTGTTTGAATCGGAATCGATGCAAGTCACTTTGTGCCCCAGGTATCCGAGACACACGCCAGTGGTCAGACCCACGTAGCCGGTTCCAATAATCGATACTTTCATTTCCGTTTGATCTCCTTCACTACCGTAACAAAGTACGTGCTGGCCGACCAATGACTCATAGTACCGATTTTGACGTCTTAAGGTACCGGAGCGTATATCCTAAGGTTGTTTCTTCTGAGATGGTTAGCGCCGTTACTCGCTATTGATGGAGCGCTTGGTACTCAAACGACCACTGCAACTTCAGCGTCTGCGGGATGTAACACACCCGATCGTCGCAGGCCTGATAGCGCAGCGAGCCATCCACCGTGAAGCGCCCTGAGCCATCCACGGCTGGTTTGATGGTGATGTCGCGTTGCAGGCGGAAATGGTTGCGGTACGCTGGGACGGTTTCATCGATGGCTTTCAGATATAACTTCTCGGCGCGAGGAAACGCCGGCGCATAAACCTCGGCCGCGCCCGAATCCTCCATCTTCCAATCGATCGGGATGTAGCCCTCCACCCCCGGCGCATACACGTGCATATTGGGCCCCAGATCGACGTCCAGCGTCAGCGCGATGCGCTGGCCGGGTGCCACCATAGCGTTGCTCGCGCCGATGGCCGCGGTCAGTTGTTTGCCCTCGATCTCGCGAGTGTCCGGCGGAGTCCACTGAAACTGATCAACTAAGATGGCACCAAACGTGTAGCTCGGGTCGTACTTCGCGACGATGATGCTTTTGGTATCCAACACGATCCAGCCCGTACCGGGTCCGGCGGCAGCCGTGGCTTCGAAGCCCAGTTTACGAGAGGTCCCGTCGCGTTCCTGCAACTCGTTCAGCTGCGTTTTTGAACCATGTAGCAGGACCAACGCGCCCTTCGGGCCCATCTTGAGCCGGCCACCTAAAAAACGGCTTCCGATCCCCGGTCCTGCGTCGTTCGCGGCCGAAGCTGCAAATGCGCAGAGTAGACTGAGGAGAGTGAGCCGCTTCATTTGCCCTTCCGCTTTATTATTGCTCGCCCTTGGTTCCCGCGCTTCCGCTCTCGATTATCAGATCCAAGCCAACATCCATTACGACCATTATCCCGAGACGGTCCTCGACATCCTGCAGCCCGCCGCGCCCTCCCTGGCCGATCGCCCTGGCGTCATCTTCATTCACGGCGGCGGTTGGGTGGAGGGCGACAAGGAATCAAGATTCGAAACATTTTGCCTGCCGTTCATCCGGCGCGGCATGGTGGTGGCGAACATCGAGTATCGGCTGGCGAAGGCTGCGCCCGCGCCCGCCGCGGTGAACGACGTCTTGAAAGCCGTGCAATGGTTCCAGGACCACGCGGCCATGTACCGAGTGGATCGCAAACGGATTCTGGTCTCAGGCGATTCGGCCGGTGGACATCTCGCCTTGATGACCGCAATGACGCCCTCTTCCGCCGGTCTCGGACCCCCCATCAAGATCGCTGCCGTGGTCGATTTTTACGGCATCGCTGACGTCGCCGATCAGATTACCGGCGATCATCAACGGCCTTACGCCGTCGCCTGGGTTGCCCAACAGCCTTCTGATCAGCCGAATCGCATGGACCTGGCGCGACGCCTTTCGCCCATCACTTATGTGCGCAAAGGATTGCCGCCTATTCTTGTTTTGCACGGCGACACCGATGCCGTCGTGCCTTACCAGCAGAGTGTGGCGCTGGTGAAAGCGCTCAAGAACGTAGGCGACGACGCCGAACTGATTACCGTTCCCGGAGGCAATCACGGCTTCACGCCTGCCGAAATGGACCAGCTCTGGCCGCGAATCTTCCAATGGCTGAAAAAACGGAAACTAATCGGATGACACTTTCGAAGCACCTACTGACTGCGCTTATCTTTTCGATCACCTGCTTCGCCGCGCCTGCACTGTATGCCGCTAATCCACCGAAGCCGAAAGTCCGCGCCATCACCGGATTCATCACCATCGACGCGAAATCGTATCCATCGCAGATCGAGGACGCGGTCAAGTTTTTGAGCCGCGTCCGCGCAGCCATCCAAACCGCGGGATACGACGTCCAAGGAATTCGCATCTCCACGCAGCCCTTCCCCGATTACACGCAGGCGCTGAGCCGCGCCGATGCGCTGAAGTTACTGCGGGGGATGGACGGCCTGGCGGCCAAGCTGAACTTCGCACCAAGCATCGGGCCGGCCATGTTGAACGATTCCGACCCCACCGGCCCCGTCGATCTTCTCGCCGAGATTTTGGCTACGCCCGGGAATCGCCTGAACGCGAACATCGTTACCGCCGGCCAGGACGGCATCCACTGGAACGCGGTGCGCCAGGCCGCGCGTGTAATCAAGATGGTGGGCGAGCGCAGTCCGCACGGCCAAGGCAACTTTAACTTCGCCGCCATCGCAATGTTAAAACCCTACGGGCCCTTCTATCCCGGCGCCTGGCACCCTGCTGGGGGACCTCCGAGCTTTGCGATAGGACTGGAAGGGGCCAACGTGGTGATGGACGTTTTGCGCGCCAGCACGATCCGCGCACGGCTGGAAAAGCGCTCCACGACGCGCTCTCACTTCACACCCGCGCAGTGGAAGCGGTGGCGATCCAGGTGGCGGCGGGCAGCGGATGGACTTATGCGGGCATCGACCCTACACCTGCGCCCGGAGGACAAGTTTCCATTGGCGCCGCGATCGAAGCCTTCACCAGTGCGCCTTTCGGCTCCCCAGGTACAGAAACTGCCGCCGGCATCATCACGCGCGCCGTGCAATCCATCGAGGTGAAACGGACCGGCTATGCAGGGCTGATGCTTCCGGTGCTCGAAGACGCGGTACTGACGCGCCGCTGGACCGAGCGCACGTACGGGCTGGATTCGATCCTCGCGTATTCGGCGGTTTGTGCCGCTGGCGTGGATACTGTACCGCTGGCCGGGGATACGAGTGAAGACGCCATCGCGAGAATCATCGGCGATGTCGCTACGCTGGCATTCCGGTGGAATAAGCCGCTGGCGGCGAGGCTGCTACCGTCGCCGGGAAGGAAGACCGGCGAAATCACCGAATTCGGCGGCGCACTCGCGAACGCGCTCATTCAACCGCCCATCGGCTCGCCACGAAGATAGGGCGTGGCGCCGATCAGATCGCCACTCGCTTCGCGACTACCAGCGTGATGTCATCGAGCGGCGGAGCGCCTCCGGTGAAGTCGTCCACCTTCTGATTGATGCAGGCAATGATGGAATCCGCGCTCTGATCCCGCAGCGTGGCCAGAACCTGCGCCAGCCGATCTTCTCCGAATTCCTCGTCGGCATGTGGGCTAACCGGTTCGCTGACGCCATCGCTGAACAGCAGCAGCGCATCGCCGACATCCATATGGCACACGCCCTGTTGATAGGTCGCCATGGGCAAAATACCCAGGATCAATCCGGTCCCTTCCAGCTTCTCCACCGTTCCATCGGCGTGCGCCACGAGCGGCGGATTGTGGCCGGCGTTGACGTACGTCAGCTCGCCGGTTTTCGGATCCAGGACGCTGATAAAGAACGTAATGAAGCGGTTCGACGGGCAGTTGGAGGTAATGATGCGATTGAGGCGCGTCACCAGAGCCGCCAGATTCGTCGGATCGTCGAACAGCACTTGCACCCGCGCCTGCAAACTAGACATCAGCAGCGCCGCGGGCATTCCCTTCCCCGCCACGTCGCCCACCAGCAATCCCACTCGCCCATCGGGATACGGCAAGAAATCGTAATAATCGCCGCCCACCGTGTGGCACGCGGCGTTGTAGCCCGCCAGGTCCACTCCCGGCACGTTGGGCGCTTGCACCGGCAATAAGCCGCGCTGGATCTCGGCCGCCTGCTCCAATTGTTTAGCATGCAACCGCTCGGCCTGTTCCACTTCCGCCAGGCGCGTGTGCTCGATCCGGATAGCCGCCACGTTCGCCATCACGGTGAGCAGGCTGAGGTCCTCTTTGGTGAACTCCTTGATGAAGTGCGGCGAGTCCAGGTAGATGAGCCCGATCACGCGATCGTCGGTCTGCAGCGGAACCGCCAGCATGCTCCGGATCTGCTGCTGCACGATGCTCATGCGATCAGCGAACGCTTCATCCAGGCGGGCATCGCGCACCAGCAGCGAGGTCTTCTCTTTGATCACCCGATCGCGCACCGTGTTGCTGATTCGAAAGCCTTCGCCCAGCGCCGCCTGCACCACCAGTTCCTTGCCCTCGAGCGTCATCAGCACGCCACGCGTGGCGCCCACCGCGTCCACCGAGAGATTCATGATCAGCTTGAACAGTTCAGCCAGCGGCATGTTCCCCGCCAGCTCGCGTCCGGCGCGAATCAGCGCGCGCATTTGCGGACCGCCCTCAATCTCCTTCTCCTGGCTCAGCACTCCCTTCAAGCTGGTGGCGACGGTGGTGGAAGCATTAGCGACCGGAGTAACGCCTTCGATGAAGATGACGGTGTGGTCGGAAACCGGAGGCAGCGAGTTCTCGCCAAAGTCGAGCGCAATATGCCCGGCCGTTACACGATCGTTCTTGCCCAGCGGATACGGGCTGGTGATCCGGGCGCCATTGACGAAGGTGCCGTTCTTGCTGCCCAGGTCGCGGACTACCCAGGTATCGCCGTCCTTCTCCAGCGCCAGGTGCTGGCGCGAAAGTCCGGCGTCCTCAGGGTAACAGAGCTCGTTGGCGCTCGAACGCCCAAGGGTATAGCGTTCACGCTCCAGAGCTAGCGGCCGCGTGGCCCCGTCCGGCGTGTGGACCAGTAATTCTCTCGGTATGAATTTGGCTGCGACACCAGCCATACCTATCTAGAGTAACTTAAATCGATGAAGATTTTGCTCTACTATGTCGGAAAGCCGCGCGACCCGCACGCCAATCGCATGGCCGAAGAGTTCATCCAGCGCTCCACGCGCTACGCTAAATGCGAAATGCGCGAAATCGTTCCCGCGCGCTTCGACCCGTGGACCAAGCATCCGAGCGCCGCGAAAGTCCTGCTCGATCCCTCCGGCCAGGCCATGGATTCGCCCCGCTTCGCCAAGCTGGTGTCCAAAGCCGAGCAGGAAGCCCGCGACCTGATCTTCTTGATTGGAGGCGCCACCGGCCTGCCTGCAGCTTGGAAGGCGAACGGCGGTCTGTTGCTGGCCCTCTCTTCCATGACCATGCCGCACGAACTGGCGCGCGTGGTGCTGGCCGAACAGATCTATCGTGCCTTCACCCTGCTGCGCGGCCATCCTTACCCGAAGTAGCGCGCAGAAGTCAAACGCCCGCGTGCTCTTATACTGGACTCGATGGCTTGGTTCACTCGCGACAAATCGTCGCTCAAACCCCAGGAGGGCGCCAAGCGTGTCCGCACCGAAGGGCTGTGGCTCAAATGCGCCCACTGCGGCCAGATCGTGTGGCGGAAGGCCCTGGAGGACAATCACCAGGTTTGTCCCAAATGCGGCCACCACGAGCGGTTGGACGCGCGCACGCGTCTCACTCTGCTCTTCGACGATGGGGAGTTTCAAGAGTTCGACCAGTGCCTGGCGTCCACGGATCCGCTGGATTTCGTAGATTCGAAGAAATATCAGGACCGGCTAGCCGCGTCGCAGGAAGCTACCCATCTGCGCGACGCCATCATTTCAGCGGCCGGCAAACTGAACGGGCGTCCGGTCCACATCTGCGCCATGGAGCTGAAGTTCGTGGGAGGCAGCATGGGCAGCGTGGTGGGCGAGTTGATCACTCGCGCTATCGAACGGTCTCTGGCGCAAAAGGTTCCCATCATCGTGGTCTCGGCGTCCGGCGGCGCTCGCATGCAGGAAGGCGCCATCAGCCTGATGCAAATGGCCAAAATCTCGGGCGCATTGATGCTCCTGGATGAGGCTCGCATCCCCTACATCAGCGTCCTGACGGACCCGACCACAGGAGGCGTGACGGCCAGTTTCGCCATGCTCGGCGATCTGAACATTGCGGAGCCCGGCGCCCAGATCGGTTTCGCGGGCCCGCGCGTGATCGAACAGACCATCCGGCAAAAGCTCCCAGCCGGATTTCAAACCAGCGAGTTCCTGTTACAGCACGGATTCCTGGATGCGGTGGTGAAACGATCCGAGCTGAAGGGCTATATCGCGACAGCCCTGGATTTTTTCGTTGGAACGATCTGACTATTCCGGTTTTTTGAAGAGGTTGTCAAACGCCGCGCGAGCGTCGGTGGGTGTGCGCGGAACCTGCTGCGGAGGGGCGGCCTGATGATGGTTTCCAGGAGCGGCGTCCCGGGCCACCGTCACACGCGGCTTAAATAATTCGCATTCGTTGGCTTGATCCTTCACCGCGATCCGCACCGGCACCGGCTTCAGGCATTGAAATCGCGTGGACGGCTCAAAATGGGCGCACTGTTTGCAGCAATGTAAAGCCGTTCCACATTTGGGACATTTTCCCTTCCAATCGATGTCCGGAGAGAGCGCGGTGGAGCAACTGAAACAACGGGCGGCCACTACGTTTTGGAGCAGCCGGGGCAGGCGCGGGCCGGTAACGTCGATCGGCGGCCGGGGACCCATGGGTTTTTGCCGGTCGGGGAGCTGGCGGTCCCTGGCTCCGCCGTTGGTGTCCATGTAGCCCCGTTGTCGGTACTTACGGTCGTCGTCCATGTATAAATTCGGCTCCTGGATCTTCGGGCTCTCGCAGCGTTACCTGTGGAGGTATTCGGCACAGGTCCACTGCTTGTGAGCTTGAGGATCGATGCGGAGGATAACTGCGGGAACGGGCTTAAGCTGGAAAAGACATTGTCCCGCTTGTGCCTAAATAACTATGTACCACGAATCAAGGCCAGAAGCTACTGAAATCTCACAGTGATCCGGTGACATTTGCATGTCAGTACTAAGGGTTTTGCGTACTAGCTCCCATCGGCGCTCCATTTCAGCAACGAGTTGCAAGGTCGGGTCAGAGGATCGTCGTAGTGATTCGGACTAATTCGGAGCGAATATCCTAACCTGCCTGTTTGATGCGGCACGAACTCTTTTAAGAACACAAATTCGTTACCGGTTTGCTCCACGGCCGGAAGCGTCATTACCTGAGTCTCTTCCAGGTTCCCGTTCACACCGATGCGCCCGATGACAGCTTCCACGCGCACATCCTTGGCCGAAAGCCCAGCCAGATTCACCACCGCCCGCACGGGGATAGGAAGCCCGCTGAGCACGGACAGATCAGGTCCCGGACCGATCTCGACAAAACCGACTTTTTCCCAAACCTCGCGGACCCGCTGGTTCCAACCCGCTCGATCTCGTGCCGGCTGGAAGCAATCGTGCGAAACCTCCAGGTAGGCCTGATGGGCGGGCTCATACAACTGCGAGAGGTATTCACCCACCATTCGTCCGGAATTGAACTGGTGGCTCAGATGCTTCAGGGACTGCTTTACGCGGCGCGTCCACTCCACCGGCACGCCGCCCTCGCGATCCTGATAGTACATCGGCACAATTTCGTTTTCGAGGATGGAATAGATGGCGCGCGCGTGAATTTCGTCCTGGTCGTCGGAGTAAGGCTCCCGGTCGCCAATAGCCCAACCGCCGGAGATCTCATAGCCTTCGTCGAACCAGCCATCCAGAATGCTGAGGTTCAACACGCCGTTGACCCCCGCTTTCATCCCGCTGGTCCCGCAAGCTTCTTCGCCACGCCGCGGGGTGTTCAACCACAAGTCGACGCCCTGCACCAGCTCCCGCGCCACTTCGATGCTGTAGTCTTCCACAAACACGATGTGCTTGGCGATCTCAGGCGCGCGAGAAAGCTGCACGATTTCGCGAATCAGCGTCTTTCCGGGAAGATCCCGGGGATGCGCCTTTCCCGCGATTACGATCTGCACCGGCCGCTCGGGATTGGTGAGTAGCCGCTTCAGCCGTTCGAGGTCGCGGAACAACAGAGTGGCCCGCTTGTAAGTGGCAAACCGGCGCGCAAATCCGATGGTGAGTGTATCCGGGTCCAGCGCTTCGGCCAGGCGCCGCTGCTCGGCGGCCGGCGCCTTGCGTCCCATAGCGGCAGCCACTACCCGCTCACGCACGAAGGACACCAGGTAACGCTTGCGGCGGCGATGTGCTTCCCACAGCTCCTGCGGCGGAATGTCCTCCACCAGATCCCAGATACGAGGGTCCGCATTTCGCTCGCGCCAGTCCGGCTGCAGGTGCTGATCGTAGAGCTGCGCCAGGTCGCCGTTCAGCCACGTGAGCAAATGCACGCCGTTGGTCACCGAGGTGATCGGAACTTCCCAAACCGGCAGCTTCGGCCACAGCTCCTGCCACATTTCCTGCGACACCTGCCGATGCAGACTGCTCACCGCGTTGCGAAACGCGGAGGTTTGAATGGCCGAGATCGCCATGGAAAAAGGTTCGTGATGATTCTCGGGACGGAACCGCCCCAAGGCCAGGAACTTCTCGAAGGGAATACCGCTCTCGGCGCAATACTCGCTGAAATACTCGTACAGCAATCCGGGATCGAAAAGATCGATGCCCGCCGGCACCGGCGTGTGAGTGGTGAAAACGCTGTTGGACCGGCAGGCCTCATACGCTTCTTCGAAAGTGAGCTTGTACTCTTTGATGAACCGGCGCATGCGCTCGATGGCCAGGAACGCGGAGTGTCCCTCGTTCATGTGCCACACCGTGGGTTTCAGGTTGAGCCGGTCGAGCGCCCGCAGACCGCCGATGCCCAGCACGATTTCCTGCCGGATGCGCGTGAGATTGTCTCCGCCATAAAGTTGCGCGGTGATTTCGCGATCCTCCGGCCGCTCGTTCTCCGCAACGTTGGTATCCAGCAGATAGAGCTTCACGCGCCCGACGTCGATGTTCCAGAGCTTGATGAAGACCAGGCCGGTAGGCAGCTTCACCGTGACCATCACATCCTTGCCGTCTTCACCCCGCACCGGCCGCACGGGAAGTGTATAGAAATCGTTGATCGGGTTGCGCTCCTGCTGCCAGCCATCCGGATTGAGCGATTGTTGCAGATAGCCTTTCTGGTACAGCAGCCCGACGCCCACCAGCGGCACCGCGCCGTCGCTGGCAGCCTTCAAATGGTCGCCCGAAAGCACGCCTAATCCGCCGCCATAGATTGGCATGCATTCCACCAGCCCGTACTCCATCGAAAAGTACGCAATGAGCTGGTCATTCAACGAGTCCGTCGCTGGCTCCGGCCGTTCCATATACGCCGAGTAGCGGTCGCACGCCCTGCGATAGGCCGCCAGAAATCGCGAATCCGCAGCCGCCCGCTCCAGAGTGGCTTGCGGCACCCGCCCCAGCATCAGAACGGGATTGTGGCGGCAATTCTTCCACAGCGTCGAGTCTAACCTGCGGAACAGAGATCGTACCGTGTGGTCCCAACTCCACAGCACGTTGTAGGCGAGATCGCTCATGCGTGCCAGGGCCGGTGGTAGCGCAGGCCGGACAAGGAATTCCTTAACCGGTTGAATCTGAAAGGGCATGGACTAACGAGTGACTTTCAAATATATCATCGGCACAAGCGGCCCCAAGCTTTTGACGTACCTTCAGTCCTGTTCCGCTTCATTATCAATTAGATAAGCTCCATTAAATTCTCTTCAGCGCGCCCATCGGATGCCGCTTCGGGTCGGGATGGCGTCCTACCTATTTCATCGGCAGGACCTGGATTTCGCCTAGGGTGAGCAGCGGGAAAGTCGGAAAGGCAGGAGTGGTATGCTGGACCCGTGGATCTTGAGTTTGAACAAGCTCTCGCGCAACTGGAAGCGCCCCTGATCTCAGCAACTGATGCCGCCGGGACGGTATCCGAAGCTGGTTCCCATGAGATTGGAGCACGACTCGAAGCCACCATTCGCAATTGGGAGCGAGCTTTCGAAGCTCAGGATCGCGCATTCTGGGTCGCGAGGGACCGGCTCAATGAACGCCTGCGTTCGATCGAAGAGCGCGTCGCAAAGATCGAGCGCCTCAGAAATTAGCGCTCCGCTGCACGTTGTCACGCCGGCGCGCGATTACATCCACTTCCGCAAAATGACTCAATCCGCCGATCAGGAAAGTTATGAGGGCGATTTTCCTCCTGAATATGTTTCCGGCCGTCGCAGCCAGTTGCTGGGCGGCTGAAGGGGTCGATGTAAAGATCACTCCCACGATTCAGGAGCACTGCCACGTCGTCCGATTCCCGCAGGGTTGGAGCATCGCGCCGTTCGTTAGAAACCATGACGTTCTGAACACAGTCACTCCTGTCGAGTACACCTACTGGTCCGACTACGAGTTCCGCGTGCCAGGCGTACTCGAAACTCGGTTCCTAGTGCGCGGCGTCAACAAGTCCTTAAATAAGGGCCCCTACAACTACACAAAGAACGCCTACGCGCTCGATCTCTCCGATCCCAAGTGCATTCCTCGTCCCGCGAGTGAAAACGAATGGCAGTCCGGAACAGTCGTGCCAGATAACCGATTAACCGACTTCAGCAGAAATTTCGCCAAGATTGCCGTCCGCTTGACGAACGGCACGCCGCTGCGCTTCCGCGGTTTCCAGTTCGACAAAACCGGAAAAGTTTGGGAAGGCGAGGTTGCTCGTTTGTCGCCCGACCAGAGCTGGATTGCGCTGCTCAGCTCGAGCGGGAAGATCGCCAAGCGGGACGGCTTCACAGGGTTCGAGGGGCGGGACAAAGGCGAGCTCTTCGTCGATGTCTACAACGCGTACACAGGGGAAAAGCTACTCACGATAGTCGGCACGTACCTGAACATCGATCCACAGGCACTCAATCAGGCACTTTGGGTCACAGAGCGATATTTCATCCTTCCCCTCGGTGAACACCGACAGCCCTGCCTGGTGTGCGATCTCGGCCCGAACCGAACATGAGCGCTGAGAATCGTCCTTCGTTAACATCCGGGGCCAATGCTAAAATACAATCCTTGTCGATGGAAGACCATTCACTAGCCGTCCTCGATTCCATGGTGACCACCGCGTTCACCCTGGATGGCTTCACCGTCGAGCGCAATATTGGTATCGTCCGCGGCATCATCGTCCGCTCCCGTTCCATTTTTGGAACCCTGGGCGCCAGCCTGCAAACCATGGTCGGCGGCGACATCACGCTCTTCACCAATCTCTGCGAAGAGACCCGCGCTCACGCCTTCCAGCGCATGGCCGAGCACGCCGCGCAACTGGGCGCCAACGCCGTGGTGGGTGTCCGTTATGACGCAACCGAAATCATGCAAGGAGTAACTGAGGTGCTTTGTTACGGCACCGCAGTGGTGGTGAAGCCCTCCCGGTAACGCGCACCATCCCCGTGAACGAAACCCGTTATCTTTGCATCCACGGCCACTTCTATCAGCCCCCGCGTGAGAATCCGTGGCTCGAAGCGATCGAGCTCCAGGATTCCGCCGCTCCCTATCACGATTGGAACGAGCGCGTCACCGCCGAATGCTACGCGCCCAACAGCGCCGCGCGTATTCTGGACGCCCAAGGCCTGATCGCTAAAATCGTGAATAACTACTCCGGCATCAGCTTCAATTTCGGCCCTACCCTGCTGTCCTGGATGAAGGACAAGGACCCCGATACCTATCAGAAGATTCTGGATGCCGACCGCGCCAGCGCCGAGCGATTCTCAGGGCATGGTTCGGCCATCGCCCAGTGCTACAACCACATGATCATGCCGCTCGCCAATGCGCGCGACAAGCTGACGCAGGTGATCTGGGGTATCGAGGATTTTCGATTCCGCTTCGGCCGCCGCCCGGAAGGCATGTGGCTGCCAGAAACCGCCGTGGATCTGGAAACGCTGGACCTGATGGCGCAGCACGGCATCCAGTTCACCATCCTCGCGCCCTCGCAGGCCAAGAGCATGGATGGCGTCGATGTTACGGGCCAGCGGATCGACCCGGCGCGTGCCTATCGCCAGAAGTTGCCCTCCGGCCGCTCCATCAATCTGTTCTTCTACGACGGACCCGTGTCACAGGCTGTCGCCTTCGAACGCCTGTTGAACGATGGCGGGCGTTTTGCGAGCCGGCTTCTGGACGCTTTGTCGGATCAGCGGGAGGGCCCGCAACTGGCCCACATCGCGACGGACGGCGAAACCTACGGTCATCACCACGCATTCGGCGACATGGCGCTAGCCTACGCGCTCGATCACATCGAGCGAAGCGGGCTGGCGAAGATCACCAACTACGGCGAGTTTCTGGAAAAGCATCCAGCCGAACACGACGCCGACGTTCTCGAGAACACCGCCTGGAGCTGCGTCCACGGCGTCGGCCGCTGGAGCACCAACTGCGGCTGCAATTCCGGCGGACATGGCGATTGGAATCAAGAGTGGCGCGCGCCCCTGCGCCGAGCGCTGGACTGGCTGCGGGACGAAGTAGCGCCATGTTACGAAAAGATGGCCGCGCGTTTCTTCAAGAATCCATGGACCGCGCGGAATAACTACATCCACGTCATTCTGGACCGGATGCCGGAAAGCCGCGAGCGCTTCGCCGCCGCCAATTTCCGCCGCAAGTCCATCAAGGGCGCCGATCGCGTGAACGTCTGGAAACTGCTCGAGCTGCAGCGCCACGCCATGCTGATGTACACCAGTTGTGGCTGGTTTTTCGACGAACTGACTGGCATCGAGACCGTGCAGGTGATCCAATACGCTGGACGCGTGGTTCAATTGGCCGAAGAGCTGTTCGGCAATCAAATCGAGAAGCGCTTTCTGGAAAAGCTGGCACTCGCCAAAAGCAACATCGCCGAGCACGGCGACGGCCGGTCGATCTACGAAAAGTTCGTCAAACCAGCCAGCGTGGATCTGCTCAAGCTGGGCGCGCATTACGCCATGAGTTCCTTGTTTGAAAGTTATCCCGATAACACGCGCATCTACGCCTACTCGGTGGACAACAAGGATTACCGCTTGAAGCGTTCCGGCAAAATGCGGCTGGCCTTCGGCAAGGCGCGCTTCACCTCCGAGATCACCCAGGATTCCGAGCTGCTGATGTTCGGTGTTCTGCACTTCGGTGACCACAATCTGCACGGCGGCGTGGCGTTATGCAATTCTGAAGATGCCTATCGCGAACTCAGCAAATCCACCCGCGACGCCTTCAGCCGTTCAGACCTGGCCGCGACCATTCATTGCCTGGACCAGGGATTTGCAGGCAACACTTATTCGCTCAAGAATTTATTCCGCGATGAGCAGCGCAAAGTTCTGACGGAGGTTCTGGAATCCACCGTGGAGCATTCCTTCTCCGTGGCGCGCGAGATCTATGAAGACCAGGCCCAGTTGCTGCAATTCATGAGCGACTGCGGCATTCCCATCCCCCGCGAACTAAAAGCCGCCGCCGAGGTGGCTTTGAACGGCCTGCTGCGCCAGGCGCTGGCCTCGCCCGACCTGGACCAAGCCGCAATCCAGACTCTGCTGGAAGAAATGCGAATCGCTTCCATTCCGCTCGATCAGAACGGTCTTGAAATCGTGCTGCGCCGGAATCTCGAAAAAGGCGCCGCAAGTTTTTTCGAGGATTCAGGAAATCTCGCGCGGCTCACGAAATTCCGCGACAATCTGGTCGCCGCGCGGTCCTTGCCGTTTCCTCTCGCGCTGTGGTCGGTGCAGAACAGCTGTTACGAAGTACTCGAAAAGGTCTATCCACAAATGCGCGAGCCCCAGATACATGAGAAAGACTGGCTGGAACAGTTCCGCCAACTGGCGGCCCTGCTCTCTCTGCACGTTCCAGAACCACAGCCTCCCGAGCCGCTATCGTAAGGTGCAATTCCCGGTCTACGCTTCCTCCGGACGCAGCGAAGCGTTCGCGGCCAGCAGCGCTTCCATCTCCTCGCGCCGGCGC
>JBEKLB010000094.1:0-27363 GCA_050010415.1 Bryobacteraceae bacterium | reverse complement strand
CGGTTTGGCATCCGGCGTGGCTTTGCTCTTCGCGGCGGGCAACTTGCGCACCTGCGCGAAATATTGCTGCACGTATTGCTGATACGCCAGCGGGACTTCGTCGCGATTGATTTCCCCGCCCGCTTCGATATGCGTGGCGTTTTGCTGCGAATACTGGGTCTTCAACTGCTGCTTGCCGGAGGAAACTTCCACCATCACTTCGCCTGAGATGTTGGCGGCGCGCTTACCAATGATCTCGCTGAGCTTTCCCATGGCGGCCAATTCGGCGGCTTCGCGGGCGGCCTTGTCGCCATCCTGTTTTCCGATGCCGCTCTTGCCATCGGGCGAATTGGGCTGATTGTTGCTCTGTCCTTCGCTCTTGCCCTGCGAGGCTTGCTGATTTCCGCCCTGCTGCTGCTCGCCTTCCGACTGCGAATTGGCACTGGCGTCGGCCTGCTCCTGGCCCGGAGATTTGGAGTCGCCTTCCTGCTTCTCGCCTTGCTGGGAGGACTTGGAACTGGCCGATTGCGAAGAGTCGTTCGGCTTTCCGCCGCCTTGCTTGGATTGCGGCTTCATTTTCGCGAGCAGATTGGACAGTGCATCGCGCAGCTTGCTTCCGAGACTGGAATTGTCGCCCGAGCTTCCGGACTGGTTGGGGTCCTTGGACTCCTTCGCGTCTTTGGAACCGTTCTGCTGGTCGGATTTCGAATCGGGGCCCGCGGACGAATTGGGGCTCGCATCGCCCGGCTGCGGCGAATCTCCCTTTTCGCCGGAGTCCAATGGATTGGTGCCCGGCGGCAGCTGCTGGGTATTCTTGGCATCGGCTTTGGCGGAGGCGTCCGGAGCGGTATTGGCGGTGCTTGGATCGGGGTCCGTGGCGGATTGGAGAGCAGCGTCGTTGGCCGGGTCCAGATCGCCGGTCTTCGCGTCCCACGGATCGGGCGGAGCGTTTGGATCGCGAAGGCCGCGGGCTTCTCCCGGCAGCTTGCCGCGGCGAGCATCGGCCACCTGCGGGGAATTGCCGAAGAGACCGTCGAAGTTGATATGAACCAGGGGCGACCCTAGATCGAGGCTGCGGTGGATTCCGTAGCGTAATCCGAACATGCCGAACGCCACCGCGACCAGGGCCAGATTCACGTAGGCTGTGCGCGGCGTTAAGAACGGCAGGCCGAGCCGGATGTCGGCCGAGCGCGCTATCTGCTCGGCGCCCTGGCGCTGCTCGCCGACGAATTCGGGCGAAGCCGCGCGGTCCGGATACTCGTTGAAATAATACGCGGTGGAGAGTGCGTCGTGGAAGTCGAGTTGGCGGTCGATGGATTGCGCCACCTGATACGCCGAAAGCAGTTTGGCGCGCGAGCGATATGCGCTGGCCGCAAGGCTCCCGGCAAAGAGCAGGACGATCCAATACCAGTTGAGGATTTGTGCGCCGACGATGAGCAGCAAAATCGCGCCGCCCATGGCGACGACGGCTGCAAAAGACGCCGCGTGGATCACTAGATGCGTGGCTTGACGGACCCGGCCGCGCCGGATCAGGTCTTGCAGTGCACTACGCTGGTCACCCACTTAACAATTATTACAGACCCGAGGAGCAATTTGCGCTCCCAGTTGGCGCAGAGTTAGCGCCACAGCTCCTTTTGGACCCGGATGAACTGCTCGACGATTTCTCCGGCCAGCGGATGGCGTCCGTCGCGGAGTATGAATTTGCCTCCCACCACAACATCGCGGACCGCGCTTCGTTCGGCCGAAAAAATGATGTGACTGAGCAAGAAATCGGGGTTGGGGTCGCCTGGGATGGCGATCGACGGATCATCCAGCGCAATCGTGAAGAAGTCCGCTGATCGACCGGCTTCGAGACTTCCACCCGGGGCGCCCAGGCTGCGAGCGCCGGCTTCCGTGGCGCAGGAAAACAGATGCTTCGAGGCCAGCACTGCACGCTCCAGCTTTTGCATGCGGAGATGATATTCGAGCGAGCGGGCATCTTCGAGCAGATTGATTTGCACGTTACTGTCGGAGCCGAGCGAGATGCGAACGCCCGCGCTCGTATACTGGTCAGCCGGCAGTGTCCCGTCGCCTAGATTGCGCTCGGTGGTGGGGCAGGCGCAGACCGTGGCGCCGCTGCGCGCGAGGGCCGCGATTTCTTCGCTCGTGACGTGAATGGCATGCACGGCTGTGAAGCGGGAATCGAGCAAACCGTTGCGGGCAAGCAGGTCAACGGGGCGCAGACCATGTTCGGCCGTGCAACTTTGGACATCGGCAGGTTGTTCCGAGACGTGCATGTGCACCGGCATCTGGTGCGCACGGGCGTAGGCGGCCACATCCAGCACATAATCGATCGGGACGGCACGCAGGCTGTGAGGCGCAACGCCCACCCAGACGCACTCTGCGTCTTCTTTGGTTCCGGTGCGTAGTGCTTCGGTGTCGGCAATAAAATCTTCCACGCGCGGAGTGAGAAATCGGGCCTGTCCCGGGTCGGGCGGCTGGCCCCATCCAGAGCGCGCGTAGGCCGTGCGTAGCAGCGCGATGCGCAGCCCCAAGTCCCGCGCGGCGCGTATGACCCGCCAAGCGAGCTCATTGCGATCGGCGTAGGGCGTTCCGTCCGGACCGTGATGCAGATAATGGAACTCGCCGACCGTTGTGATGCCGCCCAGAAGCATCTCAAGAAACGCCATACGCGACGCGTGATAAAGACCCTCGGGCGACAATCGGCCGGCAGCGTGGTACATGCTCTCGCGCCAGGTCCAAAAGGAATCGCGTACATGGGCGGTGCGATGCTCGGTACGCCCGCGCAGCACGCGCTGGAAGGCATGCGAGTGTCCATTCACCAGGCCTGGAAGAATAGCCTTTCCAGCAAGCCGCTGGCAATTGGCAAGATCTTCGGGAGCCGAAGAAAATCGAGCGATGCGGCCGGCGGCATCGGCAAACATCGCGAGCCCGGATTGAAATGTTCCTCCGGTGTAAATCAGGTCCGGCAGCCAGCCGGTTTCAGGAGTATGCAAGAAACCAGGGTAGCGCGAGGAGGCTCAAGACTAAGCCGCGAAACGCAAGCTTTCGAGCGACCCGGTAGTCTTCTGGCGAATCTCGGCCAGCGCGTCCATCGAAATCCCGGCCAGCCGGGTAGCAGTATTCAGGCGAACGAAGGAGGGAAGGTCTTCTTGCGACTCCGTCACGAACTCGGCCAGGTAGAGCAGCGAAGCCAGCGGCGATGAGGAACATTCGGGACGATGGTGCCAGCGCACAGCCTGGATGATGTCCCCCGGAAACTTCCATTGAGCCAGAGTTTCGGCGCCTACTTCACCATGGCAGCGGCCGGAAAGGCACATCTCCACTTCCACCGGCGGGCAACTGCCATCGGTGAGGCGTTGAAAGCGTTGCTGGAACGCCGGTGGCATAATAGCGAAAGCCAGACGGCCGATGTCGTGAATCAAGCCGGCCAGAAAGGCGTGCGAAGGATCCATGCCCACCGACGATTGGATCGCGAGCAGCTCGGCGGTCTGCGCCACATCCAAACTGTGGTTCCAGAGCCGGTGCGCTTGTGGGGACGAGAAGTTACCTCGGATGGCCGCGGCCAGCAATACGCGGCGCGCGGTCTCGGTGCCGATATAGGAAACCGCATGAAAAACGGTTCCAATGGGCTGGCGCGGACTGTAGTAGGCAGAGTTCGCGGTTTGAATGAGCCGTCCCGCGAGCACGGGATCGAGCGACGCCACGGCCTCCATTTCGCGCGGCCCCGCATCGGCATTCGCCACCTGCCGCACCACCTCCCGAGCGGCGCGAGGGAACACCGGCAGCCGGTCGATCACCCGGCTGACATCGGCCCGGCTGGTGACCTGCAAGTAGGTCATCATGGCCTCGACGGAGGAGTTCGTGCATTGGTCCTCGGCGCCAGGGTCCAACAGGGGTTCGGATTCGAAATACTGATCGAAGTCGTCGCTGATTTCGAGCACAGCCACGATTTTGCCCATGGCGGGATCGGCGATCGGACGGCGTCCCCACAGAGTTTCCAGAACGGCACGCACCCGGTCTGAGATGAATGGCTCCTCACCCTTGGCTTCCAAATGCATTTCAGCCAGCAGCCGCCGCCGGGCTTGATCGTCCACCAGAATCTCGGGAATGTGATGAACAATCGCGGCCTGTTCCACTAGATTTCGATCGGATTCGGAAAGGCCGATGGCGCTCGCCAGTTCGCTCGACCAGGTTGCCACGCGGAGACAGTGCGCGCGGATTGCTTCATCGCCGCGTCCTTCCATTGGTTCGCGAGCGCCGGTGGTCATAGAACTCTCATCGACCAGGCTTTCCGAAAGTGAGGCACTCGCAGGACCGTCGCCTTCGGTCTCCTCTTCCTCTTCCCAAGCCCAAGCCATTGATACGGTTCGCCTCACGCGCCTTATCGATGATCCAAAGACGCAATTCAAGGAATCTCACCCTAGTCGACGTACAGGAAAACGGCTGATTCGTGGGTCAGGACGAACGTTTCAGCTATAAGTGATACCAGAAACCCGGTACTGGCGGGCTTATCCCCAAAGCTGGAAAGCTCCGGACAAGGCAGGCTGCAGCCCCTCCGAGCGATAGGCTTCGAGCAACGCTCCAACGGCGGGGCCATAGACCGGTGGCATCACACGTACCCCCTCCTCGGAGGCCATCCAATTTCTGAATCGGCCGAGCAGAATCCGGCTACCGAATACACCGCCGGAGTAAGTGACAAGCGCCGGCTTGCCGCCTGCGAATAATTGTCCAGCGACGGCAATCACCAACAGAGCCAATTCGCGGGCGGCCGTATCCAGAATCTCCAAAGCTGCGGGATCGCCGGCTTCCGCCGCATGGTTTACCAGAATGGAAAGGCTCGCGACCCGGGGACGCGGGAATTCGGGTGTGTAGCAACGGTGCAGCAAGTCATTGACGTTTCTCGCGCCTGTAGCGTCCAGCAGCCTGGCGCGCAAGGACGTAGGCAGTCCCCAACCTTCCTCCCAACGCCGGGCTGCCCGGATGGCCTGCCGCGCGATCCAGAAAGCGCCGCCTTCGTCTCCGAAAAGATAGCCCCAGCCGCCGGCTCGCGCAGTACGGCCCTCCTGATCGCGCCCAAATGCGATGGAACCTGTTCCAGAGATCACCACTACTCCTGGTTCACCGGCGGTGGCGCCCGCCAGCGCGATCAGGGCGTCGTCGGTGACCTGCATACGGTCGATGGGCAAAATTTGACGAAGAAGCGCTTCCTTATCGGCTGGTCCTCCGCTGAATCCCAGACAGGCGCTGCGGAAGCGAATGCCATCCACATCCAATCCCGCCTGTTTACAAGCGCTGCGCAACGATCCTCGAACAGCCAGGAGCAGCTTGCCGGGACCTTCCTCTGCGCGGACGTGATTGGATGGTCCGCCCCGGCCAACGCCCAGTACCCGCCCGCTTTCGTCGCCAATGACGGCAGTAGTGCTGGATTGTCCGCCATCGACGCCCAGAAAGAAGCGAGGCATCACTTGATGTGGTAGAGCCTGACGTCGCCGAGGCCTCCAGCCACATCGAGCCCCCAGTAAGCGGGATAGCGCCGCATGTCATCCGCGCCGGGATTGTCGGGCTTGATCAGCAGGTAATGGATACCGTGCGCCTTCAGCTCCGCCGTGGCGGCCAGGCGCAGGCTGGCGCGCATGGGTTGTCTGGATTCCACTGGATGATCGGACAGCGTCACCCAGCCATTGTCCGTGCCATTGCCTTCCAGCTTCAACTGAATCGCTCCCGTATCGTTGGACGATTCCACTACAACCGAACTGACGCTTTGGAGCCGATGGAAATCGACCTCGATATACATGCCCGGCTCAGCCGGTTGCCAGCTTCGCCAGCGCGTGACTGGACTATTATCGAACGCCAATTGGACATCCCAGGGATTGGGATGAGCGGTAAGCCGCCAGACCGGATCGCGGGGCAATTCGCTTGGCCCAGTGGCGCCATTGGTGAAGACGCGTATCTCCCCGACGGACCATTGATTGCCGGGCAGGTCGGCGGTTTGAACCACTCGTAATTTTCGCAGCTGATGCGCCGCAAAATCGAATTTGAACAGACGCGAGGGCTGGGCGTCGCGAACCACCGGCATCCATAAAGTATCCTCCAACACTTCATTCGAGGCGCTTTCGTAGCCGGTCAATAACTCTCGCGGTAAATACGACTGTGCGCCCTGGCTGATGGCGAAGACCGGCTGACCGGGAGGAACCACGGCGGCGATCATGCGGACGACGTTGTATTCCGGATCGAGACTGAGATACGCTTCCTCGCCTTGCAGGCGAAGCGCGGCACGGAAGGGCACGCCCTGGATGCTAAAAGCATAAGGAGCGCAATAATGTTGATAGACAGCCGGTAAGCAACTGATACCGTGCGCAACCACCAGCGCCGCTAAGAGCCACGGAATGCCGGCGACGGCCATGGCCAGGGCGAGCGAAACGAAGGGGACGACAGGAATCAGGAAGCGCGTGCCAATGTTGCTGAAATATGACGCTCCGAAGATCGCGGCCGCCAGCAGCACTTGACGTCCCGTGCGATAGCGGAGCGCGAGCAGAGCAAGCGGGGCGAGCAAAAAGAGCGGCCCGACAAAGCCCTCCACTTGATCGCCCTCGACCGTCACCTGCAGCGGAAT
Organism: Bryobacteraceae bacterium; assembly: GCA_050010415.1. Taxonomy (GTDB): domain Bacteria; phylum Acidobacteriota; class Terriglobia; order Bryobacterales; family Bryobacteraceae; genus Palsa-89. Next base: position 20,768 of record JBEKLB010000094.1, on the reverse strand, counting down.
TCGCCAGCGGGTGTCCAGATGATAGTTGCTCAGATACTGGCGCCAGCCATCCTCAAACGAAATGTGCACATAGGGATTGGGGAAGATCCGGTTGGCGAGCGGCGAGACCGGATTCGCCACTTCGATCCAATCCTTCAGCATCCACGGAACGATGCAAGCGACCGCGATGAGCGAAACCGTCAGGACAGGCCGCAGCACCGGCCGGAGCAGGGGCTTCCGCGCGCGCCACAATTTCCAGGCGACAAAGCCAACGGCATAGGGCACGGCGACAATCGCGGTATATTTCACTTCGTAGCCGAAACCGGCCAGCAGGCCGATGGGCACCAGCAGCTTTGGATCGCGGCTTTCGTCCCAAATCTGGAGTAAATAAAAAAGCGCGAACAGATCCGCAGCGAGCGCGACGTCGATGTAAGCGATGGAGGCGTCGCGCAGCACAATCGGACAGGCGAAGGTGAACAAGGCCGCCGCCGCGCCAACCTCGGGACGTCCGATTCGCTTGCCATAAGACAGAATCAAAAATACCAGCACCACCAGGAACGTAAAGTGAACCAGGCTGGCCGCCGAGTAGCGTCCGAAATCGACGGCGAAAAGATACAGCAGCTCGATACCTTGCGACAAGTTGGAGTAAAGATCCGTGGTGATGTGTAAGAACCCGTGAGCCTGCTGATACTTGAAGACTTCGTTCAAGTGATAAGACATGCCGTCGGAGCTGTGTTCGGGCGCCAGGGCATTGAAAAATCCTATGTAGGCGAAGACGGCGAAGACCACGCCGAAGGTCCACTGCCACATTGGCGGGAGCGGCGGGGGCGGCGGGAACGATTTTCCGGACACGCGAAAAGCTCCGGAATATACAGCGTAGCCGATGATCGCGATGGCTAGAGCGAGCAAAATTCCACGGCGGACCAGCCGCGTGGCGCTCAAGATGAACATGATCGCGCTCAAGCAAGCCGATCCGGTGACGAAGGCGAGCAAGCGCTCTTCCCAGGCATGCAAATCCAGCGACAAGCGACGGAGCAGCAGCATGCCGAGCGACCATGCGGTCAGCACTGTGAGGAGGCCTCCAAAGAGAACCGGGATCACGTGGATCATGTTTTTGAGCCACGATGGTTAGAGCCACGATCGTGATTGAGTGATCCGCTCATTGTTGCTTTAATCCCATGCGCACCAGGATCACACCGAACTTTACGCCGTCCTTAGGGGCAACGTAGACCTTGTCAACGAACATCGAGAGGGCGCTGTCGGCGTCCACCGAGAGCCAGTCCGGCGGAACCGGCTTTTCAAAATGCTTGACGCCAGGTGTGGTGTAGCTGACTTTATCGAGCGACTTGCCGTTCACCAGGTACTCAATCCGCACCGGACCGGTGGCCTTGAAGCCATCGTCCCAAATAGCAAAGTCGGCAGCGAACTTGAGATGTTCGGTGGACAGCACCAGCAATTGCACGGTAGGGTTCTGAGAGGTCCAACGCCAGGACGGATCGGTAGGGCCATAAATATCTTTTGCGATATGTAGACTCGCGTCCGGGTCGCTCATTTCAACCATCATGGCTTCGGGGCCCGGATTGTAACCCTGCACGGGATGACGTTGCTCGGGCGGAGCATAGGTTTCAGGAAGACGATCGCACGCGGCCAGGCACAACAAGCAGCAGAAGAGCGAAAAGTATGCGCCGAGCCTAGTCAAGAACATATTATGCCAGGGCGTTTGGCGCAATAGCGAGACAAACCTTTACAGGGGAACCGAGCGTCCTAATTTCCTGCTTGGTGTTGTATCGGTCTGGGGCTATCCTGAATTATGCTGGTTGCGAGTTAAGCAGGTTTGCTGTGTCCGCGCGATTCCTCCTCTTCAAGGCGACGAGCCTCGCCTCCAATGCGATCCATGACAATAAAAACTACTCTTCTTGTGTTTCTTCTTGGCGCGTGCGCCTGGCAGTGTTCCGCTCAGTCTGAGACTGGCTTTGATTCGAGCGGCGACGGGATGCTGAATGGCACCTATTACATGCGGCAAGCGTTCTACGTGATCGACGTTCAGACTGGCGCCATGGTTCAAAGCTTGAACGTCCAGGGCAACATCACATTTGACGGCGCGGGAAATTATACTTTCAGCGGCGCGGTTGAGAATACCGCCTCCACACCCAACTCGACGGCTTTGACCACCGGCGGCAGCTACGCGATCTCGGGCAGCGGCGCCGGCTACATCAACGCAGTAAATCAAGCGTTTTCGACCGACAACATCTTCGGAACGGTATCCCAAGGCTTGTTCATCGGCACATCGACCTCCACCGGCAGCGGCTATAACGATCTGTTCATCGCAGCGCCGGTGGGTTCCACGGCTACCAATTCAACGCTCAAGGGAACCTACGCGGTGGCCTATATGGATCCGACGTTCCCCGGGGATGCCATGTTCAGCATGACCGCCGACGGGCAGGGTAACATCGGCAGCGTCAGCGTAACCGGCTACACCGGAGCCAATACCACCGCGACCACCCAAAGCCTCAGCGGAGTAACCTACTCTTTCACCAACGGCGCGGCGGAGGTGAAGTTCGGAGGCACGCGCAATACGTCTACTCTGGTGGCGGGAACGGAAGTGCTGTACATTTCGCCGGACGGCAACTTCATTTTTGGCGGATCGGCTAGTGGCTACGATATGTTCGTCGGGGTTCGCGCGGCCACCAGCGCTCCGTCCAATTACGCGGGTCTTTACTATCAGGCCGGCCTGGGGATGGACGAATTGGCCGCCGGTAACGGTTTGTCTGTATTGGATAGCTACTACGGTGCGTTCGAGGCAAGCTCAGGGAAGATCATCGGCCACCAGCAATTCAGCACTGCTTCGCTGCTGAACTACCGGTCGTTGACTTCGCTGTCCATCTACGGCGGTGCGAGTGATTTCACCTATTACGACTCCTATACCCTGAACGACGACGGGAGTTCCGACGACACGGCCTTTTCGCAGCATTATGTGAGCAGCACGGATGGAACCATTCGCATCGGCTATGGCATCGGCCCTCTTCTCTCCCTCAACGTGGCGATTCAGGCGCCCGCGGCTAGTGGCTCCGGCGTATATCTCAGTCCTATCCGTTTACGGCGCCAGTTTCAGACGGTGAATTTATAACGCTGTACGGCAGTGGCCTGGCCAATGCCACGGCCAGCGCAAGCTTGCCTTTTCCCACCCGCTTCAACGGAGTGCAGGTGATGATCAACCAGGTTGCCGCGCCGATCTTTTATGTGAGCCCCACGCAGATCTCCGTCGTAGTTCCGTTTGGCACTGAGTCTAACCCGGTGGCGCAGATTTATGTGATCAACAACGGCACGCAATCGAACCTGGTAACGGAATACACCGGAACAACTTCGCTTGGGGTCTTTACCAACAATCCGGAAGGCGGCCTGGGGTATGCGGCCGCACTGCATCCCGACTATTCGGTGATATCGGAATCGAGCCCGGCCAAGATAGGTGAGACGGTAGCACTGTATCTCACCGGGATGGGCCAGGTTGCCCCCCGGGTGCAGAACGGAGCCCCCGCGCCGAGCAGTCCGCTCAGTTACACCACGTTTACTCCGCTGGTATTCCTGCTCGATGCGTCGGGCAATTACTTATCGGCCAAGGTAGGGTTTACAGGCTTGGCGCCTGGGTATGCGGGCTTATATCAAATTAACTTTACGGTACCCTCGGGCCTGGCTTCTGGTAAAGCGTCGCTCGAGATCATTGGACCGGATTCGGATACCTTCCAGGCCATACTTCCTCTGACTACGAACTAACGCAGGGCGATAGTGGCGGACTGGCTGGCGTAGTCTCCAGCGGAAATGCCGATCGGGATGGCCCCGCCCACAGGAGCGTTCTCTGGTACCTGAACATTTACTTGCGTGGCTCCGGCGATCAGTCCTGGGGCTTGGCCGGCGAAGGTGACGGTTGCAGCGAGCGTGCCGATGGTGGCGCTGATGCTCGCCACCGGGGCCGGGAACGGAGCGGTCAGCGGACCGAGCAAGCCATCGCCAAGCGGCGGACTTAACGCGCCTGCGCCGGTGAGGTAAACCGAAACGACGGAACCTCGAGGCGCGGGGTTCGAAGCTGAGTTCACGGTGCCATCCTGATTCAATACGGCCGCCTGTCCGCTGCCGCTGTCGTTGGTAGTGAAGATGCCAGGCGCCGCAGCGACCACTGGAAGTTTGATCGGCCCAAGCAACTGGCTTCCCGATTGGACTGTCACCAGCGTCGCGATACCCGGATTCACTTCGAACGGAACCACCGCATTGATCTGGCAATTGGAGGAATAGAGAACCGGGGCCGCGGAGGTCCCAAAATTCACGGTTGGGGTAGAGGTTCCGAAGTCCGTGCCGAACAGAGTAACGATCTCACCCGGCGCCACCGCTCCCGTCGCAAAAAGTGTGGCGTTGTTGGGAAGTAGGCTGGCAGCGTTTATCACCGAAGCGATGTTCGGCCCAGCCGGCTGCGAGAAATCGACTTTGGCGGCGAAGGCGTCGGAATCGCCACCAGCGTACTGGGTTTGAAAAGCGCGCGGCGTGGAGAAGAACACGAGTGTAAATGCAGGGCCCGCGGAATAGAGCCCACCCTGGCCATCCCAGGCGAGATAAGGGCCCGGAATGGGAGAACTGGCTGTCAACGCGGAACCAGCGGAGTTGAGGACTAAGACAGCTTGATTCGGCGGCCCGGCGCAGGTGGGTTGGATCATTGGGCTTCCTGCGCTGACATAGGCCTGGCCGGTAGCATCGACGACAATCGGCGTGGGGATGCCGGTCATGAGCCCAGTGAGAGTCGAATAAGTGAGGTCGCCGGAGCTGTCGATCTTGGTTACGAAACCATCCCCACCGTCAGCTGGCATTTGGTTCGGGTTGTAAAAGGGGTTGGTGGTTCGGTACGCGCCGGACGTGATCGGGAAGTTATTCGATTGCGTGCCGCCGGCCACATACGCCGCGCCGGATGAATCCACTGCAATACCAGACGCTTCATCCGCTTGGCTGCCACCGAGGTAGGTGGAATAAAGCAGAAGACTGCCGGTGGGATCGAGCTTGGAAACGAAAGCATCCCCGAAACGCAGCGGCCCGATATCGAGTTCGCCGCCGAAGGTACGCGACACGGCGTTCGCCGTGGTTGGAAAATTCGGCGAAACAGTTTGTCCCGCGACCCAGACGTTGCCGATGCCGTCGACCGCGATGGTGTGGGCGTCGTCAGGGCCGGTGCCTCCCAGGTAAGTAGACCAAGCCACGCTGCCGGAAGGCGACAGCTTGGTGATAAATGCGACGCTGCATGGCGACGGCGGAGCGTTGATATCTCCGGGGCATAGTCCCGCCGGGGATTGTGGCTGATAAACCCCGGAAGTGGTGGCAAATCCCGGTCCGGAGGTGCCTGTTACAAAAATGTCGCCGGCCGCATCCAGCGCAATCGCTTCGGGATTACCGCTAATCGGTGTGGTGAACAGAATGTTTTGCCCGGCCGGATCCAATTTCACCACCGCAAAAACCGAGGAATTGCCGGGATAAGCGGTCGCGGTCACCAAATACATATTGCCGCTTGCATCCAGTGCGAAAGCAACTGCGGTCGAATTAGCCAGACAAATGGAAAAATCGATGGCGCTGCCCGACGGATTGAATTTGGTAACGAAGGCGCAGTTGTGGGTGGATGGCGTACCGAGGCTGGTGGACGTGACCGGAAAATCGGGCGATGTGGTGTTTCCCGCAACATAAGCGTCGCCCGTGGAATCTACCGCAATTCCAACCGCGGTGTCGGTGTAAGAGCCGCCCAGATAAGTGACGTAGTCGATGAGCGGCGGAGCTTGGGCTGACAGGCGCAACGCAACTCCACAAAACAGAGCGATTCGCAGCAGCATGAGTACAGTTTACCGCTCGCCATCGGGCTACACCGGAGCCAGCAACGACAATCGCGACCACGGCCGATGCACTCGCACGCGGGCGTTCGCGAAACCCGCACGCACCGCGAGCGCCAGCATTTCGTCCTTCTTCAGGGCCGCCGCCACCGAAATCTGACCGTCGCTGATGGTGATGTCGTGCCAGCCGAATAGCCAGCGTGTGTTGGGAAGGAAGTGATAGGCCAGCGGACCACGCTCGAGATCGATGGCCAGCACAGCGCGGCGAGCCAGGCAGCGGAAACTGCGGAAAAGGTCAACGATCTGGTCATTGGTGAAGTGATGCACGAACAGCGAGCTGAACACGAAATCGAAACTTCCCGGGCGGAAAGGCAAGTGGAACGCGTCGGCCACCAACTTGGGAGCGGCGGCCTGAGCCAGATGCTCGCGCTGGTAGTCAAGCGAAGTTACCTGAGCGCGCGGATAACGCCGCCGGATGGCCGCGCCCATGTCGCCGGAAGCGGCGCCGATGTCGAGGACTGAAAAATTGTCAGTGGTCTTTGCAACGGCGTCAAAAAGCCTGCCTAACACGTAGTAACCGCCCAAATAGCGGTTCACCCGCGCCAGGTCCCGCAGACTGGCACGCGCCACATCGGGAGGTGCGTGATCCAGCATCTCCGGCTCAATCACGCGTTCGCGATGCAACGGCACGAACCCATGATAAGATGCGGCAGTTACGGAATGGATATTGTCACCGGTAATTTAGGCTGGATCGAAGCGATTTGCGGTCCCATGTTTTCAGGCAAGAGCGAAGAGCTGATCCGGCGGCTGCGGCGTTCCATGATCGCGCGCAAGCGAGTGCAGGTCTTCAAACCGCTACTCGACGACCGTTACTCCAGCGACGAAATCGTTTCGCACAACGATCTGCGATTGAAGTCGCAGGCGGTGCAAAGCGCCTCCGAGATCCTGCCGAATCTGGATTCCCGGACCGAGGTGGTGGGGATCGACGAATCGAACTTCTTTGGTCCGGAACTGGTGGAGGTGGCCACGTATCTGGCGGACAGTGGAAAGCAAGTGATTATCGCCGGCCTGGACACCGACTACATGGGGCGGCCGTTTTCGCCCATGCCAGACCTGCTCACGCTGGCTGAATCGATCACGAAAACGCTGGCCATCTGCATGCATTGCGGCAATCCGGCGAAGCACACGCAGAGGCTGGTGGAATCCACCGACCTGATCGTGGTAGGCGCCGGCGGAATGTACGAGGCGCGCTGCCGCCGTTGCTTTGAGCCGGGCATGCCCAAACAAACATTCCTGGAGTTTGCCGTTCCAAGACCGAAGCCCGGCGGGCGTTGACAAAGAAACACAGGACGGCTGAAACCGGCGGTCCGAGCCGTCCATCCAAGGGCTTATATAACTGGTACTCTACGGATCAGAGGTCAAATGTCCATTTTCCCCAACCCCAGCCCAGGATCGGGTTCCGAGCCGCCGTATTCGCCTCCGCCCGCACCTCCGTCAGCTCCTCCACCCGCTCCGCCTCCACCGGGAGCGCCCGCCTATTATGCGCCCCCGCCGCAATACTACGCGCCGCCTCCGCCACCGCCTATGCCGGCGCCATCGAGCGGTGGATTGGGATGGAAACTGGGGGTTTTGTTTGGAGTGGTGGTGGCGCTGATCGCCGCCAATGTGTACCTCTACATGCAGCTGGACAAAGTGAAGAAGGATCTGGTGACGGCCAATGACGCGGCACAGTCCCGGATCGACAAGCTCGAAGAAGCTGCCAACGTAAACACGCGCAGCAACCGCCGGACAGTGGATGAGTTGCGCGACCAATTGGAGCGCGCGCGCAGACAAGCGAGTCTGGCCGCGGGACAGGCCAAGGATGAGGCGATTAAGAAAGTGGACGAGACGCGCGCTCTGCTGCAACAGGCGCAGGAGCGCCAGGAGCGCGACAAGCAGCAGCTCACCTCGGATATCTCCAAAGTGAAGGAGTCGGCGGATTCGCAGTTCAACCAGGTTGGCAACGAGGTGACTTCAGTAAAGGGCGACGTGGCGAGCACCAAGTCGGAACTGGAGAAGACGGTGGCCGATCTGAAACGAGCCACGGGCGAAATCGATGGCCACAGCGTGCTGATCGCGACGAATGGTAAAGAACTGGCGGCGTTGCAGGCACTGGGCGAACGCAACTACGTCCAATTCACGATTCAAAAGGCCAAGCAACCGCAGAAAGTGGGCGACGTGATGATCCGCTTGACCAAGGCTGACCCCAAGAAGTTCCGCTACACTATCGAGCTGACCGCCGATGACAAGACCACGGAGAAGAAAGACAGGACCGTCAATGAACCGTTGCAGTTCATGACGTCGAAGGCGAAGCAGCCCTATGAAATCGTGGTGAACGATGTGAAGAAGGACACCATCGTCGGCTACGTCTCGATTCCAAAGGTGCTGAACACCAGGAACTAGACGCGAACGTAGGCCAGAGCCACAACTTTATCCAGCGCGGGTGAATAGGCCGCCGAGGTGATCTCGGCGTCGGCACCGTCGATGTGCAATTTCGTACCGGGCGCGGGCGGCTCCTTCGTATCCAGAACGAGCGGTCTGAGCACTCGATGGATTTGGCCGCGGGACCGGACACGCTCTACAATCTCCTGCCCCAGGTAGCAGCCTTTACTGAAATGCAGGGCGTGCGGCTGGTTCGCTTCCTGGGCCAGAAACCGGTCGCTGATATCTTCCGTGTAGCGGGGCTTGCCATGTTCCAGGCGAACCACGCGAGCAGCCTCGGCGTCGGCGGGTTCGGCGCCCGCGGCTTCCAGACGCGAGATCAACGCGGGCTTTTCAGCCACGGGGGCGAAGAGGAAGAATCCCGTGCCGCCGGTGGAATTGAGACAAGCGATGAGCGAATCGCCCCAATCCGCGCTGGAGAATTCAGCTTCGGGAATCGGCGCGCCTGCACGCTCAATGACCTCAGATGCTTCGGGACCTTCCACGGCGAAGGTCGCCGTCCCCTCGGTTGCGTCTTCGAGCGTGACATCATCGGCGATGATGAATCGGTCCAGATGCTGGTAGAGAGGCACGCGCACCTCCGGTTCCACGTCCAGCAAGAAATAATCGGGGCGGCACAGAATGTTTGCGTCGGCCAGAACACGGCCCTTGTCGTTCAAGAAAAATGCGTAGCAGCCGGAGCCTGGCGTAAGCTGCTGGATGTGATTTGTTGTCATCGCATGCAGAAGGCGTGCGCGATCCTCACCGGTGAGTTTGATTTTGCCGCGCGAGGAGAGATCGATCCAGGCAGCTCGATTGCGGAGCGCATCGTAACCCGTCATTTCAACTCCGTCATCTGATCAACTCCGTCATCTGCTTAAGTCCGTCATCTAAGTGACAAGTGCCTCAAATAGGCAGCGATGGCGATGACAACCAGCCCGGAAATCGCGATGCTCAACTCCGTTCGGTTGCGTTTGGCCTCATTCGACTGGCGAACCGAGTAGAGGATCGCCGATGCCGAGATGTGCAGAACCAGCAGCAGCTTGATCCCCATCCACATGTGATAACCCGGCGGATAGCTGCCTTTGGTCGCGTAGTTGTACATTCCCGAGCCCAGCGCTGTGATGAGAACGGTAAATAGCAGCGGGCGGAAGCTCCCGGCCACCTTCGAGCCAACCTGTTCGCGCTCGGGAATGGGAAATAAAGCCAGCGCCGGCGCAAGCACGAAACGCGCGTAGATGAACCCGCCGATCAGCGTAACGACGGAGGCGATGTGAATCCATCGCACGCACACTCCGAGCACCGCGCTGAGGGTTGGGTCCATAATTCGAGTATACGATTATGATTCGCGAGATCCCTTCATGATTCATGAAATCCTGCCAGTGGGCGCGCTGCAATGCAACTGTTCGATCTTCGGCGACGAAGCGGGCGGTGAAGCCATCGTGATCGATCCGGGCGACGAAATCGGACGCATCACCGCCGTTTTGGAGAAGCATCAATTGCGCGTCAAGGCGATCATCGTGACGCACGCGCACATCGATCACATTGGTGGCGCACAAAAACTGAAGGCGCTTACCGGCGCTCCGGTCTACATGAATTTCAACGATCAGGGGCTCTACGACCACATCGACATGCAGGCGCAATGGCTGGGCATGCGGACGCCCGACAAGACTAGCATCGACGTGAACGCACACGAGGGTGAGAGCGTGAAGCTAGGTGCAGCCGATTTCCAAGTGCTGGATACGCCCGGGCATACGCAGGGCAGCATCAGCGTGTGGATTCCGGCGGAAAATAAACTGATCGCCGGGGATACGCTGTTCCTGGACAGCATCGGGCGCACGGATTTGCCGGGGGGCGATTCGAAGCAGATTCTGCGATCGATTCACGACAAACTGCTCCCGCTGGATGACACGGTGGTGGTGATACCCGGGCACGGCCAGAACACAACCATCGGCCGGGAGCGGCTAAGGAACCCGTTCCTGCAGGGACTTTAGCCGGTTGCATGTCACAATGAAGTGGGCTATGCTAGTTAACAGAGGCAGCCCATGACATCCACTAAGCGAGCGCACATCGTTCTGCCAGAAGATCTGGTGCAGGAGATTGACAAAATCGCCGGCTCGCGGGGTAGGAGTGCATTTCTGGCAGACCTCGCAAAGCGCGAGATCAAACGGCAGCAACTGCTGGAGATCTTCAAGAGCAAAGAGCCAATCTGGAAGGACGAAGATCACCTGGAACTCAAGGGCGGAGCATCGGCCTGGGTGCGCAAGACGCGCGCTGAAAGCGAGGCCCGTTTCGAGAAGATCCAAAAGCAACGCGATCCCGAATAATGGCGATTTACCTTCTCGACACGTCCGTCATCATCGATGCTCTCAATCGAAAGCAGGGGCGTTGGGAAATGCTTGCGTCCATGGTTGCAGCAGGCGACACGCTAGCTTGTTCAGCGGTAACGCTAACCGAGATTTTTGCAGGCGCTCGACCCAAAGAGATCCCGCTTACTGAGCGCTTTCTAGACGCTTTGGAACATTATCCATTGGATTCGCAGCTGGCCCGGGCCGCAGGTTTGCTGAAGAACGAATGGGGCAAAAAGGGGCGAACGATGGGCGTGGTGGACATGATTATCGCGGCTACCGCGCTGGCTCATAACCTGGTGTTGATGACGGACAATCGCAAAGATTTTCCGATGACGGAACTCGCGCTCTACCCTTTGCCTTAAGAATCATGGCCTCAGAACCCGTCACCGGCCAACAGCCGCCTGATCCAGACAAACCGCCCGGCTACCAGCCCAGCACCGGCCGCAAGCTGTTCATGATCGGGCTGTGCATCGCGGGATTGATCTTCGTCTGGACCTATTACTTCTTCGCCAGCCGCGGGCACTGATCAACTCGCGGGCTGTGATTTTCGCTTCAGCTCGCCCATGACATCCGCTACTAGTTCCTTGGCGTCGGTCAGGCACTTCGAGATCATTTGTATATCCATGGCTGGCTTGCCGGGCTGCCGCGCGCTCTGGCAATAGACCCCGTGCTGGCCCACCAGCACCAGCGCGTCGGTTAGCAAATCCAGCGTCACGGAAAGGCGTCCGCGCTCGGTACCCATCATAAACTCTTGCTGTTCCAGCTCTTCGCGACGCTCGTCATAGACGGACATGTTGTTTCCATTGTAATGGGGAGGGCCTAACAGGTTGCTGAAAAAGCCCCTCCACATTCGAGAGCCGCAGGCGTGGGCGCCTACGCTACACGGGGCTAGCAATAACACAAGTGTGCCCGTGTAGGGCGGACTTCAAGTCTGCCGGGCTTTTTCAGCAGCCTGCTAAAGTCCCAGGACTCGGTGGTCGATAGTACTCGCTAGAGCGCTCTAAAGGAGACCACAGCATGTTCGCAATCCGCCAGGTTCTGATATCAGCCATTGTTTTTGCAGCCGTGCCACCGGCCGCTGTCCTCGCCGCTTCCGATGCCGTTCAATATGTTGGTGGAACGGTAAAGTCCATCCCGGTAAATTCGGGCGGCGTGTTCCATTTTGAAGATGCCAAGGAGTTCCGTTTCACCTATAACGGATCGATTTTCGCGCTCCCCTACGATCAGATCACGAGCACCGAAATCGAGAAGGCGGATGTCCGGCGCGTCATGCACGTGTTCCCGGCGATGTCGCCGATCGCCAGCCATCGCAAGCAGACGCTAGTGATCAATTACACCGATGCCACTGGCGCGGCTGGAACTCTCAATTTTGAACTGGCTGCTTATCGGGCTCTCGACGCGCAGGAGAATATCGCGGCCAAGAGGTCGCCCGTAGCGGCTGCCAACCCGGCGACCGCTGAATGGTGGGGCGACAGGTATTGGAAGACTCCCCGCAATAAAGCCGCTTGGGATGCTCAAGCCGCCCAGAACACGCAGGCTGCCGAGAAGGCGCAAGCCGCCGTACCGGCCCAGCCTGGCCAAGTTGCACCCGGAACAAAGTAGGCACGTCCTCCAGGCACGTCATCCAAGAGGCAGCCGCAGGTGGGCACGAGGAAGCCCCGTGCCTGGCCTCTTTGCAGAAACTGAACTGACATTTAGCTAACTCCCGTTTTGGCGATACGGATGCTAGTCTGATATTGCGTAGCCGGAGGCTAGCATGTCGAGCGTCCCCGTCATCAGTAATGCGCTGCAGGAACGGCTGGATTCTGCGCGCCAATTAACCGACTCAATCTTCAGGCTTCTCACGCCGGAAGCACTCTACTCGCGCCCCATCCCGGAGCGGCATCGCCTGATCTTTTATCTGGGGCATCTGGAAGCTTTCGACTGGAATCTGATCTGTCGAAAGACGCTGGATGTCAGCTCATTGAGTCCGCATTTCGACACTCTGTTCGAATTCGGCATTGATCCACCGGTGGGACAAGCCGCGACGGATCAACCTTCCGATTGGCCGGGAGCGGAAGAAGTTCAAGCCTACAACCGGCGCGTCCGGGGGCGTATCGACGAGCTGCTCGATCAGGCGCCGGAGCAGATTGTTCAGGTTGCGTTAGAACATCGGCTCATGCACGCCGAGACGCTGGCCTATCTTCTGCACAACCTGCCTTACGATCAGAAGGCGCCGAGTGTTGCGCCGCCGGCGTACTCAACGCAACGCCTCGCCAATCCGATGATCGAAATCGCGCCGGGCGTGGCCACGCTCGGACAGAAGCCGGGTGAATTCGGTTGGGATAACGAGTTCGACGAGCACCAACTGCACGTTCCGGGCTTCCACATCGGCAAGTACAAGATTACAAACGGCCAATATCTAGATTTCGTGCGAGAGGGCGCGCCGGCGCCTCATTTCTGGACCCAACGCGGCGATGGCTTCATCTATCGCGGTATGTTCTCGGAGATTCCCTTGCCGTTGAACGCGCCGGTCTACGTCACACACGCCGAGGCGAACGCCTACGCGCGCTGGGCGGGCAAACGATTAGCGACCGAAACGGAGTTTCATCGAGCCGCGTACGAAACACCGGAAGGCGGCGAGCGTCTGTATCCGTGGGGCCAAGCATCGCCCGATCCAACGCGAGGCAATTTCGACTTTCGCCATTGGGACCCTGTGGATGTCAACGCAAATCCAGCGGGCGACAGCGCCTCGGGCGTATCGCAACTGGTGGGGAACGGTTGGGAGTGGACAGCCAGTCAGTTCGGTCCGTTTCCGGGATTCCGGCCCATGCCGTTCTATCCAGGATATTCACAGAATTTCTTCGACGAAGGGCATTACGTTATGAAAGGCGGGTCGCCGGTGACGGCTGCCTGCATGCTGCGCCGTTCTTTCCGTAACTGGTTCCGACCCAACTATCCCTATGTCTACGCAAGTTTTCGGCTGGTCGAAGATTAAAGACGAGGACAACGCCGCCGTACGCGAATTCGCGTCCGACGTGTGTTCCGGCCTCGCGAAGCCCCAGAAGGAGCTGCATTCCAAGTATCTCTACGACGAATTGGGAAGCTCGCTGTTTGAGGCCATCACGCATCTTCCGGAATACGGACTCACCCGCGCGGATGAGCGTTTGCTCCGTCGCCACGCGGGCGATATCGCGAGCCAGCTTCCATCTCCGCTGGCGGTGATCGAGCTGGGCAGCGGGGTGGGCCAGAAGACCCGGCATTTGCTGCAGGCGATGGGTGGGGGCGTTCGTTATTATCCGATCGACGTGTCGGGGGATGCTCTGGCGCGCTGTGAGCGGGATTTGTCCGACATCGCCGAGGTGCATCCGCTGGTGCAGTCTTATCTCGACGGGATGGCGCGCGCGACGGCGAAAAGGCAGCCCGGCGAATCGTTCCTGGTGATGTTCCTCGGCAGCACGATCGGCAATTTCGAGCGAAAGTGTGCCAATACATTCCTGCGCGACCTGCGCCGGGCGCTGCTTCCGGGCGACATGCTGCTCATCGGCGCGGATCTGGTGAAGGAACGGGACCGGATGCTGATGGCTTATGACGATCCCACGGGCGTTACGGGCGCATTCAATCTCAATCTGCTGGGGCGAATCAATCGTGAACTCGGTGGCGATTTCCAACTGCGAGACTTCGAGCATCAAGCGCGCTGGAACGAAGAACAGCGCCGCATCGAAATGCACCTGCGGTCGCGCATGAATCAGACCGCGGTGATCGCGGAAGCCGATCTGACGGTAAGCTTTCGCGCCGGTGAAACGATTTGGACCGAGTCCTCACACAAGTTCCAGCTTCCGGAACTGGACGCGATGGCGGAGCAAGCCGGCTTCAGCGTCCAGGATCAGTGGATCGATCGGGATTGGCCGTTCGCGGAAAATCTCTGGACCGTTTCTTGAGTGCCGCCGCGCTTGAATTTCGCGACGTCTCCTATCACGTCGGCGGCAGTCTCATCCTCGATAATCTAAGCTTTCGCATCGAACCGGGCAGCACACTTGTCCTGCTCGGCCGCAGCGGCTCCGGAAAAACTACCGCATTGAAGATGCTGAACGGTCTTCTTTTTCCCTCGGATGGCAAAGTGCTCATTGAAGACCGCGCCACTAGAGACTGGGATCTTATCCAGCTTCGCCGCAGCATCGGTTACGTTATTCAAGAGATCGGCCTTTTCCCGCATTTCACCATTCGCGAGAATGTCGGATTGGTGCCGCGATTGAATGGCTGGGCGCCCGAGCGCGTCACCGCGCGTGTAGCCGAACTGCTGGCTCAAGTGGGACTGGAGCCGGCGCAATTTCTCGAGCGCTATCCGCGCCAGCTTTCCGGCGGTCAGCGACAACGCGTGGGCGTGGCACGAGCATTGGCCGCCGAACCAAAGCTTCTGCTTTTCGACGAACCGTTCGGCGCGCTGGACCCGGTAACCCGTGTGGAATTGCAGGACCAATTCCTGGAACTGCGAGACCGATTGCGGATAACCTCCATCTTCGTCACCCACGACGTGCGCGAAGCTCTGCGCCTGGGCACCGAAATCGCCCTGCTATGTCGTGGCAGACTGGAAGTGCTAACGACACCAGCCGAATTCGTAAAATCGAGCGGTCCGGAAGCGTGCGCTTTCATGTCTACACTATGATCCCTCCTTATCTGCTGCAGGAGATGGCGCAACTCACCGGCGAACATTTCGTCCTGGTGCTGAGCTCCATGGCGATTGCCGTCGGCGCCGGTCTTCCGCTGGGCGTTCTGTTAACGCGCCGAGCATCGTTACGCACTCCGCTACTGGGCTTCGCCAATGTGATGCAGACCATCCCCAGTCTCGCGCTATTCGGCTTCTTGATCCCGATACCGTTCATCGGGGGCATCGGCAAAAGGACCGCGATTGTAGCGCTGGTGCTGTATGCGCTGCTTCCGATTCTTCGCAACACGCTGGCAGGGATTTTGGGGGTTGACAGCGCGGTGCGCGAGTCTGCCATTGCGATGGGGATGACTGGCCGGCAACTGCTGTGGGAAGTGGAACTGCCCCTGGCCGCGCCCACCATCATCGCCGGCGTTCGAATCGCCACCGTCACCACCATTGGGACAGCCACCATCGCGGCCGCAATCGGCGGCGGTGGGCTCGGCGTGTTCATCTTCCGCGGCATCGCATCGGTGGACACCGCGCAGATTCTGGCGGGAGCGATTCCCGCGGCGCTGCTCGCGCTACTCTCGGACGGAGGGTTCAGTTGGATCGAACGGCGATTCTCTCACTCGTAATCTCGGCCGCGCTTCTCAATGCCTGCGGCCCGCGCAACCACATCGTGGTGGGCTCCAAGAATTTCACCGAGCAACTGATCCTGGGCGAGATCATCGCGCAACACATCGAAGCGCGTACGCATCAGCCCGTAGAGCGCAAGCTGGACCTGGGTGGAACGCTGCTGGCGCATCAGGCGCTCCTGGCAAAAGACATCGACCTGTATCCGGAGTACACCGGAACCGGCTTCACCAATGTATTGAAGCGCAGCGGCGTTACCGATCCCGCGGTGGTCCTGGAACGGGTGCGCGCTGAATATTCGAGCGGCTTCCATCTGGACTGGCTGGACCCGTTGGGCTTTGAAAACTCGTTTGCCATGACGATTCGGGGCGACGATGCACGAGCCCGGCATCTGGAGACATTGAGCGATGCAGCAGGCGACACCATGGGCTTTACCCTCGGCGCCGGCTACGAATTCCTGACGCGCCCCGATGCGTATGGCGCGCTGAATCGAACCTATTCGATCAAATGGAACGCCGCTCCCAAGAGCATGGATTTGGGGCTGCTCTACCAGGCGCTCGAACAGAAGCAGGTGAGCATGGCCGCCGCCAATACCACCGACGGCCTGCTGAACAAGCTGGATGTCACCGTGCTCAAAGACGACAAACACGTGTTTCCGCCTTATCAGGCTTGCATCGTCGTGCGCCAGGAAGCGCTGGCGGCGTACCCGAATCTGCGTGCGATCCTCACCGAGCTATCGGGCAAAATCTCCGACGTCGAGATGCGCAATATGAATTATGAAGTGGACGCGCAGCATCGGGCGGCGCGAGACGTGGCGCGGGATTTCCTAGAGCGGGCCCGGCTCAACTGACGCCGCGGCCTTCTGCCGCACCCTAGAAATAGCCCGCACCAGCTTCCGATAAGGCGCCTGATCGAGCGCGGGAAAGCCGATCCACTCGCCATCACTCCAGCTGGCATAGTGCCAGCGAGCCAGCAACGCCAGATGCTCCTGCTTTTCCGCCAGCGGTGGCGTCACCGGCTGGATGGATGCCACCAGTTCTCTCAGGCGGTGATCGAGCGACACCAGCGAAGTGAGCGGAAATTGTACGGGCGCTTGCCAGGCACCCTGGCAGACGAACCACAGTTGCACGCTGTCCGCGAGGGAGCCGGGCGCCACAGCCACTCCATACAGCCGATCGATATCGCACACCAGATCTCCGCGCAACGCAAGCACGGATTGGATGCGCTCCAAACGCTTGTGCTGGCGTGCGGCCTCTTCGAAGTTCATCTCGCCGCTCAGGCGGTCACGCGCCGCCGTTGCGACACTGATGAGCGCTGTGCCGTTACCGGTCAGGAATTCTTCGACGCGCTCCACCTCGCTCAGATATTCTTCGCGGCTGACCACCTGCTGGCAGGGGCGCAGGCAGCGGCTCATCTCGCCGTAGATGCAACCGGGGTGCTGAGGGCTGGGCTCCAGATTTTCCTGGCAACGGCGGATCTGGAACAAATCCAGAAACTGGTCTTCGAACAACTCGGCCGCCGCGCGCGATTGGAAGGGCCCATAATGGATGGCCCGGCTGGCGCTCAGTCTCGAACTCACCTGGGTGCGCGGAAATTCGTTGGACAAAATCAGCTTTACGTAGGCCGGCATCCGCAGCTTCACCATGCGCAGATAATCTTCCGGGAAGTACCGCCGGGCGAGCGCGTAGTGCAGCAGCAGCGATTCAAACCGGGACGCCGTGGGCCAATATTCCACGCGCGTGGCCACCTCGCGCAGATTGAGCGATCGCTTAGGGGCATCGGCAGGCATAAAGATTCGGAGCAACCGGCGGCGCAGCATGCTGGTCTTCGCCAGGTACGCCGAACGATCGCCAGCCCATACTACGAACACTGCATCCGCGTTCGGAACGTCGCCGACGCTGGCGTCTAAATTTTCACGCTCGATGATATTTGGATCGGGAACCTGCATCCGTACTTAGTGTCGCGCGTCCGGGACGCTGTTTCTTGGCCGGCCCGAAGCCAATGTTCACCCGACTGCTGGAAGGAATGCGTGGCGCACGCTCTTAGCGTGCCGCGTTCACAATCGTGTGAACGCAATGAATGAAAGACCCAGCGTCGCCATGAGTGGCGACGCGGCACGCACGAGTGCGTGCGCCACAATACGTCCAAAGTGCCCCGCGGTGTGTAACTATAGGAGCGACAGCGCCTAAAGGCACCGGCACTCTCAACGAATATGGATTTTGCCGAGCAAGTAAAATCATCCGTCGATATCGTTAAAGTCATCGAAGAATACGTGCGCCTGAAGAAAGTGGGCGGCTCGCCGCGGTACTCCGGGCTGTGCCCGTTTCATACCGAAAAGACGCCCTCCTTCTCCGTCCATTCCAGCCACCAGTTTTACTACTGCTTCGGCTGCCACGTTACGGGGGACGTCTTCAAGTTCGTCATGGAAATCGAACGCATCAGTTTTTTTGAGGCGCTCAAGCTGGTGGCCGAACGTAATGGCATGACGATGCCGAAGCGCGAATACGCGGACCCGGACGCGAAGCTCCGCGCCGCACTGCTGGAGATGCATGAGACGGCAGCGCGAACGTTCCAAGGCAACCTCGCTGGTCCGGCGGGAGCGCAGGCTCGCCAGTATCTGGCCGGCCGCAATGTATCTCCCGAGCAGATCGCCGAGTTCGGCCTGGGGCTCTCGGAAGCCTCCGGCAGCCAGTTGGTCCGTCAGTTTGAATCGCGCTTCTCTCCCGAGCAACTGGAACAATCCGGATTGGTCGCCAAGCGACAGGAGGGCACCGGCTACTACGATCGTTTCCGTGGCCGGCTCATGTTTCCGATTCACAACGCGGCCGGCAAAGTGATCGGGTTCGGCGGCCGCGCGCTGCGAGCGGGCGAAGAGCCCAAATATCTGAACTCGTCCGAAACCCCGCTCTATCGCAAAAGCTACGTGCTGTACAATTTGCATCGCGCCAAAGAGGCCATTCGCAACCAGGAATATGCTGTGCTGGTGGAAGGCTACATGGATGTCATTGGCGTCTACTCGGCGGGCGTTCACAACGTGGTGGCCAGCTGCGGTACGGCCCTCACCAATACGCAGGTGCGCGTGCTGAAGGGCCACTCCGAGCGCATTGTGGTGAACTTCGATCCCGACACCGCCGGAGCCAACGCGGCGGAGAAGTCGATTCAATTGTTGCTCGACGAGGGACTACGGGTGCGCGTGCTGGAGCTCGAAGGCGATCTCGACCCCGACGAATATGTGAAAGCTTCGGGAGCCGAGGCGTATCGCCAGCGTTTGGAAAAAGCGCCGGTGTACTTCCATTGGCTGGCGGATCGGGCGCGTCGAAAATTCGATATGCGAACCGTGGAAGGACGAATGGATGCCTTCAAGTTCCTGGCGCCCCGCATCCAAAATATCGCCGACCGGCTGGAGCGCTTTGCCGTCGCCAACGACGTAGCCAATTACTTAGGCGTGGACGAGAAGCTTATACGCGATCATTTCAGCAAGGGAGCGGCGGAGCCAACGCCGGCGCCGCGGCGTCCCCTGATCCCCGCCACCGAGCGGCTACTGCTCAATGCATTACTCGCCAGTGAGGACGCCCGGGCACAGGTAATCCCCGAATTGAGCGGCTTGGCGGCGGTAAACCAGTTCGTGTCCAAGAACGTGTTTCAGGCCCTGTTTGCAATGCATTCCGATGGGGAAGAGTTTCGATTTTCGGACCTGGAAGGGCGCCTTTCCGACGCCGACCGGGATCTATTGTCGTCGACCGTTTTTGCCGATGACAGATTAGAAGAGCAGATGGCTCAGAGGGTAGCGGTGGACTGCCTGGAGAAGTTCAAAACCCTGGAGTCTGAATCTGAGGTAGCCAGTATCCGGGCACAGGCCAGAGCGGCCGAGAAGGCCGGTGATATTCAGGAGGCCATGCGCCTGAACGCACTGATGACTGAACGGGACGAGTTCCGTAAACGCAGCCGAAAGGCCGTGAGTGGTGTTGTACACTAATAAGATCAGGGCTCAGCGCAGAGGCTGCGGCGCGCACCAGAAAATCTTTTGCGCGGGCCTCGGTTTTGCGCAGGTTGAATAGGGTTCGCTGGTAAGCGGGGCGCCAGTGGCAACAAATGAAAAGTTCGGCCGAATAAAGCATCTCATGGAAGCGGGCAAAGAAAAGGGATTCGTTTTGTACGACGAAGTCAATGACTTGCTCGCCGAAGACTTCCCTTCTGGCCGCGAGTTTGAAGACCTGCTCACCGACCTCGACAGCGCCGGCGTCGAGATTCTGGAAGAGCCTAAGCTCGACTTCGAGAAGTCCAAGGAAGAGCCCGAAGACTTCGGCGATCTCGAGCTCACCCCGGAAACAGGCGACAAAACCAACGATCCCGTCCGCATGTACCTGCGCGAGATGGGCACTGTGCCGCTGCTCACGCGCGAGGGTGAAATCGAACTTGCCAAGCGTAATGAGCGTGGCCAGTGGGCCGTCCGCAAGGCACTCTCGCGCTCGGCGCTGGTGATCCGCGAGATCATCCAACTGGGCGAGGATTTGCAGCGCGGCGTTACCAGCGTCCGCGATGTTCTGGTGCTCCCCGAGTTCGTCATCACCGATGAGGACTTTACCGGGCAATTAAACGATCTGCTGGCCCAGATCGGCGAAATTGAGAAGTATTACAAGAAGAGCTTGCAGTTCCGCCAGAAGCTGCAAGCCGTGTCCCGCCAGATGAAGCCCAAGCAGCACCGCGGCCTGCGCTACGGCTTGGCGCGCAACATGGTGCAGATCTCACGCATCATCCGCAATATCGGGTTCAGCACTTCGGTGCGGCGCAGTCTGGCCGGGCGGCTGCGTTGTTCGGTGGAAGAGCTGAAGCCGCTGGAGCGCGAGATCGCAAAGATCCAGC
>JBEKLB010000093.1:0-17791 GCA_050010415.1 Bryobacteraceae bacterium | reverse complement strand
ATTCCCGCGGCCGGCGATCCAGCCAGCGGCAGCGAGCGCAAGACACTGGATGATCAATTGAGCCGTCGGGACCCAGCTAGCATCGAGGAAGTTTGCAGTGAGAGAAAGGAGCGGACGCTCGACTAAGTAAGCGATCGCGAACAGCGCCGCCCACGCGAGCAGGATGGAACGAGATGAGATAAACAGCTTGTGGCGCATGGTGGCAATCACCTAGGGTACTCTGTGCTTAATGACTGCGGAAGACTTTCGACGGCTTGCGCTGAGCCTGCCTGGCGCGGAGGAAGGTTCGCACATGGGGTCCGCGGACTTCCGCGTGGGCGGAAGAATATTCGCGACGCTCGCTTCCCAAGAGCAGGGATACGGCAACCTGATGCTGACGCCGGAGGTGCAAGCGGAGTTTGTGGCGGAACAGCCCGACATTTTTCTGCCGATCGCAGGAGCCTGGGGGCGAAGTGGATCGACCCACATCCGGTTGGCCGAGGCCACGGAGGACCTGATGGCCGACGCATTGCGGACGGCGTGCAAGCTGAGGATGGAGAAGAACGTAAAGACCGGAAAGACCGGGAAAAAACAGCGTGCAAGGTCGCGGAAACGGTAGCTATTCTTTTATTATGCACCGCAAGATCTTCCTCCCGATTGTTGTAGCGCTTGGAACGTGCCTGGCGGCGACGAAGACGCCGACCATCGATCAGTCGCTCGAGATGAGAACCGTTTCCGCGCCCAAGATTTCGCCGGATGGACGACGAGTGGTCTATGAACAATCGCGAACGGATTGGGAGGCGAACGCGTTCGAGACGGATCTCTGGCTGGCCGATACGGCGACTGGCAAGAGCCATCTGCTGACCACTGCGGTGAAATCTAGCAACGATGCGCAATGGTCGCCGGACGGCGCGTGGATCGCTTTTCTCTCGGACCGGCCGGCGCCCATGACCGGCTCTCCCGCCGATAAGCGCCAGATCTATGTGATGCCGGCGAATGGCGGCGAAGCACAGCAGCTGACGAAGATGGAGAACGGCGTAAACAAGTTCGAATGGGCGCCGGATTCCAAGCGGATCGCGCTTGCGGCAGAGGGTCCGGAGAGCAAAGCGATGAAGGACCGCAAGGATACTTTCGGCGATTATCATGTCTTCCACGCGGACTACGCGTTGGTGCATTTGTGGCTCCTGGATCTGCCGGCTACCGACGCGGCGGGGAGAACGGCGCCGGTGCGTGATCCAAAATTGCTGACGGCGGATGATACGTTTAGCGTCGGAAGCTTCTCGTTTTCGCCCGACGGGACCCGAATCGCTTTCAGCGCGCAGCGGGATCCGGACTTGATTTCGGGCTTTAGCCGCGAGCTATACATGCTGAGGGTTGCGGACAAGAAAGTGGCGAAGATCGCCGCGACACCGGGACCGAACGACAATCCACAGTGGTCGCCGGATGGCACGCAAATCGCCTATTTGACGGCGAACGGGAGCAAATACTTTTTCTACGCCGAGCAAAGAATCGCGGTGGTGGGCAGCGACGGTGGAACGCCGCGGATACTGACGATGGGCTTCGATGAGGACCCGGAACTGCTGAAGTGGGGGCCGGAAGGAATCTACTTCGAAGCTTTGCAGAAGACCAGCTCCCATCTTTTCCTGCTGGACCCAAGCGCGGGAACGGTGAAGCCAATCGATACGCCGGGGAGCGAACTGGCGGCGCAATTCGCATTCTCGAAGGACTTCCGGCACGTGGCATACCGGGGTGCCGGCGCCAATCAATATGCGGAAATCTATTCCAGTGAGCTGCCGGCCAGCTCCCCGGTGAAGCTGACACATAGCGGAGAGCAACTCGCGGAGTTCGACGTAGCGAGGCGGGAGGTGGTCGAGTGGAAGTCGTCGGACGGAACGGCCATCCAAGGGATTCTGTATAAACCCAAGGATTTCGATGGCCGGAAGAAGTATCCATTGCTGGTTGTCATTCACGGCGGGCCCACGGGTATCGATGTGCCGGCCGTCAATCCCGACCGCTATTATCCGATCGAACGATTCATCGCGAAAGGGGCGCTGGTGTTGCGTCCGAACTACCGCGGCTCGGCAGGCTACGGCGATCAGTTTCGCGCGCTCAATGTTCGGAATTTAGGTGTGGGAGATTATGCAGATGTGATTTCGGGCGTGGACTCATTGATCGCGCAGGGATTCGTAGATAAGGACCGGGTGGGGTCGATGGGATGGAGCGAGGGCGGGTATATCTCAGCTTTCATCACCGCGTCGAGTGACCGGTTTCAGGCGGTTTCAGTGGGTGCAGGCATCTCCGATTGGATGACCTATTATGCGAATACGGATATTACGCCGTTCACGCCGCAGTATCTGCACGGCACTCCCTGGGACGATGCGGAGATTTACCGGAAGACCTCGCCGATCAGTTACATCGCGAAGGCCAAGACGCCGACCCTGATCCAGCATGGCGGCGCCGACCGTCGTGTGCCGATTGCCAACGCGTTCGAACTGCGCCAGGCGTTGGAAGACCATGGCGTGCCGGTGAAAATGGTGGTTTATGACGGTTTCGGTCACCCGATCAACAAGCCCAAACAACAGCGCGCGGTGATGGAGGAGAACGAGAACTGGTTTGCTCACTATATTTGGGGTGAGCCGCTGGCCCCCGCTCTCACTCCACGGGTCAAGCCCGCGACGCCTGATCTACCATAAGATGGTGGCGCGCGCGACGGCTCCGAAGAAAGCACCGAAGAAGCAGGCATCGAAAGAGCCTTTCTCATTCGTTCTATTTCTGATCGGGTTGTTCAAACTGTTGAAGGCCGCCTTGCTGGTTGCGGTTGGAATTGGCGCGATCAAGCTACTGCACAAGGACCTTTCGAGCGAAGTGCTGCACTGGGCGCAGGTGCTGCGCGTGGATCCGGACAACCGGTACATGCACGGAACTCTGGTGCGGATTTTCCGCGTAACACCGAAGCAGTTGAGGGAACTGAGCGTCGGCACGTTCATTTACGCGGGGTTATTTTTGACCGAGGGCGCGGGGCTGCTGCTGCGGAAGCATTGGGCGGAATATTTCACCATCATTACTACCGGGTTGTTCATCCCGCTCGAGATCTATGAACTGGCACGGCATTTCACGCTAACGAAGCTGGTGGTGGCTGTGGTCAACGTGTTAATTGTCTGGTACCTGGTGGCACGCGTGCGGTCGCGCTCAAAAAGATTTTCCGGATAGTGTCGATTTCGACTGTCACCGTTCGACTACTTTGCGGAGGCACAAGGAGCAACATGCAGTATCTACTACTGATCTATGACAACGAGGCGGAATTCGCCAGCATGAGCAAAGCGGACATGGACACCATGTACGCGGATTATGGGAGCTTTACACAAGGCATCCTAAAATCGGGACATCATCGCGGCGGGCAACAATTGCAGCCGGTTGCGACAGCCACAACGGTGCGCGTGCGCGGGGGCAAGAAGGTGGTTACAGATGGTCCGTTCGCGGAAACGCGCGAGCAACTGGGTGGATTCTATTTGATTGAAGCCAAGGATTTGGATGAAGCGCTCGCGATTGCCGAGCGGGTGCCATCGGCCCGAACCGGATCGATCGAGGTGCGGCCGTTGGTGCCGGCCATGCAACACGCGACCCAGACCTAGAACATTTGTCGATGAATTTGGAATCGCTCTACCGTCAGGAGTGGAGGCGCGTGCTAGCCACCACTCTGCGCCTGACGGGCGATTTCGATTTATCCGAGGAAGCAGTGCAAGATGCGTTCCTGGTGGCATTGCAACGGTGGCCAGGGGAAGGAACGCCGGCCAATCCGTTCGCGTGGCTGGTGTCCACCGCGCGTAATCGCGTGGTGGATCAACTGCGGCGGCGGACCCGCTTCCAAGACAAACAGAGTGAGATCGAACAGCTTGCCGTCCTGGAGGCGGGCGAGGTCGATCTTTCCGACGCTGCCATGGTGGATGACCAATTGCGTTTGATTTTCACTTGCTGCCATCCGGCGCTGGCCGTGGACGGACAAGTGGCGCTGACACTGCGGACGGTCTGCGGCTTGACGACGGAAGAGATCGCGCGTGGTTTTCTGGTGCCGGCGGCGACCATGGCGCAACGCCTGGTGCGGGTAAAGCGCAAGATCCGGGATGCGCGGCTTCCGTTCGCAATGCCGGCGCGAGACAGGCTGGCAGAGCGGCTGGACGGCGTAATGCTCGTGGTGTACCTGGTATTCACCGAAGGCTACGCCGCAACGTCCGGGAAGATTTGGATACGGCGGCAGCTGTGCGAAGAGGCCATCCGGTTGGGGCGATTACTCTGCGAGCTGATCCCACGAAATGCGGAGTTGCGAGCGTTGCTGGCGTTGATGCTGCTGCACGATTCCCGGCGCATGGCGCGCGCCTCCAGCGAGGAGGAAATCATCACTCTTGAGGAACAGGATCGCGGCCTGTGGGATCAGAAGGAGATCGCCGAGGGGGTTCCGCTGCTGGAATCAGCATTGCGGGAAGGCGCCAGTGGAGAATACGCACTGCAGGCAGCGATTGCGGCACTACACGCGCGGGCGACGCGAGCGGAAGATACCGATTGGGCGCAAATCGCACGCTTGTACGATGCTCTGTTCTGGAAGCGGCCATCGCCGGTGGTGGAATTGAATCGAGCGGCTGCCGTTGCGATGGCGGATGGTCCGTCTAAAGGTCTGGAGTTAATCGCGGCGCTGGAGGCGAAGGGCGAACTAGCCGGGTATCATTTGCTGCCTGCGGCGAGGGCCGACCTGCTGCGGCGCGAGGGCCGATGGACTGAGGCAGCGGAGGCGTATGGACGAGCGCTCGAATTGGTGACAAACGATCCCGAGCGGCGGTTTCTGGAGCGGAGGCTGGCTGAGATGGAACAGCGAGCGGTCCAGTGAAGCTGACAAACGCGCTGGGCGTCCCGCACGATCACGCGTGCTGAGATTGAGCTAAGGGTCGCACGTCGTACTCAATCCGTGCGCCCTCCCGGTCCCTCGCTACGTCGAGATCATATGCGCTTTGCATGCCGATCCAGATGTCTGGAGACGTGCCGAAGTAGCGCGCAATGCGCAGCGCTATGGGAGCCGTGATGTTCCTCTGGCCCTTTATGATTCTCGTCAGCGTGCTGGGAGGCAATCCCATGGCAATAGCTGCGGCGCTTGGGCTTACGCCAGCCTCCCGGAAGGCATCCGCCAATACCTCGCCAGGGTGAATAGGTGACAGCTTCTCAGTGGTAATTCGTGATTTCGACATCGTGCGCCTCATTGTCTTTCCAGCAAAAACAGACCGATTGCGAATTGCCAGCTTTATTCTAGCGGGTCCTGACGCAACGGCAATCCCTTGCGTGGTTAGAATGGGCGCATGGCCGCGGACCTCCGTATGGAACCAATGCTGCCGGAGGATTGGCCGGCTGTGCGCGCCATCTATCTGGAAGGCATCACGACGGGAAATGCGACTTTCGAGCAAACCCCGCCGGAGTGGGAAAAGTGGAACGCGGGGCATTTGCCGGGTGCGAGAATTGTGGCGCGCTCGGGCGACGGTGATGTCTTAGGATGGGCTGCGCTAAGCGCGGTTTCGAGCCGCTGCGTCTACGCGGGCGTGGCCGAGGTCAGCATCTACGTCGCCGGGCGCTCACGAGGACGCGGAGTGGGAGGGCGATTGATGGCGCGGCTGATCGCGGAGTCGGAAGCTGAGGGCATCTGGACGTTGCAGGCCGGCATTTTCCCCGAGAATCGCGCGAGCATCGCACTGCACGAACGCGCGGGGTTCCGCATCATTGGCAAGCGAGAGCGGCTGGGGCAGATGAACGGGCGGTGGCGCGACGTGGTGCTGATGGAACGCCGAAGCTCTGTGGCGGGCCGCTAAGCGCGGGCCATGCGCTGCCGCCTGGTCTCCAGATTCGGCAGGAACGCGGTCAGCAAGCCGATGGCCGGCAGGAATGAGCACAAGCGATAGACGAAGGTGATGCTGGTGTGGTCCGCCAAATCGCCCAGCAAGGCCGCGCCCACGCCACCCAGGCCGAAGGCCAATCCGAAAAACAGGCCGGAGACCATTCCAATCTTGCCCGGCATCAATTCCTGAGCGTAGACCAGGATGGCGGAGAACGCGGATGCGAGAATCACGCCGATAATTACACTGAGGATGCCGGTCCAGAACAGGTTGGCGTACGGCAACATTAAAGTAAACGGCAGCACGCCGAGAATGGAGCACCAGATGACGTACTTGCGCCCGATGCGATCGCCAATGGGCCCGCCGATGATGGTGCCGGCGGCAATCGCGCCCGCGAACATGAATAAGTGGATCTGCGCGTTCTGCACCGGAACATGGAACTTACTCATCAAGAAGAACGTGTAGTAACTGGTAAGGCTGGACAAGTAGAAGAACTTCGAGAACATCAGAGCGATCAGGACTGCGAGCGATAAGTAAACTTTGCGGGGCGATAACTGGGGATGATATTCGGTCTTCGTCGAGCGGGATTTCGGGACCGGCGGCCGGTTCTTCTTCGACCAGGAACCCACTCGCGCGAGCACGATGATCCCGAGCAGCGCGACGGCTGAAAACCATGCCAGGCTGCTCTGGCCGTTGGGTAGGACGATGAAGGCCGCGAGCAGCGGACCCAACGACGATCCGGCGTTGCCGCCCACTTGAAAAAATGCCTGCGCGAAGCCATGCTGTCCGCCGGAGACCATGCGCACCACGCGGGAGGATTCGGGATGAAACACCGCCGAGCCGATGCCTACCAACGCCGCACCCATGAGCAGCGTGGGGTAAGTGGAGACGCGCGAAAGCGTCACTAAACCGACCAGAGTGAAACCCATGCCGATGGCGAGCGAATAAGGCCGGGGATGGCGATCGTTAAAATGGCCAATGAGGGGCTGCAGGAGCGACGCCGTGATTTGATAAGTCAGCGTGATCATGCCGATCTGGCTGAAGTCCAGATTGAAGGATTTCTTGAGGATGGGATAGATCGCCGGGATTAGCGATTGGACCATGTCGTTCAGGAAATGGCAGAAGGCGGCGGCCAGCAGGATGGAGAAAACCATCTTCTCGGCCGTATGTTTCGTCGCTTCGGTTTGCACCGGGTTGGCGGTGGACTGCATGAAATACCAGGATAACGTACCGGCTCCCGGACGGTCGCGGCTGGGTTGGGTTTCGCTCAGATGCCGAGGCGCTGCTTGAGGACACGAACGCGATCGCGCGACACCTTCAGTTCGGTATGTTTCGGGTCTTTCAAGCGGACCATCAGCCCGCCGGCGAACCAGGAGTGCAGCTCCTGTACGTGGGCCACGTTGACCAGCGTGGCGCGATGCACGCGCACGAACCGGCCAGGATCGAGCTTTTGTTCGAGTTCCTGGATGCTATAGTCCACCGCGAAGTTCTTGGCCGGCGTAGCTGCGAACGTCAGCTTGTCGGAGGCGAAGAAGTGGGTAACCTGATCGAGATCGACAAACTCGATCTTCTCGCCCACCTTGGACGCGACGCGATCCGGGTAGGAGGGCGGGGCCAAGCGGCGAATCAGCTCGGTAACGTCCGGCGAAGCTCCATTCCCGCGCAGGCGCTCAATCTTATCGAGCGCGCGATCCAGCTGCGCAGCCTCGATGGGCTTCAGTAAATAGTCGACCGAGTTGACGCCAAAAGCTTCGAGCGCGTAACGATCATAGGCCGTGGTGAAAACCACCCAAGGCTGCGGCTGAAGATGCGCCAGCATCTCGAAACCAGTCATGCCCGGCATTTCGATGTCTAGGAACAGTATGTCGGGCTTCGCCTCCAGGATGGCAGGCACGGCTTCCACGGGGTCTGTGCTCGTGCCGACGATCTGCACCCGCTTGCCGGCAGCCAGCATCCGCTGTAGGCGCTTCAAGGCGAGCGCTTCGTCGTCAACCAGAAATGCCCGCATGTCCATTCACAGCCTGAGGCACCGACAGGATCAGGTTGTTGCGGCCGCCCACGCGCTGCAAAAGGAGCGCGGCCCGGTCTCCGAACAAAGTGGACAATCGGCCTTTGAGATTGTCGAGACCATGGCCTGCCGGCGCCGATTCCAGTTGGAAAGGCGGTCCGGAATCGGAGACTTCGACGCGGAAAGCGCCATCCGATCGAGCGCCGGTGATGCGAATCTCGCCACCCGCGCGATCCGGCGCGATGGCGTACTTGACGCTGTTTTCCACCAGCGTCTGGAGCGAGAGCGGCGGGATTCGGGATTCGTTCAATTCGGCGGGCACATCGATTTGATAGCGCAGGCGGTCGCCAAAACGGGCGCGCTCGATGTCCAGATAATCGGCGACGATCTTGAGCTCGCTCGAGAGCGGGACCAGTCCGGATTGGTTCGCGTCCAGGGAGAAGCGCAGCAGCGCGGCCATCTGCTCCACCAGGCGCTCGGCGCGCGCGGGGTCCTCGGGAATGAGCGAGGAGATGGAATTGAGCGTGTTAAAGAGGAAATGCGGATGAATTCTCGATTCGAGCGAAGCCAGCTGGGCTTCTGTCGCCAACTTCAAAGCGCGCTCGCGTTCCAGCTCCTTGGTGCGAAGCTGGAGCGTAGTTTCATCCAGCCGTTCGCGCAGCGTAGAGTAGATGCCGATAGTGAGGCCGGCAGCGATGGTCAATACGGCCGCGAACTTCAGAGTGCCCAAAAACTGCGGCCAGTAAAAGGGCATGGGCTGCCAGCGCAGGCCGACGAAGACCAACCCGGCCAGCAACGAACCCGCGATGCAGGCGGCAAACATGGCCGCTATGCGGCCGATCCAGCCCAGCCAGGACGGCCTGCCGCAGGTGACGATCCAGACTTTCGGAATCAGGAAAAACGCGATGCCGCCGATGCAATTCGAGTAGACCAGGGAAAACTTGAAATCCTCCAGCAATCGCGCCCATGATATGCCCGGGGTCATGGTAAATAACAGGATGGGAGGAATCAGGGCGAAAGCCGAATCCCAGAGCACGGCGTTCACAATACGTCTTCGAGCCGAGGGCAGAATCATGGCGGCCTCCCTTATCTTACTTCCGTGGTCGATTTTGTTTGCGCGGCGGCATTCCCCCGCGAAGCGGCATTTACTTGCGAACCTCCGGTGTGACAGCTCAAACAACCGGCCTGCTTGGGTGCCAGCGTCTTGGTCTCGAGCCAGGTGGCCGCGGAATTCGCGTAGGGCGTGCCGGGTAGATCCTTCTGAATGCGCTCGAACCACTGCTGCGCCTTGTCTTGCTGTCCGAGCCTGGCATACGCGTCGGCCATGCCGATCATGAGCTCGCCGCTTTTATGGGTGCCGAGATGGCTCAGATCGGGGCCTTGAACCGAATAGGCTTTTTCGTAGTCACTCAGGCCCTTTTCCACTAAAGGGTGCGCCGCCTCCGCGGGCAGATATTGAGAGGCAATCAAAAGCACTGAGCCACGAACTATGCGGACACCCAGATCGTTCGGGGCCAGCTGGGCGGCCTGATCCATTTCGTCCATACCGCGCTGCCAAAGATCCGTGCCGTTGTTCTGGTCGCCTTTCTGGAACGCCTCGCGCGACTCACTGACCAGACCGGTTCCGTGCCAAACCAGGGCTTCGGGCTGTTTGGGATCGTTCGCGAGAATTTCTTCGCAGATCTTCATTCCTTTTTGGAGCGACGCGGTGTCGCCCGCGAGACCGGCGAAGAAGTAATTGCGGACCTTGAAATCGAAACGGTCCTGGCTCAGAAGAACGCCAGAGGTGAGGATGATCACGGCGGCGATGGTTGTCTTTTGCATTTTCATGGTGGGGCTCCTTGCAAGTACAGAATATGCGGGGAGCGCGGGATTCCGAGCCAGGTTCAGATGAAGGGTCGAAAAACCGGATGAGTGGTAGGGATAGCGGGATCGCGGCGTTCGGTCTATTTGCCCACCATGACAATGGAAAACGAATCCGGCACAATCTGACCACGCCCGGGACGTCCACCGGGTTGCGCGGGAGGCGTGGGCGGACCAAACTCAGCGCCGATCAGGATTACGTGGTTCGTTTTGCTATCGAGCGTGGAGGTCCTGGCGCCCATCATGGTGGGCAGGGTCTGCTCCAAAACAAAGCTGGTGAGACTGTTTTCCTTGACGATGGTCAGCGTGCCGTCGCCCTGCGAGCTGAATGCTTCCATGCTATTCGGGTTGAATAGAGCGCCATCCGTCTGGTTACCGATCGGCAGGGTGGTAATGATTTTGCCATCGTCGGCGCTGAGCACCACCATGTTCGCCGGGTTGCGGCAGGTGGCGAAGAGAATACGATTTTTCACATCCAACGCGAGGCCGGCGCATCCACCGCCTTTGCCCGCAAGATCGTAGTGGGCGGTCACGGCGAGCGCCTTGGCGTCCACCACCGCAATATTGTCTTTGTCCTCGAGATCGATGTACAAGCGCCCCTTGCCGTCGGTGGCGGCCTGTTCCGGCATTCCACCCAGATCAATGGTGCCGAGCACCGTGCCCTCCTTCGCGTCGATCACCGTTACGTGAGGCGCGGAGTGGCTGAGAACGTACACACGCTGGTCGGCGGGGTCGAAGAGCATGCCATCGGGGTTGCCCTGCACATCAATGGTCTTAATATGCGCCAGGGTTTTGGTGTCGAACATCAGAATCGGTTTGGTGCTGGCGAATCCGTGATTCGATTTCTCATCGACCACCACGCCATGCGCATTGGTGGTGGAAATTTCACCCACCGGATCGAGCGTGTCGAGATCGAAAACATTGATTCGCGGCATCGGGCCGGTGCGCGCGATGTATAAACGGCGGCCTGCCGCGTCCGCATATACGTAGTCATACCCGCCCCCGCCTCCAACCTTGGCCGTCTTGAGCACCTTGTAGGGACCCGTCGAGGGAGCCTGCTGGGCGAATCCCGTCATTGACGCGAATATCGTGACGCTTACTGCAAGGCCTAAGCAAAATCGTCGCATGCACACGCTCCTCGCTTGAGTATACTCGCGGCGCAGGCGGAGTTATGGTGCGGGGTCCGGTTGCACTGGTCGAAACAAGAGCAGATCCAGGCTGAGCGTGACGCGCGTTGCTTCCACCGGGTGCCTCTGCATGGGCCGGTATATGGAATGCAGAACGTCGTTGACTGCCACTCGATCGAGGTCGGCCACCGTGGTGACACGGCGCTGATCGACGAGCGTGAAGTGCGGCGCGAAGGTCTGGATGGCGCGGGCCGTGCGATCGTGACCTGAGCCGCGCAGCTCGATCAGATCGTCAGGAGCCGGAAGCGCTATGAGGAGGCGGCCGTCGTCTTCTAATACGCGGCGGAATTCGCTCGCGTTCATGCGCGCGGTGATGGACATTACGAGGGAGAACGAGCGGTCGGCGTACGGTACGAAGCGGTCGGCGTTGGCGACAATCCACTGGCAATCGGGATAACGGCGCGACGCGGCTTCAATAGCTGGAACCGAAATGTCGACGCCATGGGCACTGAGGCCGGTCTGACGGGCAAGAGAGCCTAGATAGAACCCGTCGCCGCAACCGGCATCCAGCACGGCTTCGTTCGAGGAAGGCGCCACGGCGTTCGAGGAAGGCGCCACGGTGTTCGAGGAAGGCGCGACGATCCGCGCAATCGCGTTGAGCAGGGGCTCGGTGACGCCGCGATCATGCAGCCTGCGCCGTGCTGCCACGGCTTCCGGCGTGTCGCCCGGCTGACTCGACCGGCGATCCTGGGGCTGCAGGAGGTTGATATATCCGCTGCGAGCGACATCGAAGGAATGCCCGTGATCGCAGACCATCCGCCGGCCATCTTGTTTCAATGGCAAGCGGCAGTTGCGGACCGGACACAGCAGCATGCGTCGAGTGTAGCGGAACGGATCGACCTCGACGATTGCCTCGCTTGATTTGGCCTCGCTTGTTTAGCTACTCGCGCGTTCCGCGACCACCATGGACTGCAGGATTTGATCGGAGACGTCTTTGACGGCGCCAGGAGAATGCGAGAGAAACAGCGTGTTGGTTTTGTCGCTTTCGCCAATGGATTTGAGGGTGTCGAAGTACTGCGTGACCATCACCAATTGCATGACCTCTTTGGCCGACGCGCCCTCCACCACTTTCTGGAATTGTTCGATTGAAACCTGCAGCCCCTCGATGATCGCCCGCCTCTGATTCGCGATTCCCTGCCCTTGCAGCGCCTTGCTCTCCGCTTCGGCCTCGGCTTTCTTGACTACCAGGATCTTCTCCGCCTCACCCCTGGCGTTCGCGGCCACTTGCTCGCGCTGCGCCGCATTGATATCGTTCATCGCGGACTTTACCTTGGCATCCGGAATGATATCGGTTACCAGCACGTTGACAATCTCGTATCCGAATCCCGCCATGTCCGCATCCAGCTCCTGCTTTACCGCGGCGGCGATACTGGACTGGCTGGCGAAGACTTCGTCCAGCGTCATTCCGGGGACGTGCCCCAGGATCACCTGCTCGACATACGATTTGATTTGCGCGTCTGGATCGGACAGCTTGTAGTAGGCGTCGTAGACTTTTTCCCGGCGAACCCTGTTCTGGACGGAAATGGGGATGGTGACGAATACGTTGTCTTTGGTTTTGGTCTCCATGGTCAACGTGAGCTGATTTACGCGCAGGCTCACCATGCCCGCCACGGAATCGAAGAACGGGCTTTTCCAATTTAATCCCGGTTCCGCGATACGAAGAAACTTACCGAATCGCGTAATTACCGCGACTTCAGCGGTGCTTACGGTGAAAAAACTCCCGAAAACCGTGTAAAGCACGAGCAACACCAGGAACCCCACCCCAATGAAATACAGCGGCCCCATTTGTTCCCCTTTCCGATAATCCAATTTGGCTGTCAAATGTTAGATCGACAGGTAACCCCGCCGAGTATAGGTTGACCTCCGGCCAGAGCCGCGCTAGGCGGAGGTCCAGCGGGCTGCCAGCAGGCCTGTGGCTTTCGCCGTGTCGATATCCGCGATCAGCAGCCCTTCCCGACCGTACGGCTGGTAACAAAGCAGCGTGCCATCGGGGTTCACTATCGATGACGTGGTCGGTGACCCCGCGCTCGCCATATTCACGCTCGCGACATAGCAGGTGTTCTCCGCAGCGCGGCACAGAATGGCTTTCTCATGGAAGGTGTTGGCAGGGTCGGCGAAAGTGGAGGGAACGTAACCGCCGGGGTTGGCTTCGTGGAAATGAGGGTGGAACACAATTTGAGCGCCGCGTCGCGCGGGCCAGCGGAAGGTTTCAGGATAGCGCCAGCCTTCATGGCAGATCGAAATACCAAACGTCAGCGAACCGATTTGAAAAACCCGCCTGCCGGAACCGAACGAATAGGTGCTTTCCTCGGACGGGTCGAGCTGTACCTTGTCCTGGAAACCAGCGATGGTTCCATCCGGATTGATGACCAGCGCAGTGGCCAGCAAGCCGTTATCGGTGACGCGTTCCGTTCCGAGGACCACCGCGAGATTCGCTTTCCGGGCAGCCGCGGCGATAACGGACCACGCGCGTTCCAGGAAAGCAGGGTCGGGTGGCGGCACCGCTTTGCCTACCCGGTAGCCTGGAACGTAGCATTCGGGGAAGCAGATGATGCCGGCGCGTTCGATAGAGGCTTTAGCGATGGCCTGTTCGGCTAAAGTGACGGACTCCTCGGGAGTGGCCGGGAACCGGATGTTGGCAAGCGCGATTCGAACGGTGCTCATCCCATCCCAATTTTATCGCGTGAGTGATTACGGGACCGTTTCTTAGCCGGTAACTTCCAGATGCACGAAGCCCGGCAAACTAGCCGGTTGATTGCCCAGGAACACGATGCGCCGCGTTTTGGGAAACGGCAGGCCGGATTGGATGGCACGCGCGTAGAGGCCCACCTGGCGCAGGATGCCGCGATAGGTTTCGTCCTGCGTGTTGAGAATTGCGACCTTCGAGAGAAAGCCCGCACCCCAACCGAGCGGCAGGACGCATCCGCGCTGGGCTTCTCGCACAGTGGTAAGCCGCGCTTCCAGTTGCTCGACGGTCGACTTTAACAGGGCCAGCCCCGACCATTCGGCGTATTGTTTCTGGATGCGCAGCAATTGCTCGGTATAGTTGTTCACCAGCTCGAACAGGGTGCTCACGTTCAACGGCGCACGGCGGCGCAGAGCTTTGCCGATTTCAGGCTGCGATAGAAACGCGTTTTGATGCCATTCGCCTTCGAATACCGAGCCGGGCGCGGCCATCTCGGCGAATACAGGTGTGGAGTCTTCAGCGCGTTTTACGCTGCCCCGCGGAATCTGTTTCCAAGCCACTTCGAATTTGCCCGCGCTGCGCGAGTCGAGCGTCGAGGTGCGGAGCAGATAAATCTTGAAGGTGCTCGCCGGGACGGTCTTGGAATCGAAAGCGGAGAGGACGCGCAAGGGATCGGCGCCAGAGGGTCCCAGCGCGGATTCCTCCACCGAAATCGCCGGACGGCGGGGCATCCTGCCTTCCGCTTCGATCCGCGTGGCAAGATCGGTGACGAAGCGTTCCGTCAAGCGGCCGTGAACTACGCCGGTGCGAAACGCGCCTTTGATGGCGGTGCCGGGAAGATACGGCCCGCTGGGGCCGGTGCTAAAGGTGGGGATGAACAGGTGCTCGGCATGCGTCCGTTCCCAATATTGCGTCGAGCTCGAATGTTCAAACGGGATGCGGCGGCCGGCGTAGTTCTGTGCGAAGCCACCCCAGGAAGCGAAGTCCAGCTTGTCGGCTTTCTTGAGTTGCGTAAGATAGCTTTCCAGGCGCGGACCTTTGGCGAGCAGCCGGAAGATGCGCCACTGGTCGAGCACATTGACGTGGTCTTTCCACACCATGTAATCGATAGGCGAGAGCCTCTGTCCGTCGCCGACCAGAGTGGGGGTCAGGCACGTCAACCGATAGTTCACGCCGCAACCCGCCAGGGTATGGGAATGGTGACCGCAAATCCGGCGCGATACACCGGGTGCGGAAAACCTTCGGGTGCCACGTTGCTGGCCGCGCCGCGCAGCTCGTTCGATGCCAGCAGCACGGAACCTTCGGTGATCATCGTGGTGGGCTGCTTGGGCTGGCCCCAACGCGCGCTGCTTTCGATGCGGCCGCTCCTTACGACAGTGGCGTAGTTGCCGCGCTTCCAATCCACTGCATCGTTTTCAGCGGGCGTATAGAGGGAGAGCAACCAGTGCGCCGCATCGCTCGCCGGCGCTTCGTGTGGCGTCACGTGTGGCGTCACCTGTGGCGTCACCTGTGGTGACCAGGGCTGCCACTCGGGCGCCTCCGATCGGCCCCAGCCTCGTGATCGTTCGCCTCCTAAACCGGAATCGGCGAGAAGCAATAACGCACTCCGAACCGGCGCTCGCCAGCGTGACGCAGCCGCTTCATCGGCGAATTGCACAATGGTCCAGAGGCCCGCCCCGCGCGCGAATTCGAGGCACGCAGTGGAATGAACTTCAACGGCAGCGTTGCTCAGCCGGTCTACCCCGGCGCTGGATCTGAGAGCCACGCGAAATGGCCCGCGCCCCGGGTTTACCGGAACCAGGCATTCGCTTTCGCCGTCAACCGTCCAACGGTCTTCGTCGATGGTCTTGTCGGCGAGCAGCGATTCGATCACCGGCAGCGGAACGAAGTGGGCGCCTTTATAGCGGATCTTCGTCGATTCGGCGGGAGGCCACAGGCTGCGCGGCGGGACGATCAGCAACGTGTCACCGGAAAACGGAAAGAGGGAGCTGAAACGCACCGCGGGCGCACTGGCCCCAGTCGCCGTGGCGTCCAGCCATTCTTCCAACAGCCCAAGCTGAGACATCGCCGAACATACGGCGGAATAGAGCGCGTCGCTGTGATAAATCAAATCCACGCGATCGCGTGCGCCGGAATCCGGGCCGAAGCGCCAGGGACCCACGGGCCGAAATCGAACCGCGAAGTTCAGGTTTGGAGATGCTGGCGACATGCCTACTCGGCGAGTTTCTCCGCGAAATCGGACGCGTTGACCAAGGACTGCACACCCGCCAGATCGGAACCCGCGAGCAGCTCCTGCTCGGGCGAGCCGGACGCATAGAAGCTGCGCCCACGCCAGGTGAGCTTCAAACTCGAAAGTGCGACGCGTCCGTTACCGCGCGATCCTCCGCCGCCCAGGCTGTCGTCCTCGAGTAATCGAAGCCCCTCCACCAGACGCGGCAACAATTCGCGATCTTCAGGGCACAGAACATCCATAACTACGCGAAAATGGAAGCGCGCGCCGGCGGGAACGCGCTCCAGAGT
Source organism: Bryobacteraceae bacterium (assembly GCA_050010415.1). GTDB lineage: Bacteria > Acidobacteriota > Terriglobia > Bryobacterales > Bryobacteraceae > Palsa-89. Next base: position 1,678 of record JBEKLB010000093.1, on the reverse strand, counting down.
GCGCGGATTGGCTTGCGAGGTAATACGGTCGATAGCGTTTTCGCTCTTCACTTCGGTCAGTTCGTCGTCCATGTTCTCGCGCATCTGAGGCGTGATGCTTTCCGCAATCAGCGGAGCGTCGTAAACCGTCAGGCGCGCAGGCGTGGCGGCGCTAGATTCCACCGAGTCACCCGCCACCCGCTCCATGCGGCCGGGATTGCGCCCGAACAGGAGACAAACTTCATCGTCGGGCCGCTCGCTCTGATGAATGCGAACTTCCTGGCCCTTACGTTTGGAAAGATAGACCAGTTCAGACGGGACGGCCAGGCCCGAGGACTGTTCGAGCAGCGAGCGGATCTTGCCTCGCAGCGAACTGCCGGGAATGTAGGGCAGCCCGTAGGCATCCTTGACCACCGGATTATCGGCGCCGCCGATTTCGAGCGATCCCTTCCCGGCCCCGATGTGTAGCCCGGTCTGGCAGGCGATATCGCCTTCGACGATCAACTTTCCAATCAACTTCAATTCCGTTTGCGCGGTATGCGAACTCATGTCGGCGGGTTTCCTGGATTCTGGTTTATTCGTTGTAAGCCCAAGTTATTCGTTATAAGCAACGATGGCTTCGAAAAGATCGCGGAAGCGTTCGTAGCCGCGGGCGTCGTTCTTGCGCGTCACCTGCAATAGCAGCTTCTCGAGCGAATCGAGGCTGCGCAAGGAATGGCGCGCGATGGTGTAAGCCAGACGCGCCCGCAACATGACGAATTGCTGCTGCCGTTCACTTTCCGGCGCGCGCACTGCGCGGCGAACTGCGTTGTAGAGACGGCGTAATTGGCTCTTGGTACCGGAGTCCATATCGCGCATGCGGCTAACCACGCCGTGCGCCTGATTGTCGAGATACAACGGATCGGAGATCAGTTTTTCGATATCGATTTCCGGCGGGCCTTCGAAACGGCCACGATCGCGATCGCCACCACGCCGGTCGTCACCTCGCTCGCCGCGTCCACCTGGCGGGCCACCGCGGCCTTGCGGACGATCGCCGCGATCTCCGCCGCCCGGTCCTCGGGCACCTTCGCGGCCTCCCGGTGCACCACGACCTGGCTGACCTTGGCCTCCGCCCTCGCGTCGTGGTCCTTGGGGCGGACGATCGCCTTGCGGCTTGCTCTCGGGACGCGCTGCTTTTGGCGCCTCGGCTTCCGGGCGCGGAGCCGCTTCAGCTTCCGAAGTGCGTGGTTCTTGCTCTGTCTGCTCGATATCAGCCATCCAAACCTCTTCTATTGGAGCGTCGGCATGAGTGTCGACGCGGCACGCAAGAGTGCGTGCGCCACGGTCCTAGTCATTCGATGGACCCTCGGTCGAGAGCCTTGCCCATTCTAACGCTACGCGGCCCGACGGGCGCAACTTGATGTTGGCGGGGTTCTTGCCCACTAAGTCCGCGATCAGGCTGGCGCGCGCTTTTTGAAAATCGCGGGCACGCGATCCGCCCGGCCGTGGCACAAATAAGATGCGCAGCAAGCGGCGATGGAAGCGCCAGGGACGCTCCAGTCGCTTGGCGCCGGGCGCGCGGCGGGTCTCGCGATAAATTCCACATAGATCGCGGATATATTGCGGCGCCACGCCAAATTCGCGCACCATCGCGGTCAGTTCGTCCATCAGCTCGGCGGCGTCCGAAAGCTGCTTCCATTCGAGCGTCCGGCCCAGCAGG
>JBEKLB010000092.1:0-18005 GCA_050010415.1 Bryobacteraceae bacterium | reverse complement strand
GCGATGGCAACTCGGAAGGCCGACGTCTGCCGGTGCTCCTGCTCTGTAAGTTAAACATAATTGGATTTGGACGGCATATGACACTCCTGGCCGCGATTGCTGGTGCAGCGCTGGTCGTGTTGCTCCTCCTATTCAGCCTCGTGTTCGCTGATTTTGGTCTCAGGTTAAGGGAGCAGCACAGAGCTTTTGAGACCGTGGACCGAGTCATGGCCAAGGTTCCCGTACCTTACGTGCGCGCTGATGAAGACTCGAAGATCATCTCTCTGAATGATGAGGTCGCCAGGATCTTGGGATTCAAAGATCGCGACACAGCCGTCGCCCATCTTCGAGGGAAGATTTGGAATGACCTCCTAGCAGATGATGAGAGCTTGGAAGTGTCAAAGGAGAACAAGCGAAACCGTTCAGTCGGGGAAGCTGCGAAGCCCTACATCGCACGTCTCTGGAAAGGCTTCGCGCACGAAGACAAGATTACGGTGGAGGTTCACGCAGCCGACATTCCCGAGCCGACGCTCGCCGGAGCCAAGACGCGCGCGTCGTTCGGAATTCTCCTGCCCCCGCCTCAGGAGGGCAAGATCCGAGTGATTGCATCGGTCCAACCCGAGCGTGCAGGCGGACCCGACCGCGCGCAGAATGATGGTTGATTCGGACTCACAACAACTCTCAGGCCCGCAAACTGGACAGAAGCGTCGCCAATTAGCTTAGGTAGCTCATGCCTGCGTTCCGAAATGCCTCTTGGGATCGGTAACGTAGAGCGCTCTGCGGGCGTTCGGAGCTGTATTCTCTCCTCCGTCACGGGGCATCCTAACGTTCAGTCCTCGGCCCGGCCGCTCGGGAATATCATCACTCAATGGGACCTGAAGAAATGGTATAAAGCAAATAGAAATATAGAAATCGCAATTCGACGTGGTTTATCCAAGCACGAGGTACATCTAATGAAACAGCCAGGTCTCGACAACCGCCAGCGCGATGAGGACGGCGAAATTCGACAGAAGCGTAGCGACACACTAAACAAGAACCTACCTTATCCGATACCCCAATTCCGCTCGGATGCGACCCTGGGCCACATGAGAGAGGCCACTGGTAAGGTCAGCGAGAAGGATGTAGCTCGGGAAGCGAAAAAGATCAGACCGAGCAAGTAGTTCACAACCGGGTTATCTCATAAAGTAAGCTTGAACCGCGGATTGGGGAGGGCACCAATCATCAGACCGCATGATACGACAATTGGTGGTCGGCAGAAGAAATTGCAAAAGACTCCGAAGGTGTAGATGAAATTGAGGACACGAAAAGCCGAGGTTTCCAGAAGGCTCAACAGGGTTCAATAAGCGGCTCGCATCTTATTGAAGGAGAACGCGCTGAAAATGGGCGACTTTGGCGGCTGGCCGCAATCCGCCTTGGGCGCAGGGGGTCGGGCGTTCAAATCGCCCCGCCCCGACCAAACCGTTGTTGCTGGGCTACATGGTCTTGGCGACTGCACAATAGCGGTTGAACATTCAGGCCGCGCATTCATTGTGCGACTCCCGGAGTCGCCGCTTCCCGAACGGGAATGTTTTCAATGTTCCTCATCGTTTTTCGACTAATGTTCCCGAACGGTAATATTTAACAGAGCTTCGCCTCGCAAAAGGTGTAAATTACCGTACGGGAAGTTACGGAGAGCTTGTTTGAGATATACCCCTGAGCAAATTGGCAAACTGATCCGCGAGACCCGCAAGAACCTGGGTGTTACGCAGAAGGACCTTGCTCTGACCTCCGGAACCGGAATACGGTTCATCATCGACCTCGAAAAGGGCAAGGATACCTGCGAGATCGGAAAAGCTCTGAAAGTTTTGAATACGCTCGGCATCAAGATAACGCTGACGCCACCACCAACTTCGGCTAAGGAAGACTAACCGGATGGCCAGAACTCTTGACGTTTATCTTCAGAACGATCTCGTCGGCCATCTTGTTCAGGACGACGGTGGGGACCTGAGCTTCCAGTACGTTGAAAGCTGGTTGGACAGGTCCGGTGCCACGCCTCTGTCCCAATCGTTGCCCTTGACGAAAGAGCGCTTCCGACGCAAGCAGTGCCGAGGCTTCTTCGCCGGCGTTCTGCCGGAGGACAGCAAACGCGAAATCATCGCCCGCAGTCTAGGAATCAGTGCGCGCAACGACTACGCGATGTTGGAGCGGATCGGAGGCGAATGCGCGGGAGCCGTCACGTTTGTTGCACACGGCCAAGGCCTGCCGGAGCGCAGGACAAAGTCGCGGTGCGCATCGAAGGCGGCAAGATCTGCCTGCCCCTGGGCGGCGCACCGAGCACACACATCCCTAAACCGGCTGTCGAGCGGTTCGACGGAGTCGTCTTCAACGAGGCACTATGCATGAAACTGGCCGCAGCGGCCGGGTTGTCGGCGGCTGCCGTGGAAACGAGAAACGTCGAAGGTATCGACTATCTGCTCGTGGAGCGCTTCGACCGGATTCACCGGACAGCGCCGAGCGGCGAGCCGATGCTTGAGCGGCTCCACCGGGAAGATTTCTGCCCAGCTCTCAGTATTGTTTCTGAACAAAAATATCAAAAGGAAGGCGGCCCCTCGCTCAAGCAGTGTTTTGCATTGCTGCGCGAAGTCTCAAGCGCGCCCGTGATCGACCTGGCGCGTCTTCTGGATGCGGTGATATACAACTACCTCGTCGGCAACAACGATGCGCATGGAAAGAACTTCTCGCTGCTCCATCGTGGCACTGGGACTGAGAATCTCGAGGTCAGGCTCGCGCCGCTCTACGATGTCGTCAGTACCGTCTACTATCCCGAGCTTAGCCGAGACATGGCTATGCGGATCGGCGACGAATATTCATCAGAAAAAGTGACAGCTGAGAACTTTGAACAGCTTGCGGAGGAGGCGGGCCTTGGCAAGCCTCTGGCACGTGACCGCGTCGTGGAACTGTCCGAAAGGGTCATGGCCACTCTCCCAAAACTGGAGACCGCGCACCCGGTCGCCCAGAAGGTAGCAGCGCTGATACGCCGGCGTTCTGAAAAAGCAGTGAATCGTTTTCGGACTTAGCCGGCAACGACCTCATCGCTCCGCGTCTCGCAACGACGCCGACTCACAGAGCGCCAATGTAATAAGCTTAGGTAACCATGGCAGCACGGAAGAAAACTGTTCAAAAGACGGAAGCCGGTGTCGGGGAGGTCTTGCAAGGAGCTGCAAAGGCAATAGGGTCTGCCCTGGGCACTTTCGCTAGGAAAACCGGCATGGTACGCGCCGAGGAGCCACCAAAGCCGAGCGGAAAGCTTGTCAAGAAGGCGAAGAAACGAGCGCCGCGCAAACCGAGAAAGCAAGCGAGAAAACGACTCAGTTGAAGCGCGTTGCCGACCCGTTCCTGAGCAAATTAGGTCCAGGTATGCCAATACGGTTACTGATGAGGCGACGGGGCGTAACGAATAGGTAGCCGTCGGCCAGGTCGTATTTCTTCCTCGCTTGGGACGTTCGTCGCAGGAAAGAATCGACAGAAACCTGTTGAACGCGGGCGCCCTGTTCCATTAGATTCTAGCGTCAAGCGGCCTGGCCCATTCATTGCTCTCAGATTCGCGTGATCGCCAACGCAGACGAGACAGTGATGCGGTTGCGAGCAGATTTTCTCAGGAGCGCTGTGATCCAGGTAAGGGAACTGGCAGCTCATGGCGATATGGAAGATGCGCTAAATGGAAGCGGCGAGCTTCGGCGCTATTTTGAATGGGTTAAAGACGATCTGTCGGCCGATCAAAGGGCTCTCCTTTCCGAACAGATCCAGACCCTTCCAAGACCCATTGAGTGATCCTGGTGAAGGGACGACAGTAGACCTTGGGCGCAGGGGGTCGCGCGTTCAAATCGCCCCGCCCTAACAAATCGGTCCCCTTCTTCAGCAGGCCCTCTTAAGCCCGCGTGTTAGAATGAAGGCGACCGATCCCACCAACCGATGTCCGCGCAACCCGATCTTTCTAAGTTGAGCGTTGGCCAGTTCGCTGAGCGCTTCCGCGACGCGATGATCCCGCTCAGCAATACCTTTTCTTACTTCTGCGCCTCCGTGCCGTTGAGCGAGGAGGATGTCAAGGAGTACCTGGAAGAGCCGATCGCCGCCCTGCCCCCGGCCATCTCTGCGCTGCTGCCGAAGGTGTCCATCATGCTGGTCCCTTATCTGGAGCGCGCGGATGGAAAGGAAAAGGGGACCATTCGGCGCGATGAATTCGTGGTCACCGAAAAGCCGCCGGATAGCCGGGCCTCTTGGGCCACTCAAGTGCGCTTCGATAAAGAAGAGGTACTGGTCTTCGCCCTCAAGGATCAGGACGTATCGGAATATCATTACCGCTTCTATCACGTGCTGGCCACTCTGGCCGCCGATCATGGTTCCGATGAAGCCTTGTTGCAATACAGCTCGCTGCTGCGCGAGGAGATGAACGCTCGCGTACACGGCGAGGTGGACGAAGAGAGCTGGCACATGAAGCAGGCTCTGCTGCGGCGCGAGACAAACGTTCGCAAGGAAACCAAGCCTTTTCGCGATTACGTCCGGCAATCGCTGATCGATACCCTCACGCTCTACCTGCACGGGATCTGCTGCGACATCGACGTGGAAACCGGCCCGCGCCAGTTGCCCAGCCGCCACATGCGCAAGCGGCTCAGCCTGCTGTACAGTTTATATCCTCCGCCCGAAGGCTTCGCCGTTTTTCCAGAGCATCAGGAACGCGTCCCTTAGTTTACGAATCATTACAGCACCGGGAGAAACGGAGCGGCGGCGCCAAGCGTTCTAAACTGCATGGTGTCTGAGTGGGCTCTCGATCCGGATGCGGCTTTAATGGTAAGGGTTTGCGGAGGGCACGAACCCAGCTTTGAGACCCTGCTCGCGCGGCACCGCAGCCAGGTAGTCAACCATCTGTATCGGCTGGTGCGCAACCGTGCCATCGCCGAGGAGCTGGCGCAGGATGTCTTCCTGCGAGTCTATCGCTTCCGCAATCGATATCAGCCGGAAGCCAAGTTCAGCACCTGGCTGTTTCGCATCACCACCAATGTTGCGCTCAACTGGCGCCGTGACACGCGCCGTGAAACCGCGCATCTGCGGTTGGACGCGGGACTCTATTATGATGCCCGCCGCATCCAGGTGCCGGATCAGACTCTGCGTGCCGATCAGCAATTGCTGGCCGAGCACCACGCCAGGGAAATTCGCGACGCCATTGACAGCCTGCCCGCCAAGCAGCTCGCGGCGGTCCTGATGCACAAGTATGAAGGCATGGATTACGCGGCCATCGCCGAAGTTCTGGAGTGTTCCATTCCCGCGCTCAAGTCGCTCCTGTTCCGCGCGTATGAGACACTGCGCCGGCGCCTCGCGCATTTTGCTCCTCCCTCCATCACCTGACATTCCGCAAGTTATATAATGATGCCCGGCTGTCCGAGAGGGCTTTCATGAAGGCTACGCTATTGTTCTTACTGGCCGCTTCATCCGCGTTCGCGCAGATGGATTTCTCCGGCGAATGGGCGCCGGTTCAGGACGAAGACAACACCGGAAATCCGTATATCGGCGAGTTCATCGGCATTCCGCTGAGCCACGCGTCGTTGTTGCGGTCGGAGGCTTGGGAAGCGTCCTATCAGACCTTGCCCGAGTGGCAGTGCAGGCCGCACGGGGCGATGTACATCTCGCGCGGCCCGTCGCAAGTGCGGATCTGGAAGGAAGTGGACCCGGTGACGCGTCAGATCACCGCCTGGCACGCCGAGTGGCTGCGCTCCATCGATAATCCTTACTTCATGGACGGCCGTCCGCGTCCCTCCGAATTCGCGGCTCACACCTGGGGCGGCTTCTCCACCGCGGAGTTCGTTGGCGACATGCTGAAGATCACCACCACGCATCTCAAAGAGGATTATTATCGGCGCAACGGCGTCCCCTCCAGCGACCTTGCCACGCTCACGCAGTATTGGATCCGGCGCGGCGATTACCTCACCTGGATCTTGATCGCCTACGATCCGGTCTACTTGACGGAGCCCATGATTCGCAGCTCCGAATATCGGCTGGCGCTGAATCAGCAGATTCCCCCTTACCCCTGTGACGTGGTGGAAGAGGTGGTGCGGCCGAAGGGCGACGTGCCGCACTATATGCCCGGCGCCAATCCGTTTCTGGGCGAATTTGCGAAGAAATACAACTTGCCGGCCGAAGTGACCATGGGTGGCGCGGACAGCATGTATCCTGAAGCGGCGAGAAAACTGATCCGGGCGGCGAACGGAGCCAAATGAAGACGGCGATCCTAGGGCTCTCGCTTGCAGTGGCCGGCGCCTTCGCGCAGCCGAAACCGCACGTAGAGATTGTCCCGGTCCGTGGCCACATCTACATGCTGGCCGGCGCGGGTGGCAACATCACGGTTTCCATCGGGCCGGACGGCGTCCTGCTGGTGGATTCCGGCCTGGCGCAAATGACCGACCAGGTTCTGGCCGCTATCGATCAGTTGCGCCAGCGCGTGAGCGCAAACGGAGCGCCCGCCAAGCCCATCCGCTACATCATCAATACCCACCTTCATCCGGATCACATCGGCGGCAACGAGAAGATCGGCGAAGCGGGCAAAACCATCACGGGCGGCAATGTGATCGGCGATATCGGCGACGCTACGGAAGGCGCGACCATCGTGTCGCACGAAAAAGTGCTGGACCGTTTGAGCCCCAACGGCAAACCAACGGTCTCGTTCAAAGCCCTGCCGACGCTCACCTTCCTCGGCAATCAGATGAAGCTGAGCCAGTTTTTTAACGGCGAGGGAATCCAGATTTTCCATGAACCGGCCGCGCACACAGATGGCGATAGCATCGTGTTCTTCCGCGGCTCCGATGTCATCAGCGCCGGCGACATTTTTCTCACCACCAGTTTCCCCATCATCGATGTCGCGAACGGTGGCAGCTTGCAAGGGGTGATCGACGGATTGAATCACATTCTCGATCTCTCCGTCTCTGAATTTCGAACCGAAGGTGGAACGCTGGTCATTCCCGGCCATGGCCGGATCTGCGACACCGCAGACGTGGCTTATTATCGCGACATGGCGACTATTATTCGGGACCGCATCCGCGCCATGATGAAGCGCGATATGACGCTGGCACAAGTGAAAGCGGCCAAGCCCACTGCCGATTGGGACCCGCGCTACGACAAAAATACCTTCTGGACGCCCGACATGTTTGTCGAAGCGGCGTATACCAGCTTGAGCAAAGCGAAGTAAACCATGCGGCGTTTATTGATCCTGGCAGCGTTCTCCGCGGCCCTCTATGCGCAGCGTCCAGCAACTGCCCCGCGATCGGCCGAAGCTTCCGCTCCCATCGATCTCACCGGTTATTGGGTTTCGCAAATTGTCGATGAGTGGCGTTTCCGCGTCACTCCTCAAAAAGGTGACATCGCCTATTTGCCCATCAACGCCGATGCGCGCAAGATCGCCATGGCCTGGGATCCGGATAAGGACACCAGCGACGGCGCACAATGCAAGGCCTATGGCGCGGTGGGCGTGATGCAGCGGCCGGGACGTCTGCATGTGGCTTGGAAAGACGAGAATACTTTGCAGATCGACGCAGACTCGGGAACGCAAACCCGTATCCTGCATTTCGGCCAGGGACCGGATCCTGCGGGCGACTCCAGCTGGCAGGGATACTCCGTCGCCCAATGGCAGGTTCGGCCCACTCCCCGAGGAGCAGCGGCCGCGCCGCCGCACGAGGGATCTCTGAAAGTGGTCACCACCCACATGAAGCCCGGCTACATTCGCAAGAACGGCGTGCCGTACAGCGCGAATGCAGTTCTCACCGAGTATATGAACATCGTCACTGGACAGCAGGGTGATGTCTATCTGGCGGTGACCGCGTCCGTCGAAGACCCCGCATATCTCAACCAGCCGTTCCTGCGGACCTACACTTTCAAGAAGGCCGCTGACGCATCCGGCTGGGACCCGACGCCCTGCTGGCCCAAATAAGCTGGAACAAATAAGCCGGCCTAAATAAGGCGGCCCGAATAGAGCCACAATAGTTTCCATGAGAACCATCACGCTCGCGTCGTTTTTTCTTCTCGCCGTGTCAGCACAGGCAGCCAAGGACTTCGTGCTGGTGGCCCACGGCGGGGCCGGCGACTATACCAAGATGACCCCCGCGGCCATCGAAGCGCGGCGCGCTGGCATGGTCAAGGCCATCCAAGCCGGATACGCGGTTCTGATGCGCGGCGGGGCGAGCATCGATGCGGTGGAAGCTACCATCAAGGTGATGGAGGACTCCGGTCTGTACGACGCGGGCCGGGGCGCTTACTACACCCGGGACGGGGTGCCGGAGATGGACGCGGCCATCATGGACGGGAAATCGTTGCAGGCCGGCTCCGTCGCGTCGGTGAAGCATATCGCCAATCCGATCCATCTGGCGCGCCTGGTGATGCAGAAGACCCCACACGTTTTGTTGGTGGCGGATGGCGCGGAGGAGTTCGCAAAGTCGCAAGGCATCGATCTGGTCTCGCCGTATTATTTTTATACCGACCGCGAATGGAAGCGCTTTCAGGACGCCGAGAAAGACAAGGCGCCACCCAGCGGACACGGCACGGTCGGAGTGGTGGCGCTCGATCTGGCGGGGAATCTGGCGGCCGGTACGTCAACCGGCGGCACGGTGCTGAAGATGCCGGGGCGCGTGGGAGACTCACCCATCATCGGCGCTGGGACCTATGCCAACAACGAAAGCTGCGCGGTCTCAGCCACCGGCACCGGCGAGTATTTCATGCGCAACGTGGTGGCGTCGGACATTTGCGCGCGCGTGCGCTACCTGCACGTCACGCTGGAGCAGGCCGCGAACGACGTGGTGATGAAAGAGCTGGTGGAACAAAATGGCGACGGCGGTGTGATCGCGTTGGACCCGAAAGGCAACATCGCGACGCCGTTCAACACCACCGGCATGCTGAACGGCGTGGTGCATGCCGAAGGGAAGATCAAACTGTCGGGCTGGAGCAAAAACGCAGAGCCGGTGATACTGCCGGCGAAATGAATCGGGCCGCATGAATTGGGCAACCTACGCCGTTCTCTCTGCCTTCTTCGCCGCGCTGGTAGCGATCTTCGGCAAGATCGGCGTCCAGGGCGTGGACAGCAATCTAGCGGTAGCGTTCCGTACGGCGATCATCGTGTTCTTCGCCTGGGGCATCGTTATGGTGCAAGGCAACGCCTCCGACCTGTTTCGCATTTCGCGCCATTCGTTCCTATTCCTCTTTCTCTCCGCCATCGCGACCGGCCTTTCGTGGTTGTTCTACTACAAGGCTCTGCAGTTGGGCGAGGCTTCGCGCGTGGCGCCGATCGACAAGCTGAGCGTGGCGCTGGCAGTTACAATGGCTTTCATTTTTTTAGGCGAGAAGCCTCACCTGGGGAATGTGCTCGGCGCAGGCTTAATCGTAGCGGGTGTGCTGGTGACGGTCTTCGTTCGATAAAGCCTGCACCTACTGAAAAGGTCCGCTGGGCCGATCATAGGATTGTGATCCCCTCAGGCGATGACCAGCTCGCGAGAACCAGGTTCACAGCTTTGCTGTGGATGGAAGGATTCAAGGCACTGGTGAACCTAGCCCCCGTGCTCCTGTTCTTCGGGCGAAAAATCCTCGCGGCAGGGCCTCCCAACGACGGGTTCGCCGGATTGTTCGTCGAACTGATGTTTGTGATGCTTGTGCTTCCGGCGCTGCTAGTTCTAGGCGGCGTTCACCTAATAACGGCGTGGTTGCTCCTTCGTCGAAAAGTTCCATCGCGAGCGCTTATCGTGACTGCCGACATTCTTGAGGCTGGCGCCGGCTTGTGCGTTTTGATGCTTGGCTTCAACCCTACAGTGGCAGTCTGGATTCTATTCTGCGCCGTCGAGCTCTTCACCGTACTATCGCGCACCGCGAACGATTATTGGTCTTCCGCCTCCTCGCCTTCCAGCGCGTCCAGCACCTCCGGCTGATTGGCGAAGCGCTTCAGTACGCGAATCGATTGCCCCGCCGAAAATCCCGCGTAGCGCAGACGGCGAAACGCCCCGGCCAGATTCTTTTCCTCGCTCAGAAATTGTTTCAGATCTTTTCCGCGATACTTGCGGCGCAGAAAATCCTCGATCAGATCGCCTTCATTGGTCTTCTGGTAAGTCTGCTCGGTCACCTGTTCGGCAAGCTTGGGCGCCACGCGCCGCTGGCGCAAGTCCCGCAACACCCGCATCTTTCCCAAGCCTTGATTTTGAAGCCGGGCAGAGGCGTAGCTTTCCGCGAACTGGCGATCATTCAAATAACCGGTTTCCTTCAGTTTTGCGAGGACCGCATCCACGTCCTCGTTGTTTTGCGCGCGGCGGCGAAGTTTCTCACGCAGCTCGCCCGAAGAATGCGCGCGTCCACCCAGAGCGCGCAGTGCAACGTTCAGGAGCTTATCGCGGTCTAACAATTGTGGCTGTCGTTTGGCCATGATATTGCAACACCAACAATTACAGGCTTACGCTAGCAGATTCTAGGCTGCTATTGTAGAAGTGAGTCTGATGTTGTAAGAAAGAAAGGACGTCCAACATGGATGATGACAACAAGTTTTCGTATTTCTTTCTGGGACTGGGACTGGGTGTAGCGGCAGGATTGCTGTTTGCTCCGAAATCCGGACCGGAAACCAGGGAACTTCTACGGTCCAAAGCCGATGAGGGAAAAGAATACCTGAAGCGGCGGAGCTTCGAAGTGCGGGATCAGGCGACCGAGGCGATTGAACGCGGCAAATCGACAGTAACGCGCCAGCGCGACAATTTAGTGGCGGCGGTAGAGGCCGGCAAGCAGGCTTATCGCGAAGCCGTAACCACCACTCCGAACGACGCGGAACACATCTAACGAAATGACGCGGAACGCACGTTGTTCCGTCCGAGGCCTACCATGAGTGAGACTGCTCTGCTATATGTGATGACCGCCTTCGTCATCATCTCCGCCATCGCGCTGTGCATCCAGGCGGGGATGTTGGCTGGGATTTATAAGACCATCAAATCGCTGCAGGAGGCCATAAATCCGCTCCTGCCGAAGGTGGAAAGTCTGGTCGAAAAGACGAATGTGGCCGTGGAGCAGAGCGGCCGCCAGATCACGGAGATCACCACGCGCGCCAACGATATTTTGGATTCCACGAAACGCCAGTTGGCCATTGTGGAGGACGTGGTGGGCGACGCCGCCGGGCGCGCCAAGGTGCAAATGGAGCGCGTGGAGCTGGTGCTGGACGATACGCTGACCCGCGCCCACGAGACGGTAGCGGTGGTCCACGATGGCATTATGCGGCCCTTGCGCGAGTTGAACGGCATTGCGGCTGGAGTGCGGGCGGCGTTGGGCGCGCTGGCGCGTGGAGACCGTTCGACGGTGGACCGGGCCACCAGCGACGAAGAGATGTTCATTTGATCTTGTAGGGGAAGCTACTGCGTAGGCGGCGGAGTGGTCGGAGCCGTATTTCCGCCTGAGTTCGGGGAACTGGTTGGACTGGAATTGAACGGGCTGGAGCTGGTGGAACTGCTTCCAAACGGACTGCCGCTGAGTGGCCCGCCCCCGTTTTGATTCTGCTGCATTTGCTGCTGGACGTTCTGTTGCGCATTCACCGCCGCGGCGCCAACTACGGTCTTGTCTTTCTTCAGGTCGTAAACAAACTCCCACTCTTTGTACTTAGCGTGATCGTTGATCACGTGAATTCCTTTGCCTTCCGCCGTGCTTGCCACGCCCGCGATTCCGCCCGTGTTTCCGGTAGTAAATCCACTGGTGGCAGAGGGAGGCTGGCGCGGCTGGGTAAGGATCTGCTGGATCAGGTTGGACGCACTTTGGGCGGGAGCGCCCTGGGGCGGCGTCGCGGTTTGTCCGAATGACGGCCCGGAAGGCTGCCCTGGAGCTTGCGGAAATCCCGGCGTGGGAGTTGGCGTTTGGCCCGGCGTCGATCCCGGTTGCTGCGGAATTAGCCCGGGCGGAAATTGCACCGGAGGCTGCGGCGCCTGAGATGGTTGTGAGGGAGACGGTTGCGAAGGATCCTGTGGATTAACCGGCTGCCCGGGCGCATTCGGATCTCCGGGTACTCCAGGTTGCCCTGGGACTCCGGGCACCGATGGATCTTGCGGGGCGTTCGGCGCATTGGGATCCGCTGGCTGTTGGATCGGTTGCGCGGGCTGACCGGGATCGGGTTCGGTGATCGGAGGCTGATCGCCGCCAGGATCTCCACCGAAAGCGACGCCCCCAGGCACTCCGCCCGTTGCGCCGCCTGCGACACCACCTGCGACACCACCTGCTCCGATGATGCGGTCGCTCGGCCTCCTCAACGCCATGTTCAATGGATCCGGCGGTTGCGCATTGGGATCGTTGGGATTCGGGGTTCCTCCCTGCTGCGACGAATTAGGAGCTTGCCCAGAGGGGTTCTGCGATGAGCCGGCGTTCTGAAACGGACTGGAGTTTTGCGAGGAACTGGAGTTTTGCGAGAAGGGTGAGCTCTGTGCATTCGGACCGCTGCCCGTGCTGCTGCCCGGCAGCGGAGGCGGGGGCTGGATCAGTGAATCGGTGAGCTGTCCCGCCGGCCCGACGTGCAGCAGACGCCAGTCCTTACCGGTCAAGGGGTCTAAGTAACGGTGGCGCAGAAAACGAATATTACGGCTGGTCTCCAAGTCGTCCAGCGACTGCGGGTAGATCTGATATTTCCGGTAAAAGAGCTGGATGGCGCGCTTGTATTGCAGGCCGCGATCGATAGCCATCTGCTCACGCGCCCGCTGCGATTCAAACGCGATGCGCGGCACTTCGATGTATAGCGTGATCGCGATGGCCGCGGCCATCACGAACACCAGCAGCAGTGCAAAGCCTGACTCGCCAGTCTTTTGCCTTGGGCGTTTCATCCGGCCAACTCCGCTTCCAGTGGCAGCGTCTGCTGATTATTGCTCTTAAATTCTGTATCTTCCACCACGGCCGAATTTACGCCGATGCGAACAATCTTGTAGCGCTTCTTGATCATGTCGCCCTCGCCGGCGATCACGATGTCTTCTCCATCCAGGAAAAACGCGCGCTTGTCCCCCACCTTCGTCTTGTTGACGAAGCCGTAGAATTTCAGCGGAATCGGCGGCGCCTTGGGCTCGGGCGCTGGTTCCACGGGCTTGGGCTGTACCGGACCGATGAAGGGGTGAGCGATTGCGATCTTTTCCGGCTCCTTGCCGAGCTTGGCCGCTTCGGGCGGCGGCGCCGCGCCGATCTCAAAAAGCGACCGCGTTCCGGCTTCCACGTTTACCGTTTTTAGCTTCGCCATCAGATCCAGCCGCAGAGTCGGATCCACGCTGGTGGTATCGATGTTCTTGGGCTTCAGCGACGGTTTAAATGCACTCGCGCCTCCGGCCGTCTGCTGCACGTCGCGGTAGGTGGATCGAGCGCCCACGCGCGAACCTGCGCCCGATGCCGTCGCAACCGGCGCGCGGCTGACGATGGGCGCCGAAGCCGTGCCTCCGCCCGAGTTGCTGTTATAGAAATAGACCACCACCGCGACCACTACCAGACCCACCAGGAACCCGATCTTCTTGGGGTCGGCCCCTAACTTGGACGGAACCAGGTTCATTGCGCCGAACCGTCCTCCCGTACGAATGTATCCAGCTTCAGCGTCACATTCAGCCGCCCGCCGGATTGTTGCGGCGTCGCGTTCAGGCTCTCAACGATCAGCAGCCGGTCAGACTTGTCGATCAGATTGATGAAACGGATCACGTCCGGATACAGGCCCTCAAAATTGGCCGAAATCTGCATCATATCCAGGGTATCGCTACCATCCACCGCCTCCAGAGCGAGGGCGCTGTCGCGCGGTGTGATCTTGGACTGGCCGGCCAAATCGTTCAATTCGGCAATGATGGTGGAGTACGCGGACCGGCGCGGAAGGAAGTAATGGCCCATGAACTGGTCGCCTTCGCCGCGTCCACTTTGAATCTTGCCTGCCAGCAGCCTTGTCCGTTCCAGCACGCCCTGCTGCTGCCGGATGGCCGACCGCATATCGAGCGACTGTTGCGCCAATTCCTGCGCGGAACCGCCGATGGGACGAATCACAAAATACAGCGCCACAAGGTTCGCCGCCGCCAACACACCCAGCCCCACGCGGATCAACGTGCGCGGATTGCTGGCGGGCCACGCGCTAAAGCGTCTCCTCACATTAGAGCTTCTGAGCATAGGTCACCGTGAAGTGATAGCGATAGAAGGGATCGGTTTGCGAGGGCGGCGCCGACGATTGCACGCTGGTGTTGCCAAACTGCGGGGAGCCTTCCAGCTTGCGGAACAGGTCCAGGATGGGCGGAACGTCTTTGGCCCCCACCACCATGTCGAGCAGAACCTGGTTATTCATATCCACCTCAGGCAGGCGCACCGAAACCAGCCGCACATTGTACGGCATCACCTTCTCCAGGTCCGCGAATATCTTGGTCCAGCTGATGGCCTTGCGCTCGATCAGGGTGTTCAGAAACACACTGCGTTCCAGGACCTCTGCATTTTCAGGTCTGCGGAGCGTGGCGTTCAACGTGGCTTGCTGCGCCGCAATGGTCTTTAGCTGCGCGTTCTGACGGTCAATCGTGATACGGATGTCGGCCGCTTGATGCCGTTCCGCCAGAATGGCGGTCACCTGGTAAATCAGCAGCACGCTCAGTACGACAGCTAGCGCCGCTGAGCCAACCAGCAACGCGCGGTCTCTCCGGAACGGTTCGCTTGCCAGATTGATGGGTACGCGCAACGCCATTGGTTAAGCCACCGATTCCAAGTATCCAAGCAAGCCGACGTTGCCCTTTGCGGGCTGGCCAAAACGCGAGCGGACCCCTTGGACAGCCACACCCCATTCCTGCTCCCAGCGTGGCGCTAATTGTTCCATCTCCGGTCCGAATCCCGCGAGCCAAATCTGCTTCGGACGTCCTTTCAGCTCATCCTCGATATAGGCGATGGTGGGATGCAGAACGGATTCAATGTCGTCCAGCCGCCCTCCCTCCATTTCTATGCAGCGCGCCAAATTCACCGAGCTCTCCTGGAGCACCAGCACCGAGAGAACCCGTCCGCTCAGCTTTACCAGCAAAGTGATGCCGTCCGGAGCTAGAAGATTGAGCGCCGCGAGCGTGGATATGGTCACCAGGCCGGGATGAAAGCCGGCCGCTCGGAAGGGCGCTTCATATTGGACCACGATGTCGGAAGAGATCACCGCGGCCAGCACTTCAATCTTTGAGCCATTAGAGCGAGGCTGTACGACGTAACTCACCATCGCGGTTTCTACTTCAAACGGTACGCTCTTCTTCAGACGAAAACGCACCAGCGCCTGCTGCTCGTCCGGGTCGGTCGGGAAAGTGTCGAAATCGAGCACCGCCACGCGCGCACAGTAATCCGGCAAAATGACCGCGGCGCGACGTTTGCGGCTGCCGTTGGCGGGCGCCAGGGACTTAATATGATCGAGCAGAACTTGTGGCTGCTGGATGTTGTCGTGCAGCGGCGAAACCAGCAGCACGCCCGGCTCGAAGCGCGCGAATTCCGCCAGCTTCGGCTCAGACACGGGCGCGAAGGCCAAGCCCTCTTCGGACAACTCGAAGGCGTGTGTGGGCGGTGGATCCTGCAGCAGATTGGCGAAAGCGCTCATGGGTGCCTAGCCTTCGATGAAGGTTACCTTGTTGATTTCCTTCAACGTCGTCACTCCTTCGCGCGCCTTGTCGATGGCGTGATCGCGCAGGAATGTCATGCCTTCGTCGCGCGCCGCGCGCTTGATTTCCGATGCCGGGCGCTTGTCGAGAATCATTTCGCGGATGTGCTCGCTTAGGTCCAGCAGCTCATGAATGGCCGTTCGGCCGCGGAATCCGGTTCCGCCGCATTCAAAGCAGCCCGGGCCTTCGTACAGCGTCACGTCACGCCATTCCTCGGGGTTGAGGCCGCTCTCGATCAAATAAGAATCGGGATACTGCACCGGTGCCTTGCAGTACACGCAAATCACGCGGACCAGCCGCTGCGCCAGGATGCAATTGAGCGCAGACACGAAATTATACGGCTCCACGCCCATGTTCAGGAAGCGGCCCAGAACGTCCAGCACGTTGTTGGCGTGAACCGTGGTGAAAACCAGGTGGCCGGTAAGCGCGGCGTTAATCGCAATCTGCGCCGTCTCCTGGTCGCGGATTTCACCCACCATGATCTTGTCCGGATCGTGACGCAGGATGGAGCGCAGGCCCCGCGCGAAGGTCAGTCCCTTCTTCTCGTTCACCGGAATTTGCGTGATGCCTTTGATCTGGTATTCGACGGGATCTTCGATGGTGATGATCTTGTCTTCGTCGTTCTTGATCTCACTCACGCCGGCATAGAGGGTAGTGGTCTTGCCGGAGCCGGTGGGACCGGTGACCAGCACCATCCCGTAGGGCTCCTTGATATAGCGCCGGAACTTCACCAGGTCAGCCTCCGAGAAGCCGACCACGTCGAGCGAAAGCTTGGCAAACTTTTCGCTCATGGATTCTTTGTCCAGCACGCGCAGCACGGCGTCTTCGCCGTGAATGGTGGGCATGATGGAAACGCGGAAGTCGATCAGGCGGCCCTTGTAGCGCACTCGGAAACGGCCGTCTTGCGGCGTGCGACGCTCGGCGATATCCAGCTCGCTCATCACCTTGATGCGCGAAATGATGGTGGAATGCCAGTCCTTCGAAATAGGCGGCATGGCATAATGCAGCACGCCGTCAATGCGGTATTTGATAGCCACTTCCTGGTCGCGCGTCTCGATGTGAATATCGCTCGCGCGCCGTTCCAGAGCATTGAAAATGGTGGTGTCCACCAGCTTGATCACCGGCGCAATGTCGCTGTCGGCGGTCAGCTTGTCGATCGAAAGGGTTTCGTCCTGGTTCTCTTCCTCGCCGATCACGTCCAGCGTGAAGCCTTCGGTAACCTCTTCCAGCACGCGCTGCGACTGCTCGGTTTTCTTGAGCAGATCGGAGATCTGAGAGAGCGTGGCAACCTTCACATGCAGCTTCTTTTGCAGCAGGATGGCCAGTTCGTCGATCAGGTTGAGGTTGCGCGGATCGGCCAGCGCAATGTCCAAGTGCCCGTTTTGAGAGTTGATGGGCACGAAGTTGTAGCGGAACATCAGATCGACCGGCACCGAGTGAAACAGGTCATGATCGATGCGGACTTCCCGCAGGTCGACAAAATCGCAGCGATAGCGCGTAGCCAGTGTTTTGGCCTGCGCGATTTCGTCGGCGGGCTGAACGATCTTGATAACGTCTCTAGCAGCCATTGAAAGATCCCCTGGAATACCAGGGAGACAAGGAATACGAGGAATGGTCAGAATTCCCTGTATTCCTGGTATTCCCCGTATTCCTCGTCTCCCTTGTATTCCTTCGGGTTTTCATTTCAACGTATCCGCCAAAGAGAAGATCGGCAAATAGAGCGCAACCAATACGAACGTCACAAATGCGCCCATAGTTAACATGATCACGGGCTCGATCAGCGAAAGCGTCGCGGTCATCCGGGTGTTGACGTCATCCTCGTAGAATTCAGCCACGCTCGCCAACATTTGCGGCAGCGCGCCGGTGGATTCACCCACTTCGATCATATCGATCGACAGCCCGGGGAAGATGCCCGTTTTCTGCAGTGACCCCGATAGCGCCTGGCCTTCCTTCACCCTTTGGCCGGCCTCCGCCAGGCTGTTTTTCAGCAGCCGGGTGCCCAACGAGCTGGACGCCGTGTCCAGCGCCTGCAACAGCGGAATTCCGCCCACCAGCAGCGTGCCCAACACACGCGCGAATTGCGCCACCTGATATTTGATCCAAATCTCGCCCACCACGGGCGTCCGCAGCCGCCAGCGATCCACTTGCTCTTCGCCCTTGGCGGTTTTTGCCCAAAAGCGAAACCCCACCGCGGCGCCAATCAATGCGACAACCCCCAACAGGATGTAACTCCGCGCCGTGGTTCCAACGGCGATCAGGATTTGGGTGGCCGCCGGCAGTTGCGCCGACATGCTGTTGTACAGCTCGGCGAATTTCGGGACCACGAAAGTGATCAGGAACACCATCAGGCAGATCACCAGCACGATTAACAGGCACGGGTAGACC